>VSOB01000037.1 GCA_009774625.1 Lachnospiraceae bacterium
CATATATACTCTGTATGTATATAATCATAGATAAGTTCAGGAAAGGAGGAAGAAAATGACAGGAACAGGTATCACACAAACCGCAGGCCTGCTGATGGGCGCGGTTGGTGTAAGTGCAGCCGGTTCTGCTGCGGGCAGTACGGCAGGAGACGGTTTCTCTCAGATTATGAACCGTACAAAAGATACCGCAGGGCAGCTACAGAGTTCCCCGCAGAACAGTCAGACTGCGGCGGCCAGGACGCCGGTAAAGGTTGACCGGAATACCGTTAAGGATGCAGGAAATCAAACGGCTGAAAAAACAACGGAACAGACCGATACGGCGGCAGAAACCGTGCAAAATCCGGAAGAGGCTGTGGAAGAGGCTGTTTCGGAAGTAAAGGATGCCATTGAAGAAGAGCTGGACATTACGGAAGAAGAGCTGGAAACAATCATGAGCGAGCTGGGGCTGACACAGATGGATTTGCTGCAGCCGGATCATGTGCGGGACATTGTGATGGCAGTTGCCGGAGAGACAGATGATCTGAGTATTCTGACCAATGAAGCGCTGTATCAGGATGTGCAGGCTCTGACGGAAACCGTAGAGGAGATTGCAGACAGCCTGCAGACAGAGCTGGGAGTGGATGACGCCGCATTTGCGGATATTCTGCAGCAGATGGAACCGGATGCAGGGAAACAGGCGGCAGAGCTGACAAAAGCCACAGAAGAAGCAGAGATTCCCGTTTTTATTTCCGGGGAACAGGCGGTGACGGAAGATTTGGAGACACAAAAGGAGGATGAAGCCGGTCCGGTGAATCCGAATGAGCTGACAGAAGTCACAGGAGAAGCAAAAGAGACAGCGCCTGTGGAAGTAAGGGCACAGGAGAGAAGCTCCGGCAGAGAGAAAGAGAACGGCGCCAGTCAGGAGAGCGGGAGTCAGTTCCTGGAGGGATGGAGCAGAACCGGTGTGGAAACGCTGCAGGAAGGGGCGGCTGTGGAACAGGTAGAGATTCCTTTTGAAGCGGCCCGGTCCAGAGAAGTTATGGATCAGGTTACAGAGTACATGAAGGCGGAAGTAAAGCCCGATATGACAGAACTGGAACTGCGTCTGCACCCCGAAACACTGGGTACCCTGCGTATTCACCTGACGGCTAAGGAAGGTGTGGTTACCGCACAGTTTACTGCAGAGAATGAGGCGGTTAAGACAGTGCTGGAAGCACAGGCGGCACAGTTGAAAGAAAATCTGAGCGAACAGGGTGTGAAGGTGGAAGCGGTGGAAGTAACCATTGCAAGCCATGCTTTCGACAGGAATTTTGCCGAAAACGGAGGCGATAACTCTCAGTACGAACAGCCGAAAAGGCGGGGAACCCGCAGGATCCAGTTGGACGGTGATGTTTCACTGGATGAGATGGAACTTTCGGAAGAAGAGCGCATTGCGGCAGAGATGATGGAGCAGAACGGAAACACAGTGGACTATATGGCATAAAAGGAGTGAGTATATGGCTTTGGTAGCACCTGTAAAAGACGGGAAAATCGTAGACACAACACAGAAAACAAATTCAAAAGAAACCGAGAAATCGGGCAACAATCTGGATAAAGATGCGTTTCTGCAGCTCTTGGTGGCACAGATGAAATATCAGGATCCGTTGGAACCCACTTCCAATACGGAGTACATTTCTCAGCTTGCCACATTCTCCAGTCTGGAGGAAATGCAGAATATGACCAGTGCGATGAATCTGCAGAGAGCATCCAATCTGGTAGGAGAGGAAGTTTATATCAAAACGACGGATTCTGCCACAGGTTCCACCGGATATGTGTATGGTAAAGTGAATTATGTATCTTATCAGAACGGCAAAGCCTATGTAAATGTAAAAGGAGAAGACTATCCGCTGGATGATGTGGAGAGCATTTATGATCCTGAATATTCAGAAGCATACGATCTGGCATATGAGTGGACCGTAGGACTGAACAAACTGCCGGCACTTGCCAAACTGACACTTTCTCATGAAGAAGATGTTATGAAGCTGAAAGATACCTTTGATAAGATGACAGATTATCAGAAAACATTCCTGACTGATGAGAACAAGAAGAAGCTGGAAGGCTATGTGAACCAGATTGAACTTCTCAAAAAAGCCAAGGAAGAGCTGGATGAAAAGCTGGAAGGGGCGAACAAGAAGGAAGAAACAGAAGGAAACGAGGATGCCGATAAGAAAGAAGAGGGCGGCACAGACAAGACAGAAGGAACAGGCGATAAAGAATAACGACCGAAGCTGAGACGGAAGGAGTAGAACGCAGTGAAAATACAGGACAGCCAATATCTTTCCGCACTGCAGATACCAAATCAGTTCCCAGTTCAGAACAACAGTACCCGCAAAGCTGTTTCACAGACAGAAGGCATTTCCTTTCAGGATATTCTGGCAGGAAAGACAGACCGGGCGAAAGGAAAACTTAAGTTTTCCAAGCATGCTGTGAACAGACTGGCAGACAGAAATATCAGGCTTACAGACGAGCAGATGGGTCGTCTGAGCGACGGAACGCAGAAAGCCGGTGCGAAAGGAATCAGAGAATCGCTGGTGATCGTGGATCAGCTGGCATTTATTGTCAATGTACCTAACCGGACAGTGGTGACAGCGATGGATCAGGCAGAAACAGAAGAAAACGTATTTACCAATATTGACGGTGCCGTGATTATGTAGCCGGACCTTTATGGAGGCAGATGTTCCTGACTGACAGACGGAACAAAACGGACACCAGGTAAGAGTAGGAGGTCATATAACACTATGATGAGATCAATGTTTTCTGGTGTGGCAGGACTTAAAACACACCAGACCAAGATGGACGTAATCGGTAATAATATTGCCAATGTCAATACGACGGCATACAAATCCAGTTCCATCAATTTCAGTGAACTTTTGTATCAGACAACATCCAGGGCATCCGGCCCCAATGCACTGACAGGGCGTGCGGGTGTCAATGCCAAGCAGATCGGTCTGGGCGTACAGTCTGCGGCCATCAGCAATGCCATTACAACAGGCGGCGCAACCCAGAATACGGGCAACCCCTTTGATATTAAAATCAACGGAGAGGCTTTCTTTGTGGTAAGCGATGGTAAGAGCAACTATTTCACAAGAGACGGTTCCTTTTATGTGGATGCGGCAGGTAATCTGGCTATGTCAGCCAACGGATACAATGTAATGGGATGGGGCGTGGACGAAGCCACTCAGACAATTAAGAAGGATACTGTGCAGGCGCTGCGTATTATGAGCGCTGCCAATATGACATATCCTCCGGAAGCAACCACAGAGGCGTATGTGGACGGTATTCTGGATAAGAATGAGCCGGATGCAGCCACCGATTCCGGTAAGACCATGAACCTGAGTTTCTTTGATGCGCTTGGTTACAGTTATACTGCCAAGTTTGCCATCAAGGAAACGACAACAAAAGGGGAATATATGGTAGAGCTGGCAGATATCCAGGATTCTACCGGCAGATCCCTGAAAGATGTATACAATGTCAATGACATCAGCGAGATTGCCACCTTCGGCGGCTCTCAAATCATCGATACCACAGAGCTGAGACAGTTGGTATCGGATGTGGTGTATACCCGTGATCCGGGTACAGACCGCAGCAAGGATATTTATTCCAGAAAAATGGCGCTGGAAGAGGTATTCAGCGATTACAAGGATAAGGCGATCAGCGGGCTCAAATACAGACCGGTTACCATTGCGGCAGACGGTACCGAAACACCTACGATTACAGACGGTACAGCCTTTAAACCGGGTGATGCTCCGGTTACCATGACCGGCGCAGGCAAGCTGAGTAAAAGTGATATGGAAACGCTGCATAAGCTGATCTTTGTGGAAGCTACAACGGATGCCACCACCGGCGCTGCGGTACCGGCGCATTACTATTATGAGCAGGCCGACGGCACGGCAGTTACTCTGAATGCAGCCAGCACACCGGCAGACTGGGCGGCAGTGCTTGACATCCCTGCGGCAGAGCTTAAAAGTGTTACTCTGAACGCAGACGGCAGTGTGGATTTTACCCATGAAACCAAATTTACCTATGGGGAAACCGGAAGCTACAGCGGTGGAAATTTCACGGTACAGATCAGCAGGGAAGAAGCCTATGGCCTGGATACCAGCAAGGACAACAACAATTATACCTTTGTAGTAGCTGAAGACGGGCAGGCACAGGTGACCACAAGCACCACTTATAATGGCCATCGTCTGGTGTTCAATACCGATACCGGTAAGTTTGTTTCCATCAATGGCGCAGACAATGTTATGCTGGATTTTGCCACAAGTGTCAATACCAGACTGGGGACGACAGAATCCCTTGCCAACTTCTCCGATATCAATATGGACTGGACCAATACCACCTGGTTTGATAATGGCGGGGCATCCACCATCACTTCTCAGCCGGGGACAGAAGATAAGGGACTTGGGTCCGGCCGTAAGCTGGGCAATATGTCCGGTGTTTCCATTCAGAACAATGGTGAAATCTATGCAACTTATGACAACGGTATGACCAAGCTGGTGGGACAGATTGCGGTTGCCAAATTTGCCAATGCGGCGGGTCTGGAAAAGGCAGGCGATAACCTGTATTCTGCAACGCTGAACTCTGGGGAGTTTGACGGTATCGGCGTGGATATTACCGCTGACGGAGCGGGCAGTATGACAACGGGAGCCCTGGAAATGAGTAATGTGGATCTTTCTTCGGAATTTACCCATATGATTACAACACAGAGAGGTTTCCAGGCTAACAGCCGTATCATCACCGTATCCGATACGCTGCTGGAAGAGCTGGTTAATCTGAAACGTTAATCAGTGAACTGTAAACGGTAAGCGGCAGGCATATAAAACAACAGCATCAGAACCAAAGCATTATTGTGACATAAAGAAATCGGCGGGGCAGGGAACGATAGCGCTATTTCACGGTTCCCTGTCATTTGCTGTTTTTTCGAAGGACTAGGAAGGATAGATAAAGAGGGGAGCAGAAGATGCATAGAAGGGGGAGTGTACCATGATAGAGCTGACAAAGCTGAATGGTCAGAAGATACTGGTGAATTGTGACCTGATCGAGCTGGTGGAAGAGACGCCGGATACGGTGGTTTCCTTTACCACAGGAAGAAAAATAATTGTAAAAGAAAGTAGACAAGAAGTGAAAAATTTAGTAAAATCGTATAGAAAGGATATTTTTGCAGACTAGCGCAGAAATAGAAAGGTGAAGAACTTGGATATAGCATCGTTATTAGGCTTAATCTTATGCTTCGGCATGGTAATTTTCGGTATCATCAGTAATGCCGGAGTAGGTGGCGTTAAGTATTTCTTTGATGCCGCTTCCGCTATCATTACATTCGGCGGCGCCTTTGCAGCAATACTTGCTTCTACTACGATGGCTGATTTCGTCGGGGGCCTTAAGAGTTTTTCTCTGGCAATCAAGACCACTTCTTTTGATGTAACGGCAATTATACGTAAGATTATAGATTTGTCTAATGTGGCAAGAAAAGAAGGATTGCTTTCCCTGGAAGAAGCGGCAGGCGATCTGGAAGATGAGTTTTTGAAAAAGGGAATTTTACTGGTAGTGGACGGTACGGATCCGGAGCTTGTAAGGGCGATTATGGAGACGGAACTGGTCAGCATGAATGACCGTCATAAGTCAAATATCAGTTTTTGGGAAGATGTAGCTACGATGGGTCCTGCCTGGGGTATGATCGGTACGCTGATCGGTCTGATCCTGATGCTTCAGAATATGGATGACCCGTCCTCAATCGGTCCGTCAATGGCGGTGGCGCTGATTACCACATTGTATGGATCGCTGCTGGCAAACTGGATATGTACCCCGATTGCAAGTAAGTTAAAGACAAACAATAATATAGAGATGCAGGCAAAGGAAATAATGATTGAGGGGCTTTTGTCCATCCAGGCCGGAGAAAACCCCCGCGTAATTGAAGAAAAGCTGAAGTCCTTCCTGGCGCCGAAAGACAGGAGTACAGCCGATGAGGGCGGAGGTGAGGCAGATGGCTAAAAAGAGGGAAGAAGAACCCCCAAAAGGCTCGCCGGCATGGATGAATACGTTCAGCGACCTGATGAACCTTCTGCTTTGTTTTTTTGTACTTCTGTTTTCCATGTCCACTGTAGACGCGCAGAAGTTTGAGTTGATTGCGGCATCCTTTTCTCAGTCGTTCAGTATATTCAGTGCAGGCGCCACGGCCATAGGAGACGGTATGCTGATCAGTATGGGAGTCAGCCAGTTGAATGAGCTGGATGATTATATAAACAGCATGGGAAAAGTGGCAGATGGAGATACACAGGAGCTGGACTCTCTTGAAGAAATAACGGAGGCTCTGGATGCGGAAAAGCTGAAAGAGTCCGAAAAGCTGGCGGAAAAGATCGAAGAGGCTATGGAAGAACAGAATCTGGACCGGGAAGTGGATATGGAAGTGACTTCCCAATATGTTCAGCTTTCCCTGAAAGGGGCGCTTTTGTTTGACTCCGGAAGCAGTGAGCTGAAAGCGGATGCGCTGCCGGTTATGGATAAGCTGGGACTGATTCTGGAACGCTATGCGGACAGTGTGATTGAAATTGAAGGGCATACAGACAATGTTCCGATTCACAGTGCCCGTTTTGCAGACAACAACGAATTGAGCAGTGCCAGGGCACTTTCGGTATTTGCTTATTTTGTGGATACCACAAGTCTTGATCCGGCAATGATCAAACATTCCGGCCGCGGTGAATATGTTCCGGTTGCGGACAATTCCAGTCCGGAAGGAAGGGCAAAAAACCGCCGGGTAGAGATTAAAATATATCATACACTGAGTTCTTATTAGTAAAAACAGGAGGAAGATCCGATGAAAAGGAATCTATTGTCCATTATTATACTGGCGCTGCTTGTTGTAAATCTGGTGCTGACTTCCATTATGATGGTGAATGTAAGCAGTGCATCTAAAAAAACGGCGGCACTGGTAGGGGAGATAGCAGAGGTGCTCAAGCTGGAGCTTTCTGACGGAGCAGGGGCAGGCGCGATGCGGAGTGACGTACCTATGGAAGATATTGAAGTTTACTCCATTGCCGACGAGATGACGATCCCTCTGAAAACAGGCGAAGATGGTACGCCGCATTATTGTCTTGTTTCAGTATCCCTGTCTATGAACACCAAGAGCGACGGCTATAAGGCTTTTGGAGCAGATTTGAGTACAAAGGAAAGCCTGATTACCGGGGAAATCTATGATGTGATTGGCGGCTATACCTGGGAAGAGGCGCAGTCAAATAAAGACCTGATGCGTGAGGATATATTGAGGAGAATACAGGCGATGTTTGATTCTGACTTTATTTTCCAGGTTTCTTTCAGCGAGATTATCTTCCAATAGTCCTTTTAATATTATATGATAGAAGAGGACGGGGACGGGAGGTGAGCTGGCGTGGGAGAGGTTTTGTCCCAAGCTGAAATAGACAATTTACTGTCGGCGATAGCGGGCGGCGAAGTAGATATGAATGAGATGCAGGAAAAGGACGAACGTCAGGTTAAGAATTATGACTTTAAGCGTCCGGCCAAATTTTCCAAAGAGCATCTCAGGACTTTGGAGTTTATATTTGAACACTACGGCAGACTTTTATCTACCAGCCTGCCGGTGTATCTTCGAAAAAGTGTCCAGGTTGCCGTTATGAGTTCGGAGACCGTTACTTTTTCCGAGTTTACGAATGCACTTTCCAATCCGGTGGTTCTGGGGATTTCATCATTTGAGCCATTGCCGGGAAATGTGATTATAGAACTCAGTTCCAATCTGGCCTTTGCCATTATTGACAGAATGCTGGGCGGGCAGGGAGTCCCGCTGGATAAGACCAGGGATTTTTCGGAAATTGAGATGATTATCATTGAAAAGATTCTTGTAATTGCGATGCAGCATATGCGGGAACCGTGGAAAAATGTGGTGGAGATCAATCCTGTTCTGGAACGGATTGAGACAAATTCCCAGTTCGCGCAGGTGATATCTCCCAGTGATATGATTGCCATTGTTACGCTGACGATCAAGGTGGGCGATGTGGAAGGGCTTATGCATATCTGCCTTCCCTTCTTTACACTGGAAAATATCATGGATAAGCTGAATACGAAGTTCTGGTATTCTACAATCAAGGATGCCAAAGATGATAATTACGAAGAATATATGGAGGCATTGATTAAGCATGTGGATGTACCGGTGAAAGCGGTACTGGGCAGCAGTGCCATTTCCGTGAATGATTTTATCCACTTGCAGGTGGGAGATATTATTCGGTTAGATTCTAAGGTGGATGCGGATTTAAGTGTCTACGTTGGTAATATAAGAAAATTTACTGCATTACCGGGAGCAAACAATGATACATATGCAGTGCAGGTAACGTCAGTAATCAGAGAGGAGGAGTAGGGCATGGATGGGATGTTATCTCAGGATGAGATAAATGCCCTTCTAAGTGGTATGGATGTCAGCAGCATGGATGACTCGTCAGAGGCTTCTGGTGCTCCGGCAGACAGTACATCGGAGAGCGGAGCCGGCAGCAGTGTAATTGATGAGGGGTTACTGACACCTACTGAGATAGATGCAATCGGTGAGATAGCGAATATCAGTATGGGTTCTTCTGCTACGACTCTTTTTTCACTGGTAAACAGGAAGGTAAATATTACGACCCCGGTTGTATCTCTGGCAAACTGGAATACAATGATAGCAGAATATGAAAGACCCTGCGTGTTTATTCAGATTAAGTATACGGTAGGGCTTGATGGCAGTAACGTGCTGATCCTTCGGGAAAAGGACGTTAAGGTAATTACCGATTTGATGATGGGCGGCGACGGAACCAATATAGACGGAGAGCTGGGAGAGCTTCACCTGAGTGCGATTTCGGAAGCGATGAACCAGATGATGGGATCTTCAGCCACTTCATTATCGACTATGTTGGGCAAAATGATTGATATCAGTCCCCCGGAAGCCAGTCTTGTGGATCTGACGGAGCTGAAAAAGCCGGAGGATATTGCACAGTTTTTAAGCGGTACTTTTTGTAAGATTGCATTTTCCATGCAGATTGAAGATTTGGTAGAAAGTACCATTTTACAGTTGTATCCCATAGAGTTTGCAAAATCTCTTTATGATACATTCATTAATCAGCAGTTCGGAGAAGTTTCGGCTGCTCCGGAACCTGTATCGGCTCCGGAACCTCAGGCATATACACCGCCTGCGGCAGCGCCGATGCCGGATGCATCCCAGATGAATATGGGAATGCCCCAGCAGATGAATATGGGAATGCCACAGATGGATATGTCTCAGATGAATATGGGGATGCCGCAGATGAACATGGGAATGCCGCAGATGCAGATGCCGCAGATGAATATGGGAATGCCTCAGCAGATGCAGATGGCAAACGTTCAGCCGGCTCAGTTTCAGAATTTTTCAGAAAACTATGGCATGGCCAATGCACCGGAAAACATCGGCTTGATTATGGATGTACCTCTGGAAGTTACAGTGGAGTTGGGAAGAGCAGTCAAATCCATCTCCGAGATTCTGGATTTTTCACCGGGTACGATTATAGAGCTGGATAAGATAGCCGGTGAACCAATTGATGTCTTAGTAAATGGTAAGTTCGTTGCCAAAGGAGAAGTCGTTGTAATCGAAGAAAGCTTTGGTATTCGTGTTACTGAAATAATTAAGTAGAACACAGGAGTGAGAGAAATGGCGAAGAATATTTTAATATGTGACGATGCAGCATTTATGCGAATGATGATCAAGGACATTCTGACAAAGAATGGCTACAATGTGGCAGGTGAGGCAGAAAACGGATTAAAAGCTGTTGAGAAGTACAATGAACTAAAACCGGATTTGGTGCTGATGGATATTACCATGCCGGAAATGGACGGTATTCAGGCATTGAAAAAGATCAAAGCAGGAGATCCGGCAGCAATGGTCATTATGTGTTCTGCTATGGGCCAGCAGGCAATGGTTATTGAATCCATTCAGGCAGGCGCAAAGGACTTTATTGTAAAGCCTTTTCAGGCGGAGCGTGTGCTGGAAGCCGTGAAAAAGGTTGTCGGGTAATGCTGCTTACACAGAGGAGCGGAGTGGAATCCTTTGTTCAGTTTATGACGGTGCTGATTCTCTTTTGTATTGTGCTGGGGATTACTTATGCGACAACCCGTTATGTTGCCGGTTTTCAGAAAGCGAAGCAGGAAGGCGGGAATATTACAGTCCTGGAAACATACAGAATTGCGCCGAATAAATATATTCAGATTATAAAGCTGGGAGAGAAGTATGTTGCAGTCGCAATATGCAAGGATACCATGACTAAGCTAGCGGAACTTTCCAGAGAAGAGCTTACATTTCCTGGAGCCGCAGAGAATGGTATCCCCAGTTTTATTGAAGTTCTGGAAAAAGCAAAGTGGATAAAACAGAAGAAGTAGGCGCAATATATGAATAAAATTTTTTCCGGAAAACCAATTATGTTTCTGATATGCCTGCTGTGCTCAGTGGGCATGTTGTTTTTAAGCAGTCCTTTGGAAGTATCTGCCACCGGCGATACCGATACGATTCTGGATCGGGAAAGCAATCTGACAGGTACAACAGATACGCAGACCAATATCAATGAGCCGGGTGCCTCGACCAATCCGGATGAGCTGCGGGAACTGAATGTAGCCAATAGTATGACAGTCACTTATGACGGCGGAAACGGCAATATTGCAGGCCCTTTGCGTATTTTAATTACGCTGACTATGATTGCGCTGGCGCCGCTGCTGTTGATTATGCTGACTGCGTTTACAAGAATCATTATCGTACTGCATTTTACAAGGACAGCCCTGAACACCCAGACGGTTCCACCGAATCAGGTGATGATCGGACTGGCTTTGTTTCTGACGTTTTTTATCATGCAGCCGATTCTGACTGAAATCAATGAAAATGCACTGCAGCCTTTTGACAGAGGAGAGATTACGCAGGAAGAAGCGCTGGAAATCGGCATGGAGCCGCTGCGAGAGTTTATGTATGGTCAGACACAGGTAAAGGATGTGCGGATGTTTATGGAAATTGCGGGTCAGGATTGGGATGGGAGCCTTACCGGGATCCCTTCTTCTGTGTTGATTCCCAGCTTTGTGGTCAGTGAACTGAGAACTGCATTTATTATAGGCTTTTTATTGTATATACCATTCATCGTTATAGATATGGTAGTGGCCTCGGCGTTGATGAGTATGGGTATGATGATGCTGCCGCCTACGACGATTTCCATGCCTTTTAAGATCCTGCTGTTTATTCTGGCAGACGGATGGAATCTGGTAATCGGCAATCTGGTCAGAACATTTTATTGATGTAAAGGGGAGATTGGAGCATGACAGTCGATACGGTAACAGCGATTGCAAGAGACGCTTTGTTTATGATTATCAAAACTTCGGCGCCGGTTTTGATGATTTCTCTTATCGTCGGTCTGTGTGTCAGTATATTTCAGACAGCGACTTCCATTCAGGAGCAGACGCTTACTTTTGTGCCTAAAGTAGTATGTGTTTTTTTGGGTCTGATGCTGTTCGGGCATTGGATTTTAAATTCGATCGTAAGCTATATGACAACACTTTGGTCGGATTTCAGCATATACATCAGGTAATCCTATGATAGATTATGTTTTTTCCCTGGTAGAGCTGGAATATTTTCTGCTGGTTATGACAAGGATTGTAGGATTTGTCAGTGTAGCGCCTTTTTTTGGAATGAAAAATACACCCAAGCGGATAAAGATAGGGCTGGCATTTTTTATTTCTCTGCTGCTGTATCATATTTCTCTTCCGCATGGTGCGGTGTCTTATCAGACCATCTGGGGGTATGCCATTCTTGTGATGAAGGAGGCTATAACAGGGCTGCTGATCGGATTTGGCGCACAGATCTGCACTACGGTAGTTCTTTTTTCCGGTATGATTATCGATATGAATATCGGTTTGTCTATGGTCAATATGCTGGACCCGACGACACAGCAGAATACCAGCATTTCAGGTATGTTTTTGCAGTATATGATCACATTGATGCTTCTGGTGGGAGGTATGTATCAGTTTCTGCTTTCGGCGCTGGCCGATACCTTTGAGCTGATTCCCATTGGCGGCGCCATATTTCATGGAGATTCCCTTCTGGCAAGTATGATGTTATTTATGTCGGAATATATTATCATGGGATTTCGTATCTGTCTGCCGGTGTTTGCGGTGGTTATGATATTGAATGCAGTGCTGGGGATTCTGGCAAAAGTGGCTCCCCAAATGAATATGTTTGCGATTGGTATTCAGCTTAAGATACTGGTAGGGCTGATGACATTGTTTTTAACTTATGCCATGTTGCCCGGAGCCGCAGATTTTATCTTCCGGGAAATGAAGGTAGTGGTGACGCGTTTTGTGGAGGGAATGCTGTGATTTTATCATATAATCTTCAGTATTTTGCAAAAGACGGCCCCGGCGGTGAAAAAACAGAGCCGGCTACTGCCAAGAAGCTGGCGGATGCAAGAAACGAAGGAAAGGTGGCAAAATCCAAAGAAATCAGTCTGGGACTTTCCCTGCTTACCCTGTTTCTGGTGCTGAAATTTTCGGTTGCCTGGATGGGGGAGAAGTTTTTGGAGTGTTTTTCCACCGTTTATGCAAGGTTTCCGGAGATGATACTGATGGCAGATGGAGCCGTGTCAGTGACAAGTCTCCATATAATAATCAAAAATATGATGCTGCTTATGCTTCTGATTCTGTCTCCCTTTATGATGATTGGCTTTCTGGTGGCTTTTTTGGGGGATCTGGTTCAGGTAAAGTGGCATCCTACATTTAAGCCTTTCAAAATTAAGTTCAGCAAAATGAATCCTCTGAAGGGCATTAAAAAAATTATTTCACCCAATTCTCTGCTGGAGCTGGGAAAGGCAGTGATCAAGATTCTCCTGATTTCCTATATGGTTTATACGACGCTGCAGGGACAGGCAGATCTGATATTTCTTATGTATGATATGCCGATGATGCAGGCGATCAGTATAACAGGAAATATAGTCATCAATATGGGACTGAAAGTTGCCATGTTTTATCTGGTGATTGCCGCACTGGATTTTATTTATCAGAAGTGGAAATTTGCTGAGGATATGAAGATGACCAAGCAGGAAGTAAAAGATGAAATGAAAAACTCGGAAGGTGATCCGAAGATCAAGGGGAAAATCCGTCAGAAAATGCTGCAGGTTTCCAGACGGCGTATGATGCAGTCGGTACCGGAAGCAGATGTGGTCATCACCAATCCTACTCACTATGCAGTAGCTGTCAAATATGACGCAGACGAGTATGCGGCGCCGGTGGTAACGGCTAAGGGAGAGGATTTTCTGGCGCAGAAGATCAAGGAACTGGCCAAAGAGCACCATGTGGAGATCGTGGAAGATAAGCCGCTGGCGCGAATGTTGTATGCCAACGTGGAAATAGGTGAACTGATACCGCCGGAACTGTATCAGGCTGTGGCGGAAGTTCTGGCTATGGTGTATCATTCACAGGGGAAAGTATAAACAGCTTTAAGGAGGGGAACAGATGAAAAAAGCGGATATAGGGGTAGCGTTATATGTACTGGCAGCTTTTGTTATGCTGATTGTTCCGATTCCTTCCTGGCTTCTGGATATTCTGCTGGCAATCAATATATCCATTGCTTTTACGATTATGTTCGGATGTATGTTTGCAACCGAAGTACTGGAAATGTCTTTTTATCCTACCGTACTGTTGTTTACGACCATTTTCCGGATTGCGCTGAATGTTTCTTCCACCCGTTTGATTCTTTCCACAGGAGATCCTGGGAATGTGGTACAGGTATTCGGTAATTTCGTAGGTGGCGGCGATCTGACCATTGGTATTATTGTATTTCTGATTTTGATTATCGTTCAGTTTATGGTAATTAACAAAGGTTCGGAGCGTGTTGCTGAAGTAACGGCCAGATTTACTCTGGATGCCATGCCCGGCAAACAGATGGCCATTGACGCGGATTTAAACACAGGGGCCATTGACGATGAGGAGGCCAAGAAACGCAGGGATAAGATTCAGGATGAATCCAGTTTCTTTGGTTCTATGGATGGTGCGGTAAAGTACGTAAAAGGAGATGCTGCTGCAGGGCTTCTGATTTCTGCCGTTAATATCATTGGCGGACTGGCAATGGGCATGCTGCGGGGCGGACTGGAATTTCAGGCGGCTCTGGATAAATATGTAATTCTGACCATAGGTGATGGTCTGGTGAGCCAGATCCCTTCTTTGCTGATTTCTCTGTCAACGGGTATTCTGGTTACAAAAGGGTCTAAGGATGCTGATTTTGGCACGGTGCTGGTGAGCCAGCTATTCGGCATTCCAAAAGTGCTGTATTTTGTGGGAGCTACGATCATTGCGCTGGGGATATTGACGCCGTTAAATACCATTCTCTTTTTGATTCTGGGATTCGCGTTTATTATTACCGCCAGAATCATGTCCGGTACACTGGAAACTGCCGGTATTGATTCGCAGGCAGAGGCGGAAGAAGCTGCGGCAGAGGAAATCCGCCAGCCGGAAAATGTTACTTCTCTCTTGCAGGTGGACCCGATCGAGTTAGAGTTTGGATATGGTATCATACCTCTTGCGGATGTGAATCAGGGTGGGGATCTGCTGGATCGTGTTGTTATGATCAGGCGACAGGTTGCACTTGAGCTGGGTACTGTGGTGCCGATTATCCGTCTCCGGGATAATATTCAGTTGAATCCCAACCAGTATATTATTAAGATCAAAGGTATCCAGGTCAGCGAAGGAGAGATTCTGTTTGATCACTATATGGCAATGAATCCGGGATATGTAGAGGAAGAAATCACGGGTATCCCCACATTCGAACCTTCTTTCCATCTGCCGGCCATCTGGATTACGGAGAACCAGAGAGAACGGGCGGAGAGTATGGGCTATACGGTGGTGGATCCGCCGTCCATTATTGCCACCCATCTGACAGAGATCATCAGGCAGCATATTGCGGAGCTGCTGTCCAGGCAGGATGTACAGGGACTTGTGGACAATATCAAAGAGAGCAATCCGGTATTGGTGGAAGAGCTTGTGCCGAAGCTGCTTGGATTGGGTGAAATCCAGAAGGTACTGCAGAATCTGCTGAAAGAAGGGATCTCGATCAGGGATCTGCAGACAGTGTTTGAAACACTGGCGGATTATGCCGCAACCACAAGGGATACGGATATACTGACGGAATATACCCGTCAGGCTTTGAAACGTGCGATTTCCAACAGATTTTTCCCTGCCAACGAAACCACCAGCGTAATCACGCTGGATCCGAAGATTGAGCAGGAAATCATGGGGAGCGTAAAGCAGACAGAACAGGGTGCGTACCTGACACTGGATCCGGAGCGGACCAAGAGGATCATTGCTTCAACAGAATCGGAAATCAAAAAGCTGGAAGATCTGGGCAAGAATCCAATCATTATTACTTCTCCGATTGTCCGTATGTATTTCAGACGGCTGACAGAAGATTATTTTAAAGATTTGGTTGTAATTTCCTATAATGAAATAGATTCTCATATAGAATTGCAATCTGTTGGGATGGTGACGGCGTAATGATTATAAAAAAGTATCAGGCGAAAACAGAAGCGGAGGCTGTAAACCAGGCGAAAAAAGAGCTTGGACAGAATGCAGTGATTATGAATGTCCGCAATATCAAGAAAAAAGGAGCCTTCTCTTTTATGAAGCCGCAGATGGTGGAGGTAACTGTGGCGATGGAGGAGGAAGCGGATAAAGATATGGGCCGGAAAGAAACGGCAAAACCTGTATCTGTGGCTCCGGCAGAGTATGAGAGTACAGAGGAGCTATTCAGGACATCTTCAGGCATTCTCTCCGACACACTTCTGCAGAGCACATTGATAAGAGAAGAGCAAAACGGCAGAGGAATCGAAGAGCGACTGGAAAATCTGCAGAGTCTTTTGGAGAAACAGCTCAGACCCACGGAGGAAGAAACGGAAGAGGAAGAAGAGGAAGAAAAAAATGAGTCGGTGGCATTTATTCAACTGCTGTACAATATGATGCTGGAAAATGAAGTCAATGAAAAATATGCCAATCAGATTATAGATGAGATAGAAAAAAACACCAATGCCAATGTGCCCATTGATGTGGTACTGTCTAATGTATACCAGAAAATGATATTGAAATTTGGCAGACCGATGAATATTCAGACAGCGAAATCAGGACCGAAGGTGGTTTTCTTTATCGGCCCTACCGGAGTGGGCAAGACCACTACGATTGCCAAGATCGCGTCCAGATTCCGGGTGGACGAAAAGAAAAAGATCGTGCTGCTGACGGCGGATACTTACAGAATCGCGGCTGCGGAACAGCTTCGGACGTATGCGAATATACTGGAAGTACCCTTTCGGGTCATTTATTCTACGGAAGAGATGGAAGCGGCACTGCGGGATTTTTCATCGTATGATTATATCATGGTAGACACGGCAGGGCATTCCCATCAGAATGAAAGTCAGAGAGAAACCATGAATCAATTGATTCACTGTGTGGATGATAAGGCGGAAATAGAAGTATTTCTGGTACTCAGTGCTACGACAAAATACAGAGATCTGGTGGGGATCGCAGATTCTTATCAGAATATTGCAGATTATAAGCTGATTTTTACAAAGCTCGATGAAACTTCTACACTTGGAAATCTGCTGAATTTAAAACTTCATACGGGGGCGGCGCTGTCCTATGTGACCTGCGGACAGAACGTACCGGATGATATTGAGAATTTTAATCCGCAGAAAACGGTAAAGCAGCTGCTTGGCGGGAAAAATAAGGTATGAAGGAGGCAGCCATGGATCAGGCGCAGCAGTTACGCAATATTATAAAGGCATCTATGCAGAGAAATAAACCGCTGGCGAGAGTGATTACTGTTACAAGCGGAAAAGGCGGTGTGGGCAAATCCAATACGTCCATCAATCTGGCAATACAGCTGAAAAAAATGGGACAACGTGTCATTATACTGGATGCAGATTTCGGGCTTGCCAACATTGAGATTATGTTTGGAGCCATTCCGAAGCACAACCTGAGCGATTTGATCTATCAGGGAAAAAATATTAAGGAAATCATAACCTGGGGGCCTGGAAATGTGGGGTTTATCTCAGGAGGAAGCGGGATCGCAGGGCTTTCCAATCTGAGCCGGGAATATCTGAGCTATATTATTCAGAATCTGGAAGAGCTGGATACGATTGCGGATATCATTATTATTGATACCGGGGCTGGCATTTCCGATGCGGTTCTGGAATTTCTTGTGGCCAGTGGCGAAATCTTGCTTGTGACCACACCAGAGCCCACTTCGATTACAGATTCCTATTCCCTGCTGAAAGCATTGAACCGGCATCCCAGATTTTCCAGGGGAAATTCACAGATCAAGGTCATTGCCAACAGGGTGGACAGTGCGGAGGAAGGAAAAGACCTGTTTCATAAGCTGAATGCGGTGGTTTCCAGGTATCTGAAACTTCCGATCGAATATCTGGGAGCGGTCCCTTATGACAACCAACTTTCCAGGGCGGTGATGCAGCAGATGCCGGTATCTTTGCAAAATCCTGCTGCAAGGTCTGCGCAGGCGTATGAACGGATTGCCGGTACGCTGATGAATAAGGAAGCCAATAAAAATCTGGTCAAACGCGGTATGGCGGCGTTTTTTTCTCATATTGTAAACGGAAAAAAGATGGGGTAGGGTGTTATGGATTTGGTGAAAAAGGTTTTAAAACCGGGAGTCAAGATCAAGCTGAGTCTGGCGGACAGCCAGGAAACAGCCGGTAATCCGGATGAGGTACAGTCTTATTTCAGCAAAATCAGCGATGTGAAGGAGGACGGCACGTTGGAGATTTTTATGCCGATAGAGCAGGGAAAACTGCAGCTGCTGTCACCCGGTAAACGTTTGGATATGTACTGCTACACAGGGAACGGTGTGTATGAAGCCCGGATTCTGGTGAAGGAGCGCTATAAACAAGAAGAGATGCATTTTATTACACTGGAGCTGACAAACAGTCTGATCAAGAACCAGAGACGGGAATATTACCGCTATCAGTGTACAGTGCCCATACAGGATCGGCTGATGGATGAGGAAGAGCAGAAATGGATGCTGGAAGATGAAATGCTGGTGGTGGATGATGTACTGCCGATGCATGACAGTATGATGATTGACATCAGCGGAGGCGGGCTGCAGTTTATCGGAACAGGCAGGTATGAGTCAGGCGATCTGGTTTATTGCCGGTTTCAGTTTGGAAAAGACTATCGGCTTTGTGCGAATATACTGGAGTGCTGCGGCAATATACCGGGGCATCCCGGAAAATACCGGAGCAGAGCCAGATTTCAGGGTGTGGAAAGACGGGAAAGAGAAGAGATCATCCGACATATTTTTCTGTTGGAGCGGTCCAGGCGAAAGTTAGAGCATGAATAAGAAAGAATCGGAAAAAGGGGAATATTATGAAAAAAATTCTTATCGTTGATGACTCTGCACTTATGAGAAGGGTGTTTTGTGATATAATCAATGGAGACGGACGGTTTCAGGTGACAGATAAGGCTGTCAATGGATTGGACGCACTGGGATATTTAACAAAGAATACATATGATGCGGTAGTTCTGGATGTCAACATGCCGAAAATGGGCGGCCTGGAGCTTTTGAAAGAGCTGCAAAAACGAAAAATTCCGGCTAAAGTGATGGTGGCGAGTACGGATACCACAGAAGGCGCCAAGACGACGATGGATGCATTGGAGCTGGGGGCATTGGATTTTATACATAAACCCTCAAATGCAGGCGAATGTCGTGTGGATACTTTTAAGGATGAGTTTCTCCGGATCCTGGAAGTGGTTTCGGAGAGCCGGTCACCGGTTACAGACAAAGCCTTTACTTTTGACAATCTGAAAAAAACCAGACAGGTAGTGGAGCTGGCCAGGAAACATTCTTCGGTGATTTCGACCAATAAGATCGTGGCCATTGCAAGCTCTACCGGAGGCCCCAAGGCGCTGCATTCCGTGATTACCAAGCTGCCTGCCAATCTGCGTACACCTGTGGTGGTGGTACAGCATATGCCGGCAGGGTTTACCCAGTCACTTGCCGAAAGGCTCAATTCTCTCAGTGAGATTACGGTATCGGAAGGCAAGGACGGTGAAACGCTGGAAAAAGGGCATGTTTATATTGCCAAAGGCGGAATGCATCTGAATGTGGATATGAAGCCGGGCGGCAGGTATGTACTCCGGTATTCGGATGAGCCTGCCAGGGAAGGTGTGAAACCCTGCGCCAATTATATGTATGAATCTCTGCGAAAGAGCGGTTTTGATGAGATTGTATGTGTTGTAATGACCGGTATGGGGGCCGATGGGACAAAAGGAATCGTCAATCTGAAAAATGCCAAGAAAGTACATGTGCTTGCCCAGGAGCAGAGTACCTGCGCGGTATATGGGATGCCTAAAAGCATCGTCCAGGCAGGTCTTGCCGATGAGGTGGTTCCGCTGGAACAGCTTGCACAGGAGATTATTTTAAACGTGGGGGTAAATTGATATGGATGTCAGCCAATATCTGGAAATTTTCATCGACGAGACAAAGGAACATCTGCAGAGCCTGAATACACAGATTCTGGATCTGGAGCAGGATTCTGAAAATGCGGATACGATCAACGAGATTTTCCGTGCTGCCCATTCCCTGAAAGGAATGGCAGGGACTATGGGATATAAGAGGATGCAGAATCTTACTCATGATATGGAAAATGTGTTTTCTGAAGTCAGGAATGGTAATATCAAGGTAAAAGCGAATATGATCGATATTCTTTTTCAGTGTCTGGATGCGCTGGAGGAATATCTGGATAATATTCAGTCATCGGCTGATGAAGGAAGCAATGACAACGAACCGCTGATCAAAGCCCTGAATCAGATACTGTCAGGCGATGGTGCAGAAGAGGCGGAGGAAGAGGCTGCTGTTACCCCGGAGGTCAGGACAGAGACTCCCAGGCCGCAGGTGGTGATGCCGCCGGACAAGGATGCCAAGTGGACAAACATTATATTGGGTGACAGCGAAAGAACCGTTATCGGCAAAGCCATTGCTCAGGGGAAAAAGGTATATGGTCTGACTGTTTATGTACAGGAGAGCTGTATATTAAAGGCGGCCAGAGCTTTTCTGGTATTCAAGGCAATGGAAAGCCTGGGAGAGATCATTATCTCCAGCCCTTCCGTACAGGATATTGAAGATGAGCAGTTTGAGAATGATTTCAGTATATTTGTGCTTTCCGACAAAACTCTGGAAGAAGTGGTAGAGGCTGCAGAGTCGGTATCGGAAATCGAGCGGGTGGTGGGCGGTACCCTGAATCTGGATCAGAGTCCGTCAAAACAGGAGCAGGC
Source organism: Lachnospiraceae bacterium (assembly GCA_009774625.1). Taxonomy (GTDB): domain Bacteria; phylum Bacillota; class Clostridia; order Lachnospirales; family Lachnospiraceae; genus VSOB01. The sequence continues at coordinate 20,326 of VSOB01000037.1, forward strand.
AGTTTCAGAGGAAAAAGAGGCGGCCGAAGAAACAAAGATGGCAGAAACGTCTGTAAAAGCGGAAGCGGGCGCTGCAACAGAAGCGGCACAGAAAGCCGTGGAAAAACAGGAAGCGATACAGGAAGCACCCCAGACTTCTTCTGCATCTTCCAGACAGGAAAAGAAGCCGACAGCCAATAAGCCGGTCGTAAACAGGACAGTCCGGGTGGATATAGAGAAGCTGGATTCGCTGATGAATCTGGTGAGTGAACTTATTATTGCCAAAAATTCCCTGGTGTCTATCAGCGCCACGAGCACCAGTGACACCTCCACCACTTCTGCATTCAATGAACAGATTGAGTATCTGGAAAGTGTGACCACCAATCTGCATGAATCTGTTATGAAAGTGCGGATGGTGCCCATTGAAAGTGTAGTTCAGAAGTTCCCGCGTATGATCCGGGATCTGCAGAAGAAGCTGGGCAAGAAAATGGAACTGTATATGTCCGGCGAGGAGACAGAGCTGGATCGGACCGTAGTGGATGAGATCGGGGATCCCCTGATGCATCTGCTTCGCAATGCGGCGGATCATGGACTGGAAAATGCGGAGCTGCGTAAGGAAAGAGGCAAACCGGCAACAGGCTCCATTCATCTGGATGCATATCAGGACGGCAATAATGTTATCATCGAGGTCAGCGACGACGGCGGTGGGATCGATGTGACAGGAGTAAAGGAAAAAGCAATCAGCCGTGGCGTCATTACATCGGAGCAGGCTGAAAATATGAGCGACAAGGATATTGTAAATCTGTTGTTCCTTCCCAGCTTTTCCACGGCAGAGAAGGTTACGGATGTGTCCGGCAGAGGCGTGGGGCTGGACGTGGTAAAATCCAAGATCGAAGCGTTGAGCGGAGAAGTGGATGTGAAAACCAAATTCGGAGAAGGCAGTGTGTGGACGATCCGGCTGCCGCTTACCCTTGCTATCATTCAGGCACTTATGGTGGTGGTCGGCGATGAGAAATATGCGATCTCCCTGGGCTCCATAGAAACCATAGAAAATATTACCGAAGAGGATATCAAATATGTGCAGGCAAAGGAAGTAATCAATCTGCGCGGCGCTGTGATTCCGCTGATTCGTCTGGACGATATGCTGGACATCAGAAAAGAGAGGAGCAGCGATGACAATCTGGTGGTGGTCATCGTCAGAAAAGGTGATAAACAGGCAGGACTTGTGGTGGATGAGCTGATCGGCCAGCAGGAAATTGTAATCAAGTCCCTGGGCAAATATATCAATAAGTGCAAATTTATCAGTGGTGCGACCATTTTGGGTGACGGTGAAGTAGCGTTGATACTGGATGCAAATGCAATGTTTTAGAAAGAAAAGGGTAAGGAGGATCCTGTCATGGACGAATTAAATACCAATGCAATGTATATGATGGAAAGTGATGAGGACGGATATGTGGCACCCCAGATTACCCAGTTTATCGTAGTGAAATTCGGGGAAGAGCAGTACGGTATTGATATCAAATATGTGGATAATATTGTGCGGATGCAGCATATTACAAGAGTACCGAAGGTATCGAATTACATCAAGGGTGTGATCAATCTGCGCGGCGAGGTGGTTCCCGTTATGAGCGTCAGACTGAAGATGGACCTGGCGGATGATGTGGAAACAAAGGCCACAAGAATCATTATTCTGAAGCTGGAGCAGCACTGTAATATCGGTATCCTGGTGGATGAGGTAAAGGAAGTGGTCAATCTGGAGGAAAGCCAGATTGAACGGGTTTCCTATGAAGCGAAGGATGATAAATCTAATTTTATCTATGGAATCGGCAAATATGACGGCGGACTGATTTCTCTTTTGGATTTGAACACGGTTGCGCTGGATAAGGAAGCCGCATCCTGATTGCATTTTATGGAGAGAGGTGAAAAATGGAGAAAGAGTTAAGCGTTGAAACAATGTCTGCGGATTATGTGGATGTATTAAAGGAACTGGGGAATATTGGTGCCGGCAATGCTATGACGGCACTGGCACAGTTATTGAACTGTAAGGTGGATATGAAGGTCCCGCAGGTAAGGCTGCTGGAGTTTAAAGATGTGGGAACCCTGATCGGCGGTGAAGAACAGATCATGGCAGGCATCTACCTTGCAGTGGAGGGGGATATTACAGGCAGTATTATGTTTCTTCTGGGAAAGGAATCCGCAAGACATTTGGTCACCAAGCTGATGGGGATGGTACCGGAAGGGGAAGAATTTGGCGAAATGGAGATGTCCGCATTGATGGAAATCGGCAATATCATTACGGGCGCATATTTAAATTCTCTTGCAACGATTACAAATTTAAAAATCTTTCCTTCGGTTCCGTCGCTCTGTGTGGATATGGCGGGCGCGATTCTGAGCGTGCCTGCAATTGAGTTCGGGACACTGGGCGATAAGATTTTGCTGATCCAGTCTCAGTTTATGGATGAGATTGAGCTGGACGGCTATTTTATCATGGTTCCTGACATTGAATCTTACGCAAAGATATTGTCATCCCTGGGTATGGCATAAAATAAATAATTGGGAAGAAGTAGGGGAAATGAGTGAAATTATTAAAGTAGGTATGGCCGATTTAAAAGTGTGCAAAAGCCCCAATGGCGTTACGACATTGGGACTGGGATCCTGCGTGGGCATAGCTCTGCGGGATCCGGTCACTAAAATTGGAGGACTGGCGCATATTATGCTGCCGGATAGTACGGTAATACGAAACAACAGCAATATCCCCAAGTTCGCAGATACGGGTATCGAGGCTCTGGTAAAGCAGATAACTGCAGCCGGAGCCAACAGAGGCAGGCTGGTGGCCAAAATTGCAGGCGGGGCAAAGATGTTTGCTTTTTCGAACAGCTCGGATATGGTAGGAGTGGGAGATCGAAATGTGGAGGCGGTGAAAAAAAAGCTCCAGCAGATGCGGATTCCGATTCTGGCAGAGGATACCGGAAAAAATTATGGCCGGACAGTTGTGTTTTATCCGGAAACGGGTGATTTTGTGATACGAAGCGTTGGAAAGAGCGAGACTGTAATTTAACTGGGGAAAACAATGAAAACGAAACAAATACCGCTTATTTTAATGCTGGTGGCAGGGGCTGCTGCGAGTATCAGCACAAAGATTATGGACTATGATCTGGAAACGGCGCTGTGGATATTGCTGGCAGTCCTGCTTGTATTTTATATAGCCGGTTGTATCATCAAACGGACCATAGATTCTTTTGAGGCAGAGAGAAACAAGTCTGAACAGGAAGAGGACATATCTGACGAAGGAGAGGTCATTGAGAAGGACGGGTCTCAGGATACGGAAGATGCTGAGACAGAAAATGCACAGACGTAACTTCGGGCTATGTCTGTGCATGATTTTCATAAGGAGGCACACGGAAGTGCATGCAGGTCAGCAAACCTTTGGTTTGGTGGCATAATATCATAATTTTGGAGGATATTATGGACGAAACGGCCAGGAAAAAGATGTGGGCCGACTATGCGCGGACCAAACAGGCAGACATCAGGGAAAAGATTATTCTGGAATATGCACCTCTGGTAAAAGTTGTGGCGGGCAGGCTCAGTATGTATCTGGGATACAATGTGGAATATGAGGATCTGGTCAGTTATGGGATATTCGGACTGATCGATGCGATTGATAAGTTTGATTCTCTGAAGGAAGTGAAATTCGAAACGTATGCCAGTCTGCGTATTCGGGGCGCTATTCTGGATCAGATACGTAAGATGGACTGGATTCCGAGAACGATCCGTCAGAAACAGAAGAAGATAGATGCGGTGATCAGGGAGATTGAGATACAGACGGGCAGGCCGGCAATGGATGAGGAGATTGCCGCAGGCCTTGGGATCAGTGAGGAGGAGTATACCGAATGGCAGTCTCAAATGAAAATCACAGGCATCATATCGCTCAATGAATATTTGGAACAGGGAAGTGAGATTCCCAGTGACAGGCATGGTTCCGGACAGTTTGACAGTCCGGAGAAGGCGATGGAGCAGAGTGAACTGGCAAAGGTCCTGAAAGAGTCTCTCACGCTTTTAACGGAAAAGGAAAGAAAGGTAATAGAATTATATTATTATGAGGAACTGACCCTGAAGGAAATCAGTCATATTCTGGAAGTGACTGAATCCAGAGTATCTCAGCTTCACACAAAGGCATTACAGAAGATGAAAACCAAAATGGGGGATTATATGGGTATTTTATCTGATTAAGCAGGCAAAAGCAGAGATAGGTGGTGGATGGATGAACGGATATTTTCAAATCATAAATGAAGAGATGCAGACGAGTGTCATGCTATATCCGGCAACAGATGACGGAATGGAACTGGATATTACGGAAGTGGCAGATTATCTTACATTTCGGGAAATTGATTATAATTTGTCCTCTCTTTATGCTGCCGCAAAAGAATTATCAAAAGAACCCCAAAAGGTGTTTCTGAACATGAAAAAAGGAATGCCGGAAGAGGAGATGCTGAAGGTATGGATCTCCGGGGATGCTATGTCAGCAACAGTACGGTTTTACGCACCCTCTAACGACGGGGCAGTTATGAACAAAGAAGAGATCCTCAACGATTTGAAAAGCAGGGGAGTTGTGTTCGGCGTATGCGATGAGGTGCTGGACCGCTTTCTGGCCCGGCGGCAGTATTGTAAAGATTATGAGATGGCGCTGGGACAGGAGAGAACACGGGGAGAGGATGCCAGGGTTGAGTTCCTTTTCAATACGGATCCTAAGGCCCGGCCTACTCTGCAGGAAGACGGCAGTGTGGACTTCTTTCACTTGAATACGGTCAATAACTGCAACAGCGGAGACGTTCTGGCCCGGTTGATTCCCGCCGTGCCTTCCCAGCCCGGCAGAACCGTGCGGGGAGAAGTCATTCCCGGAAGAGAAACCAAAAAAGCGCATTTGCGTTTTGGGAAAAATGTGGAGCTGTCAGAGGACGGAAATGAGCTGATTGCCAAAGTAAACGGCCATATCACGCTGGAGGGAGAGCGGGTTTCCGTTTCGGATGTGTTGTCTTTAAAGGCTGTGGACAGTTCTACCGGAAATATTGAATACTCAGGCAGTGTACAGATATCAGGCAGTGTCTGTGAGAATTATTCGGTACATGCCGGCGGTAATGTGGTGGTAGAAGGTGTTGTAGAGGGAGCAGTGATTGATGCCGGTGGTGATGTGGTCATTGCCAGAGGCATGAATGGTATGGGAAAAGGCAGGATCAATGCCGGCGGCAATGTGATTGCCAAGTTTTTTGAAAATGCGGAAGTCAGCGCCGGCGGTTATGTGGACACTGATTCCATTTTGCACAGCAAAGTCAGCGCTATGGATGCGGTGCATGTAGGCGGACGACGGGGATTTATTACAGGCGGATATATCTGCGCCTCCAATGGCGTCAATGTAAAAAACCTCGGTTCCAACATGGGGGCTGATACAGTGGTGGAAGTGGGCGCCAATCCCGCTCTGAAGCAACGGATACAGGAGCTGGAGGAAGGGATTGACGAGAACAATAAGCTGCTCAGGCAATTACATCCGATTTTGTCATCGGCCTCTTCTAAAATAAAAAAAGGCCAGACGCTGCCCGATGAGCAGATTACCTATATTAAAGAATTGTATATTCTGTATCATTCGGCTAAAATAGAAATCAAAAAGGATAACCGCAAACTGGATGGATTGCAGGAAATTCTGGAGAACTGCAAACATGCCGCCGTAGCGGTGTCCGGCAATGTTTATGCAGGCACGCGTATTGTGATCGGAGATGTGTCTCTGGTGGTAAAAGGAAATGCAGGCTATTGCCGGTTCGTCCGGGAGCGGGGCGAAGTAAAAATGAAAGGAATGTAGGAGTAGGAATCATAAGCAGGAAATGAGGGATTGAAATGGGACTGGGACCGATTGAACTGAATGGTGTGATTTCCAGGACACAGGATTACTCTACCATCAAACAGAATGAGGACAACAGAGGAATGGTCAATCAGATGGCTTTTCAGGACAGCTTTGAAAAGGAGTTGGATGTCCGGCGTTCTCAGGTGGTTCAGAAAGATGATATCAGAAAAGAAGAAAAAAAGTTTGATGCCAGAGAAAAGGGCGAAAATGAATATCAGGGAGACGGCGGCAGACGAAGGAAAAAAGAAGAAAATCCAAATGGAAAGGTAATCGTGAAAGGACGTCAGTCCTTTGACATAAAGATATAGCTATGGGAATAACAGAAATCTTACTGTTGCTTTTGGGAATCAGTGTTTTCGTAGTCAGTTTTGTAGTTCCGGAAAAAAAGGAAAAGATGAGGGAAGCCGATAAGCGGCTGAGTGAAGCGCAGATTCAAAGTATGCTGGAAGAGCAGATGAAAAGTTTGAAAATCAGAGTTTCCGATGTTGTGGAGGAAACCACTGTCTATGCGGTGGAGAAAGCAGAGCGTTCCATGGAGCGGCTTTCCAATGAGAAGATTATGGCAGTGAATGAATATTCGGATACGGTGCTGGAAGCAATTCACAAGAATCATGAAGAAGTGGTATTTCTGTATGATATGTTGAATGAAAAGCAGCAAAGCCTGAAGGAAACAGTAGCGGATGCGGAGCGACGGACGAAAGATGCGCTGCAGCAGCTCCGGGATGCGGAAGCGGATATACGGATAGAATCTGAGGCTATGGGGACGGAAGAGATTTTAGAACCGGCAGAACCTGAAGTGATACCGCCGCCTTTGCCCAAGCTGACAGGGATCGAAGTCATCCGTGCAGGCAGGCCGGAGGCGGCCGGCATACTGGTGAAGACGGAAAAGCCAGTGAAAAAGTCACCGGCAAACCCGGCGCTGCCGGCGTCAGCGGCGATATCTGAGGTTTTGCCGGCGCCGATGGAACGGGGAGCAGGGGAGATACCTGCCGTGGCCCTTTCTTTTGCCAGCTCCGGTGAGGACGGCCAAAATAACAACGAGAAAATACTTGCGCTGCACCGGGCCGGAAAATCCAATATGGCCATTGCGAAGGAACTGGGACTGGGAATCGGGGAAGTCAAACTGGTCATTGACTTGTTCAAAGGGGTATAGCGGAATATGAGGTTGAAATATTATTTGCGGGGGCTGGGGATCGGTATCGCGGTTACGGCGGTGCTGATGAGCGTGGCGGCAAAAGGAAAAGGGAATATGACGGATGCCCAGATCATTGCCAGAGCGAAGGAATTAGGAATGGTGGATGGTGTGCTGACAGAAATTTCCGGGACGGAAGAGGAAATCACGGATGACGGCGGACAGACGGCGGAGCCGGAGTCAGCGTTGTCAGAAACCGAAGAAGCCATACCGGACGCAGAAAAAGCGGACGAAAATCCGGAGGAGAGACCGCAGCCTGAAACAGATACCGGGGAGCCGGACGGTCAAACCGGCGGACAGGCAGACACAGAAGCGCCTGCAGGCAGCGGAGGGATGTCAGAAGGACAGTCCCGGACCGGGCCGGAAAGTTCGTCTACGGTGATCGTAGCTATTTATCCGGGAGAAGGTTCTTTTGCAGTGAGTAGAAAACTGGCGGCGCTGGGCCTGGTGGAATCAGCCGATATTTATGATGGTTTTTTATGCCAGAACGGATATGATAAAAAGCTGTGTACCGGAAATTATGAAATCAAAGAAGGGGCGACAGCGGAAGAGATCGCCCGGATTATTACAAGAAGTCAGTAAGTCCTTGAAAATCCCTCTTGCCAGAGGGATTTTCTTATGATAAAATTATCATGTTGTGTAAAAAACACGTGCATGGATTTGCAGCCGGTGCTTTTTCAACGCGGAAGTGGCTGACAAAGTGGAAATGGACGGAAGAGAGAAACCAAATGGAGGTAGAAAAAATGAGCGTTATTTCAATGAAACAGTTATTAGAAGCAGGTGTTCATTTCGGACATCAGACAAGAAGATGGAATCCTAAAATGGCGCCTTATATCTTTACAGAGAGAAACGGTATCCATATCATTGACCTGCAGAAGTCAGTGGGGAAGGTAGATGAAGCGTACCGTGCGGTTGCGGATATTGTGTCCCAGGGAGGGACCATCCTGTTTGTGGGAACCAAGAAACAGGCCCAGGATGCGGTAAAAGCCGAGGCGGAGCGCTGCGGTATGTTTTATGTAAATGAAAGATGGCTTGGCGGTATGCTGACCAACTTTAAAACCATTAAGAGCAGAATCGAAAGACTGAAAGCGATTGAGGTGATGTCTCAGGATGGTACTTTTGATGTACTTCCCAAGAAGGAAGTAATCAAGTTGAAGAAAGAATGGGATAAGCTGGAAAAGAATCTGGGAGGTATCAAAGAGATGCCCAGGATTCCGGATGCCATTTTTGTAGTAGATCCCAAAAAGGAAAAAATCTGTGTACAGGAAGCACATACATTGGGCATCACATTGATCGGTATTGGAGATACCAACTGTGATCCGGAAGAACTGGATTATATTATACCGGGTAACGACGATGCGATCAGAGCAGTGAAACTGATTGTTTCCAAAATGGCAGATGCTGTGATCGAGGCAAATCAGGGCGAAGCGATGGATGCAGAAGTAGCAGAAGCAGCCGCAGAAGAAGCATAAAGGATCAATTTAAGAAGCAGAAATCAGACAGCCTGGTATTTACAGGCATGCTATATGATATGGAGGAATGAACAAAATGGCTATTTCAGCAAGCATGGTAAAAGAACTGCGTGAAATGACCGGCGCAGGTATGATGGATTGTAAAAAAGCATTGACAGAGACAAACGGTAATATGGGAGCTGCCGTTGAGGTATTGCGGAAAAAGGGACAGGCTAAGGCAGAGACAAAGGCAAACAGGATTGCGGCAGAAGGTCTGTGCCGGGTTATCGTAAAAGATGAAAAGACAGCGGCTGTAGTGGAAGTCAATTCCGAAACTGACTTTGTGGCAAAGAATGAAGAGTTCCAGAATTTTGTATCAGCAGTAGCAGAGCAGGCAGTTGCCTCCGATGCGCAGGATTTGGATGCTTTTCTGGCAGAAGCATGGAAGGCGGATGCTTCCAAAACCGTAAAAGAGGCGCTTTTGGATAAGGTTGCCGTAATCGGAGAAAATCTGAATATCAGAAGATTTGAAAAGGTAGTGGCAGAAAACGGCTGTGTTGTTTCCTATACACATGGCGGCGGCAGAATCGGTGTGATCGTGGAAGCGGATACAGATGTGGTAAATGATGGGGTAAAAGAGGCATTGACCAATATTGCAATGCAGATTGCAGCACTGGCTCCCAAATACGTGTCCACAGAGGATGTATCCGAAGAATACAAGGCGCATGAAAAAGAAATTCTGATGGCGCAGATTGCAAATGATCCCAAGATGGCAGGCAAGCCTGAAAAGGTGATTGAAGGTGCAGTAGTAGGCCGTCTCAACAAAGAGCTGAAAGAGGTATGCCTTCTGGAGCAGACTTACGTGAAAGCCGAGGACGGCAAGCAGACTGTTGCTAAATATATTGAACAGGTTGCAAAAGAAAACAATGCAAAACTTTCAGTGAAGAGATTTGTACGTTTTGAGACCGGTGAAGGTCTTGAGAAGAAAGAGGAGAACTTCGCTGAGGAAGTGGCAAAACAGATGAATGCGTAGAAATTTGTCGAAAACAGGCGAATAGAGACAAGAAAACCCTTGCAGATGGTATATAAATGCCATTTGCAGGGGTTTTATGTATTGTATGAAGAGAATGAAAATGAGATTAAGAAAGAGATTGTTGAGAGAGGGGAAATAAAGTATAATAGTTATTATAGATAGAACGAACACAGAAGATGCTGCTATATGTGATATACGTTGTTTATGGGAGAAAATATATGGATTTACAACAACTATTGTATGATTTATATAATGCTAAAAATTCCGAAAGTGTCTATAATGTTGTTGAAAAATATTGTCTTAACAACCCGGAAAATTGGCGTCCATATGGAGGAAATCAAAACAATGCAGGTACTTTTGAAAACCAGCAATCTTCATCGGAAAATGCGTTAGTCGAGAAAATTACAAATTCGATTGATGCAATTTTAATGAAACAATGTTTAATCCGGGGAATTAATCCAAGGGAAAAAGAAATGTCGGATGTACCACAGGATATGTTTCAGGCAGTAGAAAATTTTTGGGGCGTCAAAGATGGAAGATGGGAAAATGTAACTGCATCTGATAGGAATGAAGTGGCACAAAATATCCAAATTATTTTGTCTTCGGACAAAAAGACGCCAAATGTTGCTGTTTTCGATAATGGAGAGGGGCAAAATCCGGCAGATTTTCCAAATACTTTTCTGTCTATTGCGCACGGAAATAAAAATGATATTCCTTTTGTACAGGGGAAATATAATTTTGGTGCAACAGGTGCTGTTGTTTTTTGTGGGGAAGTGCATCGCTACCAAATGATAATTTCCAGGCGCAGTCCAGAATTGAAGGATGGTGATGGACAGATCGGTTTTACGCTTGTACGGCGGCATATACTTACACAGCAAGAAGAACGGGAAGTTAAATTAACATGGTATGAATATCTTGTAATTAATAATGAAATACCAAGTATAAAGCTGGATAAACTGGATTTGGGACTAAATAATAATATGCCTTTTATTTCAGGAACTGTTGTAAAAATGTTTTCCTACCAGTTGACAAGACCATCTATGGCAACGAGGGAACTTTGGCTTAAATTAAACCCCTTACTTTATGTACCGGCAATTCCTGTTCTTATATATGAAACGAGAAATTATCGGGGGAATACGCCGACAAAGCTAATGCTTGGAAACCGTACAAGGCTTGCCTTGGATGGAAGGGAGAAAATTGAATTTAAGAAGTCGCTGATGTTGATGCTCTTTGGCAGCAAGATCCCAGTTATGGTTTATATTTTCAAACAAGAGACTTCAAAAGATGAATTTATTGATAAGAAATCGGTTATTTATATTTTAAATGGCCAGACACAGGGGGTAGAACCAAAAATCTTTATATCACAGGAAGTAGGATATCGTAATTTAAAAGATTATATGCTTGTTGCTGTAGATTGTTCTCAGATAGGAACGATTGCCCGGCAGGAATTATTTATGGCATCCCGTGACCGTCTGAAAAAAGGAAGATATTATAACGAATTGAGGAACGACATTATTTCGTTGTTGAAAAATGATCCTGATATAAGCCAGAAAGATCAGGAATATAAAGGTAAGGCATTCAAAGAGTCAAAGAAGGATAAAGATATGATAGAATCCTATTTTTCACGCTTTAAATCCAATCCCGATGTTAGGAAAATATTGTCTGGAAATAACGGTTCATTTTCGTTTTACAATAAAAAGGTATCTGCGGGAAGAAAGCAAAATAATAACCGAAACGATAATAAACAGAAAGTAGAAAAAAAGTTGCAGCGTTATCCATCTATTTTTAAAGTAAAAGGGTTTGATGCAGATTCCAAAGAATATGTAAAAGCGATTAAAAAAGGTGGGAAAGGGCGTATTATTTTAGAAACTGATGTAGAGAATGATTTTTTAACGCGTTCCAGCGATAATGGCTTTATTGAAATAACAACGTTAGACTATGGAGACCGTGGTGGAAGAGGAGATCATTTTGTTTTACCAAATCAGGATGCGCAAAAACTGAAAGTACAAATAGCCGGACCATATGACGGTGAGATCCAGGTTATCGTAGAACCAAAAGACAGCACGGAAGTTGGGGAACGAATACCGTTGTCAATAAAAATGATTTCATCAGCTGGAGAACATGAAGTTATTGTTTTTATTCGGGTGGAGCAGGAAGATAATAAATCAAAAAAGGAAAAAAAGAAAACAGTTGAACAGCCTGAATTGACACTTCCTCAATTAATTCGAGTAGTGAAAGAGAATCCCTCGAAAGAAGAAAAGACATGGAAAGATCGGAAGATGAATGGGGAATCTATTGTAAATATGATGATTGCTTCTGATGGATCTGTAGACGCGATTTTTATAAATATGGATTCTAATTTAGTGAAGAAACTTCTCAATAAAAAAGGTGTGGATATCGAACGCGTGAAAAACCAGTACTTAACATCTGTATATTCACATTCATTGATGATTTACACTACGATGTATGGATATTATGCACAGGAGGATATTGAGCTGGATAAGCATGTTGTGCAGCAAATACAAGATGATTTGCAAAATTCCGTTGAATTTTCATTTAGATATTATGCCAGTTTATTAATGTCAGATGAAGAATTTGTAGATTGATGGAATGGCTGTTTATCTTGTGTAACATTAAATAAGAGATATATTAAAGGAGAGATATTTTATGTTAGTTGAGACGGAAAAAAAGTGGGAGTATTCGTTGGGTATGATTAAGGTTGATGGACTAGAACCGACTCCGGAGATGAAAGAATTAATAGAACGGGAAAAAAAGGGAGAGATTACTATGGATGAATTAAAAAAGGCTCTTGATCGTAAGTACAAAATGAAACAGTGAGGATAGGTTATGAGAGATCCTTATTTGTACCCGGATTCAGAAGTATTAAGGAATTTGGCTGATATTCATGATGTGGATATGTTGAGAAATATGGAAGCAGACTATTGTTCTTTCCGGCTTTCGGAAATAGTTGTGGATGATATTGAAATGGCTTATGATTTTGGAACTCTTTGCAATATGCACCATCATATTTTTCAAGATATTTATGAATGGGCAGGAAAGCCCAGAGTTATCAATATAGAGAAAGCAGAAACTGTTTTAGGAGAGATTTCAATTGAATATTCAGATTGTTTTGATATTGCGAAAGATGCAAAATATGTTTTGAGTGAGATGAATGCTTTTGATTGGCAAACTGCGTCTTTTGAAAATGTAGTAAGGACATTTAGTAATTATATGGCAAAACTCTGGAAAGTTCATCCGTATCGGGAGGGAAATACCAGAACAATTGTTACATTTTGTTGTATGTTCATTGAGGCACAGGGAATTTATATTGAGAGTGATTTGTTTAAGGATAATGCCTCTTATATGCGCTCGGCCTTGGTAGCTGCGAATGCTATATTTCATGATTTAGGAGATTTGAGAAAACCAGATTATCTTTACCGGATTGTGCAGGATGCATTGGAGCAGGGGAAAGAAATGAGTGGCAGAGTGGAAAATTACATCCGAAAAGCTGAATTGCCAGTAACGAGAGAGAATATTCGAAAAGTTATATTTTGGAATAGGAGAGGGCATAAGGAACATTCTTTTGAAGAAATAAGAAATTATCTCAAAAAGTAAAATAAGATTGTTGAAGTGGATATGGATAGTTTCGGGTGTAATAATTTGGGGGAAGAATCTTTGGCGGGGCGGGGGGGGGGGGGG
>VSOB01000038.1 GCA_009774625.1 Lachnospiraceae bacterium
ATTAAGTGGTGTAAAATACATGAATAAGAATGCGATTCACAGAAAGGTTATGGCATGCGTTTACGGAATATACCCGGTTCCCAAAAGATTGTTGATGAAAGTCCTTTGGTGATCAAAGAAGCAGAAAAAACAAGAGGACTGTGGAAAGAGCTGTTTGGAAACGACCATCCTGTTCATATTGAGGTGGGAATGGGAAAAGGAAAGTTTCTGATGACATTGGCGGCCAGCCATCCGGATATCAATTATGTGGGAATAGAACGTTATACCAGTGTACTGCTGCGGGCATTGCAGAAAATAGAGGAAAACCCTTTGCCCAATCTGGTATTTGTCTGTATGGATGCGGCGGATCTGGAACAGATATTTGCGGAAGGAGAGGTTGCAAAAATTTATCTGAATTTTTCCGATCCCTGGCCGAAAGACAGGCATGCGAAACGCAGACTGCCGTCCAGAGAGTTTTTAATGCGGTATGACAGGATACTGGAAAAAAACGGGAGGATTGAATTTAAAACCGATAACAGGGCGCTGTTTGATTTCGCGGTGGGAGAGCTGGGACCGGCAGGATGGCAGGCAGAACGGATTTCATATGATCTGCACAGTGATAAGGAACTGATGCGGGACAATGTAATGACAGAATATGAAGAAAAGTTTTCTTCTGTTGGAAATCCGATTTGCAAATACATTGTGTATAGAACATAGAAATATTCGTAAAATACGTAAAATAACAGTTAACCTGACAGATTAAAATAGAAAGGAAGGCAGGATATGGAGTGTATATTGACGGATGCAAATTTTAAGACAGAGGTACTGCAGGCGGATCTTCCGGTATTGGTGGATTTTTACGCGGACTGGTGTGTTCCATGTAAGATGATGGCGCCGATTGTGAAGGAAATGGCTGAAAAATACGGCGGAAAAGTTAAGGTGGGAAAGATGAACATAGAGGAAAACCCGGATACCACCACAGAATACGGAATTATGTCCATACCGACTTTTATACTGTTTCAGAACGGGAAAAAAGTTTCGTCTGTTACAGGTGCCGTTCCAAAAGATGAACTGGACGCTATACTGCAAAATATATAATAAATAAGAGCTGTCATACCCTTCTGATCCAATCAGCGGTGTGCAGCTCTTTTTCACGGAGGTTTGGTCATATGTTTTTTGTATTTCTGGCCCTTTGGATCATATTCAATGGGAATTTTACCTGGGAGATTTTCTGGTTTGGCGTGGTTATTTCAGGGGTTATGTATGGATTTATCTGTAAATTTATGAATTTTGGCCTGAGAAAAGATGTCATGATCTGGAAGCGTTTTCTGTTGATCCTCAGATACATAGGGATACTGATAACAGAAATCATCAAAGCGAATGTAACGACTATGAGGCTGCTTTTTTCAGAGCGGTATGAAACAGAACCGGTGCTGGTACGGTTCCGGACAACACTGCGGACCAGAGTGGCAAGGGTGCTGCTGGCCAATTCCATTACGCTGACGCCTGGTACGATTACGGTGACGCTGGAAGGGGACGAGCTGACAGTACATTGCCTGGATAAAACATTGGCGGAAGGATTGTCTGACGGGATCTTCGTCAGGGAATTGGAAAAGCTGGAGCGGATGGAGGGATGAACAGGTTATGGATATGCTGGCGAATGCAAAAAATGTAGTCTTTGTATCGGCTTTGATTATTCTGTCGGTTATGCTGATGCTCTGTCTGCTCCGGGCGGTTCTCGGACCCAGGGTGGCAGACCGTATTGTAGCCGTGAATATGATGGGAACAATGGTTATAGTTATGATTTCTATATTGGCGCTTAAGATGGGAGAAGGATATCTGATCGATATTTGTCTGATTTATGCGATGGTCAGTTTTCTGGCTGTGATCGTGATTACGAAAGTCTATATGGGAGTATACAGGGAGCGGAAAAGCAGAAAGAAGGAGGATGCCAATGTTTGAGTGGATTCGGTTTATGACAGGGACTGTCTTTCTGGCGATTGGGATTGTGATATTTGCCATTGAGCTGTATGGTGCATTTCACTATGATTATGTATTGAACAGAATGCATATGGCAGCTTTTGGGGATACCTTTGGAATCGGTATCTCTCTTGTTGGACTGATGCTGATCAACGGGCTGGATTTTACGACTTTGAAAATGATGCTTGTGATTTTATTTCTCTGGTGTGCCTCTCCGGTGTCCTCACACTTGATTGCCAGACTGGAGGCGGCTACCAATGAAAAACTGGAAGAACATATGGAGGTGGAGAAGGAATGAGTGTATTTACCTGTTTATTGATGGGGTTTCTGGTTCTCTGCGCCGTTGCAGTGAGTCTGTCCAAAAATCTGCTGAATTCCATTCTGATATACATGTCTTTCAGTCTGGTGATGTCTATTATCTGGGTCATACTGGAATCTCCTGATCTGGCGATTACAGAGGCGGCAGTGGGAGCAGGCGTGACCAGTCTCCTGTTTTTTGTAACATTGAAAAAGATTCATGCCATAGATGAGAAGGAGAAACGGAAGAAAAATGAGCAGAAAAAAGACTGAACAAGAATACGAAAAAACCTTTGCCTGTCATTTTTTCCGTTGGCTCAGCGGGGAAAACGATCTGTATGTGGGACAGATGGAGATGCGTCCTCAGGAGGTATATAAAGAAAGTGAAGAAGAGGCAAAGAAAAGACAGCGGGAAAAGAATATTCTGTTAAATAAGATTTATGGCAGAAAGAAAAGCAAAAGCATCAAATATCTGGAGCTGTTTTATCGTCTGGCTTCTATCCTGTTCTGCGGTATCCTGATCTATCTGCTGCTGCTGACCGTATCCTGGCTGCCGCCGATTGGAGTAGCTGATCGGCCTGTAAACAATGAGGTATCCAAACGTTACATCGAAAAAGGGCTGGAAGAGACAGGCGCCGTTAATATTGTCAGTGGTATGATACTGGACTATCGGGCGTTTGATACGCTGGGGGAATCTCACGTGCTGTTTGTTGCCACTGTAACCGTATTGATTATGCTGCGTCTGGATAAGAAACATAACAATGGCACAGACCTGTCAATTGAAGAAGCGGAGGCAAATGATCGGAATTATGAACCGAAGAACGATGCGATTCTGCAAATGAGCGCTTATGTGCTGGTACCTGCCATTATCATATTCGGAATCTATGTGATCTTAAACGGTCATCTGGGTCCGGGCGGCGGATTTTCCGGAGGGGCTATCATCGGGGCAGGCCTTATTTTATATTTGAATGCTTTCGGATTTCAGAAAACGGAGCGTTTTTTTACCGAGAAAACCTATAAATGGATCAGTTTTGGTTCACTGTCCTTTTACTGTATAGCCAAAAGCTATTCTTTTTATACAGGTGCAAATCATATAGAGAGCATCATTCCAAAGGGAACACCCGGCGCCATTCTGAGCAGCGGGCTGATACTGCCGCTGAACATTGCGGTGGGGCTGGTGGTTGCATGCACCATGTATGCTTTTTATGCCATGTTCCGGAAAGGAGGGTTCTGAATTGGGAGGCAATCTGCAGGCGAATATGTTGGAGGCGGTTTCTATGATTCTGTTTGGAATCGGATTCGGAAATCTGCTTTTGCAGAATAATCTGATGAAAAAAATCATCGGGCTGAATATTATGGATTCGGCCGTTTATCTGTTTCTGGCGGAAAAAGGGTATATCATGGGCCGGATGGCGCCGATCGTGGTAAACGGGGTACAGAGCGCCGAGGCCTATATCAATCCCATACCCAGCGGACTGGTGCTGACGGGAATCGTAGTGTCTGTTTCTGTGTCGGCGCTGATGCTGTCGCTGACCATACGGCTGTATCGAAGATATCATACATTGGATCTGGACCGGATCTCGATGATGATGAAAAGGGAGGAGTAACGATGGATTTTGTACGGAATATTCCTTTCTGTTCCATATTGCTCACTTTGTTTTCCGGTACTGTATGTTCCATGCTTTCCGGGAGGGCTGCAAAGTGGGTGAATACGGCAGTGATCGTGATGACAGGAGTGATGTCTGCCATACTGCTGCACAATCTTCTGATGACAGGGGAGAGTTTTGTCTACTGGATGGGGCATTTTCCTGCACCCTGGGGAAATGAGATACGGGCCGGTATCCTGGAAGCGTCAATGGCTCTGTTTTTCTGTATCATTATGCTGCTGTCCATGTGGGGCGGAAGGAAAAAACTGGATGAGGAAGTGGAGGGAAGTAAACATAATCTATACTATATACTGGTGAATCTTTTGCTTTCTTCGCTGCTTGCGTTGATTTATACCAATGACCTGTTTACGGCCTATGTATTTGTAGAGATCAACACGATAGCAGCCTGCGGCCTGATTATGATACGGCAGATCGGACGCACCCTGGCGGCGGCAGTCCGGTATATGATTATGAGTCTGGTAGGTTCAGGGCTTTTGCTGATCGGTCTGTGTATGCTGTATGATCTGACAGGGCATCTTCTGATGTCCGATATACGGATAGAGGTTGCGGTGATTATGGCCGACGGAACCTATGCCATCCCTCTGGTGATTACAGTAGCCCTGATGGTTGTGGGACTGGCTATCAAAAGCGCTCTGTTTCCTTTTCATGCATGGCTGCCGGATGCCTATGGGTATTCCACGATATCTTCGGCGGCCATATTGTCCTCCCTGGCATCCAAAGGTTATATTTTTCTTCTGATTAAGATTATTTATCGTGTAATCGGTTTTGAAGTATTTAACAGTACCCATATTATCAATGTACTGTTTGTATTTGGCCTGATGGCTATGATATTCGGTTCCCTGAGCGCCATCAAGGAAAGCGGTATCCGCAGAATGATCGCATTTTCTTCGGTGGCGCAGGTGGGCTATATTTATATGGGAATTGGTCTGGGAACAAGGACAGGCATGATTGCCAGCGTATATCATATTTTTGCGCATGCGGCAGGAAAAGCACTGTTGTTTATTTCAGTCATAGGACTGACAGATGTGTCGGGTTTCAGCAGACGTTTTGTGGATCAGACCGGAGCCGGGTATCGGAATAAAATAGCCGGCATCGGTTTTACAGTAGGCTCTCTGTCTATGGTGGGTGTGCCTGTATTTGCAGGATTTATCAGCAAGATTTTATTTGCCCAGGCAGCGGTGAAAAATACGGGCAAGCTGCTGCCCACCATGATCGTTCTGGCGATCAGTACTATATTGAATGCCATTTATTTTATGAAAACGGTTATTCGGATCTATACGCCCTGCCCGGACTGCCCCTATGAGGGAATCGCAATGAAGAAAGAAAAGCTGTATGCAGTGTCGATTATTTTGTTTGTTGCATTGAATATAGCGCTTGGAATGTCGTCTCAGCCTGTGGTGGATGCCATTGCATCGGGCCTTGACATGTTTGGTTAGGAGGGAGAAGGAATGAAAGAATCAATCGTGATATTGTTTCCTGTTATACTTCCGATTGTTATGGGACTGGTTGTTTGGTGTGCCCCGTTTGCCAGAAAGCGCAGTGTCATGATTTTGTGTACGGCAGCAGGTCTAATTATGACGTCAGTGTCAGTTGTAGGAGTGCTTTCTCAGAAAGCGGACAGTTATACACTTATGTATCTGACAAGGACATTGCCGGTTTATTTTCATATCGACAGCATGGGAAAGGCGTTCGCACTGTTTCTTATGGTGGTCTGGCTGTGTGCCGGTGCATATGCGTTTGCCTATATGAAACATGAAAAAGAGGAAAACCGTTATTTTGGCTGTTATCTGATCG
This sequence comes from Lachnospiraceae bacterium, assembly GCA_009774625.1. Classification (GTDB taxonomy): domain Bacteria; phylum Bacillota; class Clostridia; order Lachnospirales; family Lachnospiraceae; genus VSOB01. The sequence goes on from VSOB01000038.1 coordinate 5,718, forward strand.
TGTTCGGCATCTTGCTTGCACTGGATTTTTCCGGTAATATCATCACATTCTATATGTGTTATGAATTTGTGACACTAATGTCGTTTCTTTTGGTACTACATAACAGATCCAGGGAAGCGATTATGGCGGGCCTGAAATATCTGTTTTATTCTTTCTGCGGCGCTTATATGGTTTTGTTCGGGGTTTATATTCTGTACCGGTATTGTGATACATTGACATTCCGTCCGGGAGGAATATTGAACCCGGAGCTGATCCGGGGCAAAGAACCGTTTTTGCTGTGGGTGGTATTTTTTATGATTTTGGGTTTCGGGGTAAAAGCGGGTATGTTTCCCATGCATGGCTGGCTGCCAACGGCCCATCCGGTAGCGCCCGCCCCGGCCTCGGCAGTCCTGTCGGGCGTTATTGTGAAATGTGGTGTGCTGGGTGTGATCCGCACCGTATATTTTCTGTTTGGTACAGAGCTGCTTCGGGGAACCTGGGTACAGCAAGTATGGCAGGCTTTGACATTGTTTACCATATTTATGGGTTCGATGCTGGCATATCGTGAAAAGGTATTGAAAAAGCGGCTGGCTTATTCCACGGTCAGTCAGGTTTCCTATATATTGTTCGGTCTTTCGGTGATGAATCAGACTGCGCTGGCCGGTGCGGTTCTGCATGTGGTCAGCCATGCATTGATCAAATGTGCGCTGTTTTTGTGTGCCGGAGCCTTTATTGTTCAGACAGGAAAGACAAGGGTGGAAGAGCTGACGGGAATCGGCAGGGAAATGCCCGTGCTTATGTGGTGCTATACTGTCTGTTCGCTGGCATTGGTGGGGATACCGCCTACAGGAGGGTTTGTCAGTAAGTGGTATCTGGCGATGGGATCACTGGAGGAATATACTACGGCGCCTTCCCTGTTTTCCTGGCTGGGGCCGGTGGTTTTGCTTGTCAGTGCCCTGCTGACAGCCGGGTATCTGCTGCCTGTCACAGTGAGGGGATTTTTTCTGGGAAAAGAGCTTGATTGTGAATGTAAGGGGAAAAAAGAACCGGAAATCTCTATGCTGCTGCCGATTATTATACTGACAGTATTGTCAGTTTTGGCCGGAGTATTTCCGGAAGCAGTGACAGGATGCATCGCAGGACAGATTCGGTAAGGCGGAAGGAGGAATGTGTATGAAACCGATTATGATGTTTATTGCCGTATTAATTCCGATTCTGACAGGCATATCGATTCCTTTGCTGCCTTTCCGCAAACGGGGATGGATGATGGTATTTCTGGAGGGAATGGTAATCCTCAATACATTGCTGGTATTTGCCCTGGTCGGAAACCGGCCCGGAGAGATGCTGGCCATCGTAAAGTTTACAGGAGATCTGACCCTTTCTTTCCGGATAGACGGAATGAGTATGGTATTTGGTACGCTGGCTGCGGCGCTCTGGCCTCTGGCAATGCTGTATGCTTTTTCCTATATGGAAGGAGAGCGGAGGGAAAAGATATTTTTTATGTTTTATACAATCACCTATGGGATCACTCTGGGAATTGCCTTTGCGGAAGATTTGATGACCATGTACTTTTTTTATGAACTTCTGACACTGGTGACAGTTCCGTTGGTGATGTTTACTATGTCGAGAGAAGCGATTCTTGCCAGCAGAAAATATCTGTATTATTCTCTGGGCGGTGCGGCGTTCGGCTTTCTGGGTATGATTTTTATTTTTGTATATGGTTCTCCGGATTTTGTGATGGGAGGTTCCCTGAATATAGCTAAAATCGGGGATCGTACCGATTTACTGCTGCTGATATATGTGCTGGCTTTTCTGGGATTTGGCGTAAAAGCTGCGGTCTGCCCCTTTAATTCCTGGCTGCCGTCAGCAGGTGTGGCGCCCACGCCGGTTACTGCGCTTTTGCATGCAGTGGCGGTTGTGAAGGCAGGCGCATTTGCCATTATCCGTCTGACCTATTATTGCTTTGGAACAGAATTTTTACGGGGCACGTGGGCACAGACTGTGGTGATGTCCATTACCATTGTGACGATCGTGTATGGGTGCAGCCGGGCAGTCAAAGAGACACATATCAAAAGACGGCTGGCGTATTCCACTATCAGCAATCTTTCCTATATCCTTTTCGGGGTGACGATTATGACACCCCTGGGACTGGCGGGAGCGCTGACCCATATGGTATGCCATGCTCTGATGAAGATTTGTTCCTTTTTCTGTGTTGGGGCAGTGATACACAGGACAGGGAAAAACTTTGTATATGAACTGGATGGTCTGGGGAAAAAGATGCCCAGGGTATTTGGTCTTTTTACAGTATCTGCTTTGGCATTGATGGGAGTACCGGGGCTGTGCGGTTTTATCAGCAAATGGAATCTGGCGCAGGCGGCTGCGGAAAGCGGCGGGCTTTCGCTTGTGGGAATGGGTGCGCTGCTTGTTTCCGCACTGTTAACGGCCATTTATATGCTGACTATAGTTGTGCGTGCATTTTTTCCGGCTGCTGATTTTTCCTGTGATACACTGGCAGAAGTAAAGGATGCGGACTGGTATATGCTGCTTCCATTGTTTTTGTTTGCTGCTGCTATGCTTGTGACCGGTCTGTATTCCACACCATTGACAGAGTTTTTGACCAGGGTTTCAGAAGGAGTTTATTAGGGAGACAAAAAAATGAATGAAATGATGACGGCAGCAGGAGGAAATCCGGTTCTGTCACTTGGCGTGCTGCTTCCTTTTCTGGGCGGGCTGGTGGTTTATGGTATCGGAAGAAAGCATAAAAAAGCAAGGGATTATGCGGCAAATCTGGTAGTGCTTGCAGAATTTTTGCTGTTTCTGGGATTGTTTTTCTGTTATAAGAAAACGGGGCGGCAATGGTTTGGGCTGCCGGATGTGTGCGGCTTTGGGATTTATTTTACATTGGATGGTTTTCGGGCCATATATGGTGTGACGGCTTCGTTTATGTGGCTGGTGACAACGGTTTTTTCCAGAGAATATCTGTCCCGCTATAAAAACAGGAATCGGTATTATCTGTTTACATTGTTTACTTTGGGCGCGACCATAGGCGTGTTTCTGTCGGCTGAGCTTATGACCACTTTTCTCTTTTTTGAAATCATGTCATTTACCTCTTATGTGTGGGTAGTGCATGATGAAACAAAAGAAGCGCTTAGAGCAGGAGCCACTTATCTGGCCATTGCCGTAATCGGCGGACTGGTCATGCTGATGGGTCTGTTTTGTCTGTATACCAGTTTAAACGCAGGGGTATCCGGCCCTCTCTTGATTGATGGATTGCTGATGCGGGTTTTGAGCCGTTCGTCCATCGGTCTGCTCTGGCCTGCCGGATTTTGTCTGCTCTTTGGATTCGGCGCAAAGGCAGGGGCATTTCCTCTGCATATCTGGCTGCCGAAAGCCCATCCGGTGGCTCCGGCCCCGGCCTCTGCACTCTTATCAGGTATGCTGACTAAGGCGGGAATATTCGGTATCATCATTGTGAGCTGTCAGATCTTCTGGCATAACCGGGTATGGGGAACTCTGATTTTGACGATCGGTGTGATCACGATGGTGTTGGGAGCGGTACTGGCACTGTTTTCTGTCAATATCAAACGGACACTGGCCTGCTCTTCCATGTCTCAGATCGGATTTATCCTGGTGGGGATCGGTATGTGCGGCCTGTTGGGAGAGGAAAACTTTTCTGCCGTGCGGGGCAGTCTGCTGCATATGGTAAATCATTCTCTGTTTAAACTGGTACTTTTCCTGGCAGCGGGTGTAATCTATATGAATCTGCACAGACTGGATTTGAACGAGATACAGGGCTTTGGACGGAATAAACCGCTCCTGCATCTGATCTTTTTATCAGGGGCGCTTGGAATAAGCGGTGTACCACTGTGGAGTGGGTATATCAGTAAAACACTGCTCCATGAAAGTATTGTGGAGTATGGGAAGCTGCTGGAAACAGGAGTGGCAGCGCCATTGCTTTTCAATGCAGGACAGATGACGGCAATCGAATGGATTTTCCTGATCAGCGGCGGATTGACCGTTGCCTATATAACAAAATTGTATATTTGCGTTTTTGTAGAAACAAACGCAGATCCGGAAAAACAGAAAGCCTATGATGCTCTGAAGGGAAAGTATATGAGCCGTATGAATGCATGTATACTGGTTTGCTGCGGAGGGATTCTTACCATATCCGGGATGATACCGGGCAGATTTATGGACACTCTGGCAGATCTGGGGCAGGGATTTTTTGCCTGTGAGGGGACTGCGCCGTCTGTCACCTATTTCTCTTTGGGGAACCTGCAGGGCGCTTTGATTTCCCTTACAATCGGCGGGGCAATTTATCTGTTTGTCGTACGGAACTTTTTGATGGGCCGCTGTGAGGACGGCAGCAAAATCTATCTTAACAGGCTCAGTGAAAAGCTGGATCTGGAAAATATCTGTTATCGTGCGCTGCTGCTGAACATTCTGCCTTTTATATTTGGTGTGATCTGCAGAATCGGAGACAGTCTGATTGATGCAGCGGTGGTTTTTCTGCGGAAAACCATTTACCGGGAAAGCGCGTTGCCTTATGAACTGACAGAAGGTACACAGATCACCCATCTGGCAGGCCAGATTCTGGATCATCTGATTTATGGATGGAAACGGCTGAGGGCGTTTGGAAAAGAAAAAAAGCCTTCCTGTAACCGGAAAATGGAACACAGACTGGCGGCAATCCATTCTGCTGTCAGTGAATACAATACGGCGGTTTCACGCAGTATGTCTTTTGGCCTGTTTTTGTTCTGTGTGGGATTTTTGATGACAGTGCTGTATTTGCTATATTATTATTTTTGATGGATAGGACAGGGTGACAGATTGGGCCTGGGAAAAAGAAACTGCCTGCTTGTGTGCAGACAGTTTCTTTTATGTATAAATTATCTGTTTTTTTCATTTTCAGCGTTTTCATCAAACAAAGAAGCAAGAATTGAAGTGGTTTTGGTAATTTGCGCCACGGATTTCTCGATGTCATTATAGATAACAGCCGACTGAGAGGAAAGATCCTGCATACTTTTTGCCACAACGGCAAAGCCAAGACCTGCTTCTCCGCTTCTGGCGGCTTCAATGCTGGCATTCAGAGACAGGATTTTCTGTCTGTTGGCTATGGATTTTAAATGGCTGGTGTTATCATTGATTGCCTGAATCAAGTCTGTGGAATTTTGAATCTCCTTCTGCAGTACATCGAGACGGTCTGCATTTGAAAATTTAAAGTATTCCAGATTCACAAGCTGATTTACAATAATACCAAGCAGTTCTGCAGCAGACCGGATCTTATCTTCCGTGCTGACCGGTACTTTGCGAAGCGCTCTTACATATTGTTCCGGATCGATGCCAAGCTCCTGCGCGATACTGCGGAACCTTTCTTCATCAGGCGGATTGGGAAGTACCTGTCCACCGATGATGGCGCCCAGCTTTTCATCGTTTACAACAATATCCACAGAAAAATCCATCAGACCTGCGTGACAAAAATAAGTGCCTGTCCCCTCCCTATCACATTTGATACAGCGCCGGTTGCCCTCCGGACAGCCGCGGGTATATTTCATACAAAAATCGGTAAAATTACTGCCTTTTGTAATGTATTCTCCATTACTGTCCACAGAAATCGCGGCCAGGCCTGTAGAGTTAGAAAATTTGTCCTGTATTTCCTGTAATTTTTTCAGATCCATAAAATCTTTGATTTGCATATTAAGGAACCCCCTTCCCTTTCAACAGTATACTATAAAGGGAAAAATCTTACAATATAATTCCGGATAATATAAATTTATATATTCTCTGCAATCCGTATATCTGCCGCTACATAATTCAGTTCTTTTTCGGGCAATTCCCCTGCCGTCAGATAATTAAAGAGGATATCCAGAGACTTGGAACCCTGTAAAAAAGGCTGCTGACATATGGTAGCGGAAATCAGGCCGTCCAGAACAAAACAACGGGTGGTGTCTACCCGGTCATGGGTGATGATGGTTATGGTATGTTCCCGGCGCAGGGCAATCACTGCCTTGCAGCCCCCATATACACCTCCGGCAGCAAAATAAAGGGCATTGATTTCCGGATGATTCTGGAGCAGAGTCTGGGTCACATGAAAGCTCTCCACTTCATCATCCTGATTCTGGATCGTGGCGGTCACATGAATGTGAGGGTACTTTTTTTCGATGCAGCTTTGAAAGCCGGCCACCCGGTCGGTGTGACAGAGTACCTGCTGGGAGCCCAGGACGATACCGGCCTGCACTTCCCCTTTTGTCATCAGTCCCATCAGCCCTCCTGCAGTTTCTCCGGAAAGAAAATAATTGCTGCCCACATAGGCGATCCGTCGGGAATGTTCGATATCCGTGTTGACTGTAACAACGGGAATCCCCATGTCATACAGGGCATTGATTTTTTCTGCGATGACCGGGGCGTTGTAGGGAGCCAGCACGATGCCGTGTACTTCCTGAGAAAGCAGCTCTTCTATTGCGGCAAGCTGTCCGGAAACATCATAGGAGATCTGTCTGATCAGAATAGAGCAGTTATAACCTGCAAGACGTTCTTCCTGATACCGGACGCCTTTCATGACTTCATCAAAAAAAGGATTGCTGTTACCAAATAGGATGACTCCCAGCTTCAGTCTTTTTTTCTGGGCGGCAAGGGTAAGTCCGGCCCTGTTGGGTCTGTAATCCAGCGCTTTGGCAATCTCCAGAACCTTTTCCGCCGTTTTGGAGCTGACGCTTCCACGATTGTTCAGGACCCGGTCCACTGTGCCCCTGGAAACACCGGACAATTCGGCAATCTCTTTGATGGTAGCCATATTTGTCACCTTCTTTCTTCTGTCTGCATGCGGATATTACAAAGGTAGCATGGCAGGCACGGTCTGTCAATGATGCAGGCACACAAATTTATGTGCGTGCACGTTTTCGTGATATTCCACAAACGAGCCGTGAAAAATAACGGAAATTATACGGAATTTCGTGCATTATTACAAAAAAGCAGGGAAATGGAAAAACCGTATTGATTTTTTGTACCGATAAATGTATGATAAAAGAAACGTGCACGTGCACGGAAAATCTGAGATGCTCAGGTGAACATGTACGATACAAGGAGGGTACAAAATGCTGTATGTAGGTATTGACTTGGGGACATCGGCGGTGAAACTTCTGCTGATGAATGAAAAAGGCGAGATACAGAAAATCGTTTCAAAAGAATATCCGTTGTTTTTCCCTCATCCGGGCTGGTCTGAGCAGAACCCGGAGGATTGGTATACGCAGAGTATGGAGGGGTTAAAAGAGCTGCTGGCTGACTGTGACAAGACACAGGTGGCAGGGATCAGCTTCGGAGGACAGATGCATGGACTTGTGATTCTGGATGAAGCGGATCAGGTCATCCGTCCGGCGATTCTCTGGAACGACGGAAGGACCAGTGAAGAATGCGATTATCTGAATCAGGTCATCGGAAAAGATAAATTGTCCGAATATACGGCCAATATATCCTTTACCGGCTTTACGGCGCCCAAGATCCTGTGGGTGAAAGACAAAGAGCCGGACAATTTTGCAAGGATACGGAAGATCATGCTTCCCAAAGATTATCTGGCATACAAGCTGACAGGCGTACACTGTACGGATGTGTCTGATGCCTCTGGTATGCTGCTGTTCGATGTAAAGAACAGATGCTGGTCAAAGGAGATGTGTGGAATCTGCGGCGTAAAGGAAGAGCAGCTTGCCAGAGTATATGAGAGCTATGAGGCGGTGGGTACATTGCTTCCTGAGATTGCGGCAGAGCTTGGCGTAAGTGGGGATGTCAAGGTAGCGGCAGGCGCCGGCGACAATGCGGCTGCGGCAGTGGGTACAGGTACAGTGGGAGACGGTATGTGCAATATTTCCCTGGGCACCAGCGGGACTGTCTTTATTTCTTCCAGAAATTTCGGGGTGGACAAGTTCAATGCGCTCCATTCCTTTGCCCATGCGGATGGTCATTATCATCTGATGGGCTGCATGCTCAGCGCGGCTTCCTGCAATAAATGGTGGATGGATGAAATCATCGGCACAAAGGAGTACGGCGAGGAACAGAAAAAGATTACAAAGCTGGGAGAAAACAAAGTATTTTTCCTGCCGTATCTGATGGGAGAGCGTTCTCCCCATAACAATCCCAATGCAAGGGGAACTTTTATCGGTATGACAATGGATACCACCAGAGCGGATCTGACACAGGCGGTACTGGAAGGTGTGGCATTTGCCCTTCGTGATTCTTTTGAAGTGGCAAAAGATCTGGGAATCCGGATAGAGCGTACGAAAATCTGCGGCGGCGGCGCCAAGAGTCCTCTCTGGAAACAGATCATTGCCAACGTACTGAACATCAAAGTGGACGTGCTGGAAAGCGAAGAAGGTCCGTCTATGGGCGGTGCTATGCTGGCAGCAGTTGCCTGCGGAGAGTACGGCAGTGTGGAAGAGATCGCAGACCGTCTGGTAAAGGTTGTGGATACAGTGGAACCTGAACCTGCGCTTGCAGAGAAATATGAAGCGCGGTATCAGCAGTTCAGAAAAATATATCCGGCATGCAAAGAGTTGTTTGATGAGATCGTTTAATGTAAAAATCATAAGGGACAGAAAAATACTTTCCTAAAATAAAGTACAGTTAAGAAAGGGGCAGAACATGAAAATTTACAATGTGGCAGATCCGAACTTCAGGATATACGGGCAGGTTCTTCAGGGTTATGATTTTACCGAACTTCTGGAGAAGATGAAGGAGACACCCCTGCCTGAGGATGTGGTGTATGAGCCTTCTGTGGAAGCACTGGAAGCGCTTCCGATCTGCAAAGAGTTTTCCGACCGTGGATACGGAGAAATGCCGATTCAGATCGGATACTGCAACGGCAACAACCACAAACTGAACGCACTGGAGTATCACAGGGATTCTGAACTGAATATTGCGGCAACGGATCTGATCCTGCTGCTGGGCCGTCAGGAAGATGTGGAAGAGGATTATAGCTACGATACATCCAAAGTGGAAGCCTTCCTGCTTCCCAAAGGAGTCGGCGTGGAGCTGTTTGCCACCACACTGCACTATGCACCCTGCAATGCGGACGACGGCGGATTTCAGGATGTGGTTGTTCTTCCCAAAGGGACCAATTATCCTCTGTCCGGGGCGCATGAAGCCGGCGGAGAGGATGCACTGCTGGCTGCAACCAATAAATGGCTGATCGGTCATGAAGAAGGCGGCCTGCCGGAAGGCAGCTTCCTGGGTCTTAAGGGCGAGAATCTTACAATATAATCTATAATCTAAAATATAAGGAGGACAAAGCAATGAACAACATTCCCAAAATCAAATTAGGTCTTGTGGCAGTAAGCCGTGACTGTTTCCCGGAAAGCCTTTCCGTTAACAGAAGAAAAGCTCTGGTGGAGGCTTATCAGGCAAAGTATGATGCAGCGGACGTTTATGAATGCCCTATCTGTATCGTGGAGAGCGAGATTCATATGGTGCAGGCTTTGGAAGATATCAAGAAGGCCGGCTGCAACGCACTTTGTGTATATCTGGGCAACTTCGGACCTGAAATTTCCGAAACTTTGCTGGCAAAACATTTTGACGGACCGAAAATGTTTATCGCGGCTGCGGAAGAGAGCCAGAACGATCTGTCTGACGGGCGCGGCGACGCTTACTGTGGTATGCTGAACGCAAGCTATAACTTAAAGCTGCGCAATATTCAGGCATATATTCCTGAATATCCGGTGGGAACCGCAGAGGAATGCGCCGATATGATCCATGAGTTTTTACCTGTGGCAAGAGCTCTGGCAGGTCTGTCTGAACTGAAAATCATCAGCTTTGGTCCCAGGCCGTTAAACTTCCTGGCATGCAACGCACCCATTAAGCAGCTCTATAATCTGGGTGTGGAAATTGAGGAAAATTCTGAGCTGGATCTGTTTGAAGCATTCAATAAGCATGCAGACGATCCCCGTATCCCGGCTAAAGTAGAGGAAATGGCAGCAGAGCTTGGCACAGGCAATAAGAAACCGGAAGTGCTTCCGAAACTGGCACAGTATGAATTGACACTGCTTGACTGGGTGGAAGAGCACAGAGGTTACAGAAAATATGTTGCCATTGCCGGAAAATGCTGGCCCGCATTCCAGACTCAGTTCGGTTTCGTTCCCTGCTATGTGAACAGCCGTCTGACAGGCATGGGCATCCCCGTATCCTGTGAAGTGGATATTTATGGCTGCCTGAGCGAGTTCATCGGCACCTGCGTCAGCGAAGATGCCGTAACTCTGCTGGATATCAACAACTCCGTACCGGCAGATATGTATAAAGAGGCAATCGAAGGTAAATTTGATTATACCCATAAGGATACCTTTATGGGCTTCCACTGCGGCAACACCTGCTCCTCCAAGCTGTCCTTCCATGAGATGAAATATCAGAAGATTATGGCAAGAAGCCTGCCTGTAGAGGTGACAAACGGTACACTGGAAGGCGACATTATGCCCGGCAATATCACATTTTTCCGCCTTCAGTCCACAGCGGATGCAAAGATTCGCGCCTATGTGGCAGAGGGTGAAGTGCTGCCGGTGGCAACCAAGTCCTTTGGCGCGATCGGCGTATTTGCCATCAAGGAAATGGGCAGATTCTATCGTCATGTATTGATTGAGAAGAATTATCCTCATCATGGCGCGGTTGCTTTCGGCCATTTCGGAAAAGCTCTGTTTGAAGTATTCAAATATCTGGGCGTTCCGATGGAAGATCTGAACTACAATCAGCCGGCGCATGTACCGTATCCGACAGAAAATCCGTTTGCATAAATTGCATAAACCGTTCAAATAAGCGGGTGCAGAACCGGAAACGGAAAAAAAGAGAAAAAAACTTGAAAATTTTTTCAAAATCCTCTAAAGTATTTTCAAGTAGCTCCGATATAAAAAGTGTAAAATACAGATGCGGCACGCAGGCGCACAGTGCGGCATCAGAGAAATGGTAATAACCGGGGGTTTTCTAGAGACCTCCGGATATTATAAACTAACATCAGTAACAACATAGGCAAAAGGAATTGCTTATGTATTTATAATCGGCCACAGGCCGAATAACAAGGAGGTAAATTATGGTAGTACAACACAATCTAACAGCGATGAACTCTAACAGAATGTTAGGCGTTACCACAAGCCAGCAGGCAAAGGCAACAGAGAAATTATCATCCGGATATAAGATCAACCGTGCAGCTGATGATGCAGCAGGTCTGGCAATTTCCGAAAAAATGAGAAAGCAGATCAGAGGTCTTACACAGGCATCTGCAAACGCACAGGATGGTATCTCTGCAGTGCAGACAGCAGAAGGTGCACTTACCGAAGTGCACGATATGCTTCAGAGAATGAACGAACTGGCAGTTAAGTCAGCAAACGGCACAAACTCCGTTTCCGACCGTGAAGCGATCCAGGCTGAAATCGATCAGCTGGTAACTGAAATCGATCGTGTTGCTGAAACAACTAAATTCAACGAAACATACCTGCTGAAAGGTGACAGAACCGCTGTTAAGGGATATTCCTACAGCTATGCAACTGTTACGGCTGGTTCTTCTGTTCAGCCCGCACAGGCTGCAAACGTTAAGAATGCAGCAGGCGTTACAGGCGTTCTGAACGTTGACGAAGCAACCGGGCTTTCCGCACAGATCAGCTTCAAGGCTTCAGCAAGCTCTGCAGCACAGAACGAGATCGCAAACTCTCTGAAGAATCAGGGTCTGAACATCACTGTAGAGTTGACAACAGACAACACAGATTCTCAGTCTGTAGGAAAACAGGAAGCAAAATACAGCATTTCCCTGAACGGCGCTGTGGCTGACAAATATACAATCACAGCTACCACTAAGGCATCTGCACCTGATCAGACAGACAGGATGACATTCTACATCAAGGATAAGAGCGGCCAGACAATTGCAACTGTTACTGCAATGGGTATCGCTGCAGCAGGCGTAACAGCAGGCGCTGCAAAGATTAATTCTGATGGCACAACAGGTACTGGCGTTATGTCACGTGTGGACGGCATCTATTCTGCAAACGTTATGGCAAGCAAGGCTCAGGCAGCTTACACAGAAGGCGAGCAGTATTCATTCTATGACGTAGACGGCAATAAGATTTCTTCCAATGCTTTGAATAAGTACTTCACGGCTGAAGTGGTGAACGGTAGTGTAACTGTAGCTGCAACACCGAATGCTCCTTATGTATATGATGCAACCGGCAACAAGATCAACATCACCAAGATGGCAAGCCAGGTTAAGGCTAACCAGGATGTAACCGGTGCACTTCAGGTAAGACTTCATGTAGGTGCTGACGCAACAAGCAACAACCAGATCAGTATGAACCTGGATGCTATGACAGCTAAGGGTCTGGGTATCGTTGGACTTCGTGTAGATGGTACCGATGACACCAATGCAAGAAATGCAATCGAGACCATTAAGGCAGCGATCACCAAAGTATCTTCTCAGCGTTCTTCTCTTGGTGCTATCCAGAACAGACTGGAGCACACCATCAACAACCTGGATAACGTTGTTGAGAACACCACATCTGCTGAAAGCCAGATCCGTGATACAGATATGGCATCTCAGATGGTTGAGTACTCCAAGAATCAGATTCTTGCTCAGGCAGGTCAGTCTATGCTTGCACAGGCTAACCAGTCTAACCAGGGCGTACTGTCCTTACTGCAGTAATCTGACGGGTAGCTCAGATATAAGACTTGGAAAACGGCCGGGCAGCCGGTACGTTTTAAAAGGGGATCCGCAGGGATTACCCGCCATACAGGAAGGGGCGGCTTCAAAACCGCCCTTTCTTTTTATCGAAGAGTACAGAAAGGGAGGGAACCCATGAATAAGAAAAAGCCGTTACTCACTATATCACTGCTGTCCAGTGGGAGACAGAAAACCCTTCGTAAATGTTTGGATTCTATCATGCCGCTGATGGAGAAGGTGGACAGTGAGCTGATTATTGTGGATACCGGATGTGATGAGGAAACCAGAGCGATGATGCAGGTATATACGGATCAGATCATTCCGTTTACCTGGTGTGATGATTTCTCCAAGGCCAGAAATGTGGGAATGAGCCAGGCCAAAGGAGAATGGTTTATGTATTTGGATGATGACGAATGGTTTCTCGATACGAAGGAGATCGAGGATTTTTTCCTGTCCGGAGACTATAAGAACTATTGCTATGCCTGCTATATCCAGCGGAATTATATGAATTATAACAGACAGATTTATACCGATGCCTGGGTGTCCCGTCTCGTTCATCTGCGTCCGGGAGTCCGTTTTATCGGTGTGATTCATGAGTTTTTTTTTCCGATCCAGGATCCCTGTAAACTGCTCCACTCTATGGTGGAACACTTCGGATATATCTATTCCACCAAAGAGGAAGAGAGGCAGCATATTAAGCGGAATACCGTGTTGCTGCAGAAAGCGATGAAAAAGGAGCCCAACGTGATCCGGTGGTGGATTCATCTGCTGCAGGAGTACCGGGCGGCAGAAGAGTTCCAGCAGATGCAGGAGCTGTGCCGGGATGGGATCAGGCATTTCCGTAATTTTAACGATAAGATCACCAACCGGGACAGAGGTTCTTTTTATTGCGGTCTGGTGGAGGCAGAGCTGCTGTCGGCTTATTACGAACAGGCGGAAGAGGATATTAAGTATGGCCTGAAGGATAAACGCAATACCCAGATGTGCCAGATGCGCCTCTACAATCTGGGGGCAGAGGCTTATTATAAGCAAAAGAAATACCAGGAAGCAAGGGAATGCTGTGAGAAATATCTGGAATTTTATGAAATACTGAAAGACGATGAGGAAGAGCGGGTGGAACAGGAAGCCTTTTTCGTTTTGAATGCGCTGGAACCTGCGGGCCTGTACAGTACCCTGGGTTATTATATTCTTTCTGATTTTTATTTGGGAGAAACTAAGGTTTTTAAAAAGCATTTCTGGGATTTTGCCTGGGACGGCGTGTTGATGCTGAATAAGGGCTTTATCAAAGATGTTGTGGACTTTATGTCAAAACTCCCTTATGATGAAGCATTTGTAAAGGGCGCCCAGACAATGGTCGATTGGAAGGGACTGACCGAATTTTGGGATAAAGTACATGAGATTGAGAACAAAGCTGTCGTATCTGCAGAAAGTGAAGAACAGTTCTGGCATCTGGCAAAGATCCTTTCTCAGGTAAAGTCTGAAAATCATTATGTCTGGTATCTGCGGATCTTATACAGTGACCACATTGGGGAAGTGGATGATCTGGACACCTGCTATCAAAAGCTGTTTCATTATGTGGCGGACATTTTTCAGTTGGATGATAAAATCTTTGCCATTGCGGAAAAGTATGATCTGGATCTGGGCGCCCGGTTTGAGGAGATTCCTTTTGACCAGTGGAAATTGGGGATTGATTCATTCTTTTCCAATACTTCCTATGAGAAGATACTTGAACGGGCGGCTGTTGTGGAACGCAGTATAGACAAAGAAACAGAGAATGAAAGACTGGCGGCCAGATATCAGTATTTCATTATGAAAACGGCAGAAGTGAAGATCGTATATGGCTATAGCAAAACCGATTTCGGAGCGCTGCAGGAATGTCTGCAGGATTTTTCCGATAAATGTCTGCTGTTCTATCGGAGATACTTTAAAGAGAATGCTTTTTGCGGAGAAATGGAGCTGCTCCCGGCGCCCTGCCGTGCGGCGGTCAGATTTCATCAGCTTCTGGAAACACAGAAAACAGGAGACAGACAGCAGATTGGCGATTGTCTGAAACAGGCGGTAGGTGTATTTAAAGATTTTGACAATGCAGTCAAAGCCTATGCGGCCCTTTTTGCGGAAGAAGAAAAAGCGAAGCTGGAAGCAGAGCGGGCGGCGCAGATTTCTCCGGAGATGCGTGCTCTGGCAGGACAGATTAAAGATAAGATACGCGCCCTGCTTGCTCAGGGTATGGCGCCTGAAGCGTTTCAGGTATTGCAGCAGTTGAAAACATTTATTCCGGATGACCCGGAGATTACAGAATTGGAAAAAGAAATTACATTGAGATTTTCCTGAACTATAGCTTCCGCCAGGTCGATGACAGTAGTCGAACCGGCGGAAGCTGTTTTTCTGGTGCGGCAGTGGTTTTCAAGAAATAAGAGATATGCTATACTAAGCTGATAAGAAGGATTTGAAACAAGGAGGCAGATATGCTGTTCAGTTCCATGATTTTTTTATGGCTGTTTTTACCGGTGGTATTTCTTGTCAGCAGAGTGCTGCCGCCCAGAGGGCAAAATGTATTTCTTTTGCTTGCCAGTCTGTTTTTTTATGCCTGGGGAGAGCCTGCATATATCCTGCTGATGCTGCTTTCTATTTTCCTGAATTGGGGCGGCGGCATGCTTCTGGAACGGTTCCCGACCGTAAGAAAAGGTATCTTATGGGCTGATATCGTATTGAATCTGACACTGCTGGGATATTTTAAATATCTGGGGCTGTTTGCCCGGACGCTGAATCATCTGCTGCCGGGCGAAGGGGTGATAGTGCCCCAGATTGCGCTTCCGATCGGTATTTCTTTTTTTACCTTTCAGGCGCTGTCTTACGTGATTGATGTGTACCGGGGTGAATGCAGGGTACAGCACAATTTGCTCTCGCTGGCTCTGTATATTTCATTCTTTCCCCAGTTGATTGCAGGTCCCATCGTAAAATATAAAGATGTCAATGACCAGATTGCAGAGCGGACTCTAAGCAGAGAGAAGCTGGTGTCGGGGATTCGTCGGTTTATTTATGGTCTGGCGAAAAAAGTGTTGATTTCCAATGTACTGGCCCGGAGCGCAGACCGGATTTTTGCATTGGATATGGGGGAGCTGACCGGTGCATTGGCATGGACGGCAGCTTTTTTGTATACCTTTCAGATTTATTATGATTTTTCCGGCTATTCGGATATGGCCATAGGGCTGGGCAGGATGTTTGGGTTTGAGTTTCATGAGAATTTCAGATACCCCTATTTGTCTCTGTCTGTCCGGGAGTTCTGGCGCAGGTGGCATATTTCTTTGAGTACCTGGTTCCGGGAATATGTTTATATACCGCTGGGCGGTAACCGAAAGGGAACCTTCAGAACATATGTGAATCTGGGACTGGTCTTTCTGCTGACGGGCTTCTGGCATGGCGCCAGCTATAATTTTATATTCTGGGGACTGTATCATGGGGTATTTTCCATAGCAGAACGACTGGGGCTGTCCGGATTTCTAGAACGGCATAAAGTGACGGCATTTTGCTATACATTTCTTGCGGTGCACTTTGGATGGATTTTGTTCCGGATTGAGAGTATGAGAGGGATCCTGGAGTTTGGAAAGCGGATTTTATTGCCCTGGCAGCATCGGGTTTCCCATTACAGTGTCTGGGAGTTTGTAAATCTCCATACGCTTTTTATACTTCTGTGCGCTGTATCAGGTATGGGAATCATACAGAAGTATCTGGCAAAAAGGGGATGGAATGAAAGATGGGCCGGCTCTCTTCCGGAAATGGTATATTGTATGGCTCTGTTATTTTTCTGCATTTCCGCATTGGCAGGCAATACCTATAATCCGTTTATTTATTTCAGATTCTAAGGGAGGCAGAGATGAGAGAGCGTATAAGAGAAAGACTGTGGATCGGGATGTTTTTTCTGATGCTCTGCGGAGGACAGCTCTGTTGGCTGATGGGAGGCAGCAGGACGGCGCAGGAGGGCTATGAAAACCGGACAGCAGCGCAGCGTCCGGTTCTTTCTGTCGGTACGATAGAAGAGTTCCCGGCTTTGTATGAGGCATATTATAACGATCACCTGCCATACCGGGATTTTCTGATCCGGATGAACAGTGGGCTGGAATATTATGTATTTCAGACTTCATCCAATGAAAATGTGGTACGTGGCAAAGAAGAGTGGCTCTTTTACAACAGCTCTGCAGATGACAATCCTATAGAGGCTTATAAGGGAATGGGGCTTTTTACACAACAGGAGCTGGAACAGATCGGGAATAATCTGCTTACTACCAGAGAGACGCTGTCAGAAAGAGGAATCGAGTTTGTTCTCTTTATTGCCCCTAATAAAGAGAGAGTCTATGCGGAACAGATGCCGGAGTACTATGGTGCGCCTGCAGCGTCTTACCGTACGCAGCAACTGGTGGAATATTTGCAGGAAACGACGGATATCCGTGTGGTATATCCCCTGGATGCACTGTTGGCGGCAAAAGAAAAGGGCTCACGGAAGCTGTATTATCGTCTGGATACACACTGGAATTATATCGGGGCCTATATCGGTACCAGGGAGCTGGCAAAGGAACTGGGCGTTTCCATGCCTGCGTTGGAGGAATTGACCGTAACGGAAACCGATCCCACCATCTGTGATCTGGCTGATATGATTCATCTGAGGGAACAACTGAACCAGGATCCGGATTATGTGCTATCCGGCTATGACAGATATCACCTGACAACGGATCGGCATGATCTGACAGGCGCTTATATTTATCATTGCGAAGGCGGTGATGAGAGAAAACTGTTTATGCTGAGAGACTCTTTTGCGGATGCTATGGACGACTTTCTGGCGGCTCAGTTTCATGAAAGCTATATGGTGCATTACAGCAGCTATTCTCATGAGCTGGCAGACAGAGAACAGCCGGATATTTTTGTGTATGAAACAGTGGAACGGCGCATTGGGGAGTTGTTGACATTCAGAATAGAATCATGGAAATAGACGGAGTAAAAATGAACATAAAAAAATCGGGGTGACGTGATTCGAACACGCGACTTCTACGTCCCGAACGTAGCGCTCTACCAAGCTGAGCCACACCCCGATTTGGCGACTGTATCATGACTTTATGACTGCCACCGAAATATATGATACAATAAAAAATGGATATTGTCAAAAGAAAAATGAAAAAAGAGGGAAAAAAATGAAGGACGGGAAAAAATTGCAGAAACCGGACGATGTTTATATCGCAGAAGGGGCCATTTGCCTGGGCGATGTGCAGATCGGAACGGGCAGCAGTATCTGGTACCATGCCACTGTCAGAGCAGACAGAGAGCAGATACGTATTGGGGCATACACCAATATTCAGGATAACAGTGTGGTACATGTGGACGAAGGATTTCCGGTACAGATCGGAGATTATGTAACCATCGGTCATGGAGCAGTGATTCATGGCTGTACGATCGGAGACAATACACTGATCGGTATGGGAGCAATCGTGCTGAATGGGGCAAAGATCGGAAGAGACTGTATCATCGGGGCCGGCGCACTGGTGACACAAAATACCATCGTCCCCGATCATATGCTGTTGGTAGGCAATCCTGCCAGGCCGGTACGCAGAACAACAGAAGCGGAGGCAGAGCAGAATCGAAAGAATGCGGAAGAATACAGCAGAGAGGGGAAGGCACGAAACAATTGAAAGCACGCTCCCCTCTTCTGCCATGCAGGCTGAAAAGTCATTCTGCGGCATTTATTTCTTTGACCATTTCCTTATCAATCAGTAAAATATGCCGATGCAGCCATTCTGTCAGATAGTCCAGCAGTTCTTTCAGAATAGAATCCTGAGTACCCAGAGAAACGCGGGAGGCCTCTTCATCGATCCGGGTTAAGTCGTCCAGAAACTTCTGGTGAAGCGCCAAATGCTCGTCCAGTTTTACATACCCGGCATTTCTCATAAAAGACTCTTCGTCAACGAAATGCGACAGGGTATAGGAGCGGATCCCTTCCAGGAGCTTCGTTAACTCGTCAAATTTGTATAACATATTCTGATCTTTCAGTAATGTCTGTGCCTGACTGGTTAAGAGGAAAAGCTGCTGATGCTGTTCGTCAAGAACAGCGTTGCCGGTGTTGTATTCAGGGCCCATTGTGCTCATAAAATGCTTCCTTTCTTCTTACGAATTCATTACAACTATCTTAACATTTTCAATAACAGGTTGCAATGATAAATTATTACTTTACAGGTCAGGGAAAGAGGATTTATGATAACAGTACAGGTATCTTTGATATAGGAAAAAGGAGAGCAGTTATGATTCAGAATCCCATACTTCCGGGCTTTCATCCGGACCCGTGTATTTGCAGAAAAGGCGATGACTATTATCTGGCAGTATCCAGCTTTGAGTGGATGCCGGGGATTCCCGTGTATCATTCACGGGATTTGAAAAACTGGGAATTGTATACCCATGTACTGACAGACGACGAACAGGTGGATCTGCGGAAGCTCCCCTCGGCCAAAGGCGTGTGGGCACCCTGTCTGACGTATTGTGAGCAGGAAGATCTGTTTTATGTTTTGTATGGCATTATGCGTTCCATGAATGCCAGATATTTTGATGTGGACAATTATCTGATCACGGCCAAAGACATCGGCGGGCCCTGGAGCGAGCCTGTTTATCTGCATTCTTCCGGCTTTGATGCTTCCATATTCCATGATGATGACGGGCGTAAATGGGTGGTGTCTCTGGAATGGGAGACTAGAGAAGGGTACGAAAAGCCGGGTGCTATCTGTATGGCGGAATATTCTCCAAAGCAAAAAGAGCTGATTGGTTATCCGAAACGTATCTGGTCGGGCGGAACAGACAGAGGATGCATAGAGGCGCCTCATCTGACAAAAAAGAACGGTTATTATTATATTATGTGTGCCGAGGGCGGAACAGGGTATAATCACTGCGTTACGATGGGACGGGCCAGGGAGATATGGGGACCTTATGAAAAAGATCCGGCCAATCCCATTGTGACTTCCAATCCGGGAGTGTCCAACGAACGTCACAATCCGGATCATTTAAAGCCCCAATACTACTATCCGGATTCAGCGCTGCAGAAATCAGGGCATGGGAGCTATGTGGAAACACCGGATGGGGAAGTGTATCTGGCACATTTAACGGCCCGGCCTTTTGTACCGGAGCTGCGCTGTACATTGGGCAGAGAAACGGCGCTTCAGAAGATGCGGTGGACAGAGGACGGCTGGCTGCGGATGGCGGATGGCAGCAATCTGGCAAAGATCACAGTACCGGAGAGCGCTCTGCCGCAGTGTCCGCTGCCAGGCATCCCGGAGTTTGACGATTTTGACGCTCCTTCTCTGGGGAACTGGTATTATGCGCCTCGTATGATGCCGCAGACCTTTGCGGATGTAACGGCCCGGCCCGGATATGTGCGGCTGAGAGGGCAGGAAGCCAGAACATCTTTAAACCGTGTCAGCATTCTGGCCAGAAAGCTGACAAGTCTGCATGTGAGGATTACCACCAAGATGGAATTTCATCCGGTAGTATACCAGCACAGTGCAGGCCTGATTTTGTATTATGACAATATGAATTACATCAATCTGCGCAAATATTACAGCGAAACGCTGGGACAGGGAGCGCTTTCCATTGTTCATCTGGAAAATGGGGTGAAAACGGAATACACAGATACCCGTACACCGGTGGAAGATGTACCCTTGTATCTGCAGCTTGCGGTGGAAGGCAGAGAAGTGTGGTTTGCGTGGAGTTATGACGGCAGAACCTATGAGAGAATCGGAAAAACTTTTGATACGACCCGGTTTTCTGATGAATACTGCCAATATGGGGAATTTACCGGAACGATGGTGGGACTGACCTGTGCGGACCGGGTAAAACACAGTCATTATGCGGATTTTGACTTTTTTGAATACATAGCGGAGGTATAGAATAACAGTGTACCGGATCGGGATCTGTGATGATGAAAAAGGGACCTGTGGGGAACTGGAGCGGATGCTTCAGGAGTATGGCAGAAAAAAAGGAATGGAGCTGGAAATCGATGTCTGGTACAGCGGAGAAAGTCTGTGCAGTTTTCTGAGGACAGGAGGCGGCCTGGATCTGCTGTTTCTGGACATAGAGCTGGTGAGTACGGATGGAATACAGGTGGGACATTTTATCAGGGAAGAGCTAGAGGACATGGAAACGATGATCGTTTACATTTCTTCCCAAAGTAGCTATGCCATGAATCTGTTTCGGATACAGCCGCTGGACTTCCTGATCAAACCCATCAGCCGGGAAATGACAGAAGATATTATGGAGAGAAGTCTCCGTATGTATGAGCGGAAAAATCAGACTTTTTCCTATAGTATCAAAGGTTACTATTTCAATGTCCCATTTCGTAAGATTTTATATTTCTACAGTCAGAACAAAAAAGTGAGTATGGTACTGAAAGAGGAAGAGGTACAGTTTTATGGGAAACTGAAAGAGATTTCCAAATCGGTGCCCCATAATTTTATGATGATACACCAGTCTTTTCTGATTAATCTGGACTATGTATCAGAATGTTCCTACGAGCTGGTAAAAATGGCCAATGGTTCGCTGTTAAACATCAGCCAGCCATACCGCAGGAAGGTGAGGGAGCAGATTATGCAGTATAAATGGGAGAAGATAAGATAATATGCTGACAATAGCGGGAATCATAAGTACGGATCTGTTTGCACTTTATATGATGAAGCGTTTTATTACTATGTTTTTCGGACTCAATGTGGATCATAAGAAACAGGAATGGATGCTGTACGGCCTGTTTTTTATTCTTATGGGAATATCGTTCCTGTTTTTCCGCTATCCTCCACTGATGACTGCGATCAATCTGGTCATGCTCTATATGATCTGCCGGCTCTATGAGGGAAGTCAGAAGAAAAAGATATTGGTAACCTTTTTGATTTACAGTGTCTGTATGGGCTGTGAAGTATTGGCTATGTATTCCTGCGGAAGTTATGATGTGCATGGAGAGATAAAGCTGATTGCGCCGTTTATCACGGTTTTTCTGGTCAGCATCTGTCAGTTTATCATCGAAAGATTTTTGGTCAGGCACAGAGAGGCGTATTATATTCCCCATTGCAACGTACTGATTCTGGTGCCGGTCGTCAGCATTGGCCTCCTTTTGTTTCTGGTGATGAGCGGGCCGAAGAGCAGGAGTGTATTTATTTCCGTCAGTCTGTGCATACTGTTAATTAATTTTTTAATTTATTATTTATGCGATGCATTGATGGAGGTGTTTTCCGAACTGGAGGACAAGCTGATGTTTGAGCGCCTTGCCGCCGGATATGCCAATCAGTGCAGTGTGATGATACAATCGGAAGAAAAAGTAAGGACGCTCAGGCATGATATGAAGCATCATCTGAATGAACTTCTCCTGCTTGCAGAAAGAGACAGCGGGCAGGAAATCAGAGACTATATCCTGAATATGCGTGGGTATCTGGAAAATCCCAATGAATACATCAGCAGCGGAAACAAAGGAGTGGACAGTCTGCTGAACTATATGTTGCAGGAAGCTGAGCGGATCCTGAACAAAGTGGATTATAAGATCAGCGTTCCCGGAGAAATGGGCATCGGTTCTTTTGATCTGAATGTAATCGTGGGAAATTTACTGGACAATGCCATTTTTGCAGCTTCCCATTCCGAAGGAAAATGGATGTCGGTTTCCCTGAGCTATGAAAAAGGGCTGTTGTTTATTCGTGTCCGGAACAGCTATGACACTAATATCAGAAAAAGCAGGGAAGCATATGAGACAACCGGAAAGGAACCACAGAAACATGGCATAGGACTGCAGAATGTGAAAAAAGCAGTGGAGCATTATTGCGGCAGTATGCAGATTTCAGATACGGATAATATATTTGATGTAAAGGTTATGTTGTATACTCTTAAGAAGAAATCGTAAATTTCGCCATTTTATACTATGAATTTCGCCATTCTGCATAAAGCAGGCAGATAAAGTGCTATACTTACTCCGCGTCCGCCGGTATCTGGGCGGCGGCAGACTCTTAGTTTGCGGAGGGGAGCAGGATGAAGAAATTAAGGATGAGCGCGGCTGTCTTAACGGCCGGCATGCTGTTGGCAGGCTGTGGAAACGACGTAGTAACAGAAACAGGATGGGAAGCAGAGTACATCACAGTGGAATACAGGGCTGAGGAAGCGAATGTGAGGGAAGCAGCATCAGAAAAGACATCGGAAAAAGACGCGACTCTGATTGCAGTGCTGGATTTTGGCAGCAGGGAACATACATACAAGGTGATCGTGGAGCCGTTCACTAAGGATGCAATGAAGGCGTCTTTTGAGATTGTGAGAAAAGAGATAAAACGGCTTGCGGAAGGATGGGGTCGGTATAGTGAGATTCTGCATACTGTAAAAGCTGATGATTGACAGCTTTCCTCATAAATCGTAATATGGAAATAAAATAACAGAACGGCAAAAATAGAGAGCAGACGTTCTGAAATCTGAAAAAGGGAGAACACAGTATGGAATTTACATTTGCGCATAATAATCTGAATGTTATGGATCTGGATCAATCGCTGCAGTTTTATCAGGAAGCGCTTGGCCTTAAGGAAGAGCGGAGAAAAGAAGCGTCGGACGGCAGTTTTATTCTGGCATTTCTGGCAGACGGCAGGAGGCATCACAGGCTGGAGCTTACCTGGCTGCGGGACTGGGAAAAGGATTCCTATAATCTGGGCGACAATGAGTTTCACCTTGCGTTCGAGACGGATGATATGGATGCGGCACGTGCAAAGCATAAAGAAATGGGATGCATCTGTTTTGAAAATCCGGAAATGGGTATTTACTTTATTTCCGACCCGGACGGATATTGGATCGAGATCGTACCTGCGAAATAACAGCATGTCCGATCACAGAGAATGTCCGGGAACGGACAATTGAGAAATGGACGGATGTTTCCCGCAAATAATCACAGGAACAGGAGAGAACAGATGACGGAAATCGGAATCGAAACAGATCGGGTCATACTGGCGGGAGTGGATACCGGGGATGACGGAGACTTTGAGCATTCCATGAAAGAGCTGGGCAGTCTGGCAAAAGCCTGTCATATGGAGGTTGTGGGAATCTTAACACAGAAGATGGAAACGGTAAATAAGGCCCTCTGTCTTGGCTGCGGCAAAGTAGATGAGCTGAAAGAATTTGCAGAGTGTGAGGAAGCAGACACCATTGTATTTGATAACACCCTTTCTCCGTCTCAACTGCGTAATCTGCAGAGGATTCTTCAAAAGCCGATTCTGGACAGGACTTCTCTGATTCTTTCTATTTTTTCTGACCGGGCAAGGACGCGGGAAGCAAGGCTTCAGGTAGAAACGGCCCGTTTGCAGTATCTGCTTCCCAGACTGGTGGGTATGCATGAATCCCTGAGCCGCCAGGGCGGCGGAAGCGGACTGGCCAATAAAGGGGCCGGAGAAAAAAAGCTGGAATTGGACAGACGTAAGATTGAGCACAGGCTGGCTCAGCTTGGGAGGGAGCTGGAAGCGATTTCAGGTGAGCGGCAGACACAGCGAAAAAAGAGACTTTCTTCTTCGCTTCCGCTGGTGGCGCTGGCGGGATATACCAATGCAGGAAAATCCACATTGATGAACCGCCTGCTGGAACGCTATGGAGAGGAAGAGGCAAAACAGGTATTGGAAAAGGATATGCTGTTTGCCACACTGGAAACTACGGTCCGCAGGATTGAGCTGCCAGACAACCGCAGATTCCTGCTTTCTGATACAGTGGGATTTATCCATAAGCTGCCGGCAGGACTGCTGAAGGCGTTTCGTTCCACTCTGGAGGAAATCAAACACGCGGATTTGATTTTGCATGTGATTGATTATGCGGACGAGCAATATAAAAATCAGATCAAGGTAACGGAAGAAACGTTGTCGGAGCTGGGATGTTCCCAGATCCCGGTGATCTATGTGATGAATAAGGCTGATCTGTGTATGGAAGATTTTCCGAAAGTACAGGGAGACAATCGGATCTATATGGCTGCCGGGTCAGGCAGGGGACTGGAAGAACTGACAGAGCTGATCGGGGCCAAACTGTTTGGAACTTATCGGCAGGCAGAGTTTCTGATACCATATGAAGAAGGACGCGTTCTGTCATATTTGATGGAGCATGCCCAGGTTCAGAAAACGGAATATACGGAAGCGGGCGTATATCTGACAGCTTCCTGCAGTCAGGAGGATTATGCACGCTGTCAGAGATATACAGAACAGAAAGGACAAAGCAATGAGAACAATACCAGTGTCGGAAATTACCCGTCATATTAAAGAAATGTGCATTGAGGCCAATTATTGCCTGACACCTGATATGGACTGTGCCTTGAAACGGGCACAGCAGGAGGAAACCTCTTTGCTGGGCACACAGATACTGGGACAGCTTCAGGACAATCTGAAGATTGCAAAAGAAGAAGAGATTCCGATTTGCCAGGATACAGGTATGGCCGTGATTTTTTTGGAAATCGGTCAGGAAGTACATTTTGACGGCGGTGATCTGGAAGCGGCAGTCAATGAAGGTGTGCGCCAGGGGTACAGTGAAGGATATCTGCGCAAATCGGTGGTAAAAGATCCCTGTGTCCGGGAAAATACAAAAGACAATACGCCGGCTGTGATTCATTATGAAATAAAAGCGGGAGATCGGGTCAGGATTACGGTTGCCCCCAAAGGATTTGGAAGCGAAAACATGAGCAGGGTTTTTATGTTAAAGCCTGCCGATGGCATAGAAGGAATCAAGGAAGCGGTCATGACCGCAGTCCGGGACGCAGGTCCCAATGCCTGTCCGCCTATGGTCATCGGAGTGGGGATCGGGGGTACTTTTGAAAAATGTGCGCTCATGGCGAAAAAGGCGCTGACCCGTTCCGTGGGGGAGCATTCCCATATTCCTTATGTCAGGGAAATGGAAGAAGAATTGCTGCAGCGTATCAATGCCTCCGGCATCGGGCCGGGCGGTCTGGGCGGCAGGACCACGGCTCTGGCAGTTCATATTGATACCTATCCCACACATATTGCAGGACTTCCGGTAGGCATCAATATTTGCTGTCATGTCAACCGGCACTGCGTGAGGTTTGTCTGATAAATGCGGAAGATCAGCAGGATAAGGCTGTTGTCCGGGAAACAGACAAGATGCGATGCCGGAAAAGACCGGTTATAACTGCCGGGGTATCTTAGGATCAGTACAATGCCGGTTGAGAAAGGATAACATATGGAAAGACATATTCAGGCGCCTGTAAACGAAGAGGAATGGAATACACTGCGTGCGGGAGACAGTGTTTATATTACAGGAACCATTTATACCGCCAGAGACGCCGCCCATAAGCGTATGCAGGAAGCATTGGAGAAAGGGATGCCGCTTCCGGTGGAGTTGAAAGGGACCATTCTATATTATATGGGGCCATCTCCAGCCAGAGAAGGAAAAGCCATCGGCTCGGCGGGACCGACTACGGCAAGCCGTATGGACAAATATACACCGGCGCTTCTGGATTTAGGGCTGAAGGGGATGATCGGTAAAGGAAAACGCTCCAAAGAGGTAAGAGAGGCTATCGTCCGGAATGGAGCCGTTTATTTTGCGGCAATCGGCGGAGCGGGAGCGCTTTTATCCAAAGCGATACTGAAATCAGAAGTGATTGCTTATGATGATCTGGGAACGGAAGCAATCCGCAGGCTGGAAGTAAAAGAGTTTCCGGTTATCGTTGTCATTGACAGGGAAGGGAACGATTTATATGAGCAGGTCATGGCAGGGACTATCCCATTCGGAATGTCATAAGTCCCGATTTATTTAAATGGAGTGGGAGTTACATAAAAATATAGAATTTGTAAATAATTAGAAAAAAGTAATTGACAAATGAGAAACGTTTCGCTATAATCATACATGCGTCGTCGATGATGATGCACAACTTTATATTGGTAGAGGATGAGTTCAGACTAAGGAGAAATACTCAAGAGGCTGAAGAGGCGCCCCTGCTAAGGGTGTAGGTCGTTCACGCGGCGCGAGGGTTCAAATCCCTCTTTCTCCGTTTTTCTACCATATAAATTTGGAAAGAGAATCTTGAGAAATTGAGATTTCTTTTTTTGCCCCATATCCGGCCGCAAAAATTTGGCTTAGAATAAAATGTAAATTTTAGAAAATTTTTGTTGACAAAAGAGTGCGGACGAGATATAATAAAATTCCACCGCGGGCAAGAGAGCGGGAAGGGGAAAGCTCGAAGAGAAGAGCTGGAAGAAAAAAGTAAAAAAGGTCTTGACTGGGAACAGAAGTTGTGATAGAATGATGGAGTTGCGTCAGAAAAGACCGACAGAACCTTGACAAATAAACAGCAATGCGACCCTGAAGATTCTAAGGAAGAAAGAAAGAAGATTCAGAGAAC
>VSOB01000039.1 GCA_009774625.1 Lachnospiraceae bacterium
ATCTCCCGCTCTGCCATCAGCACCATCATATGATACAGAAAATCACAAATCTCATATTTGATTTCATTGGGATTGGGATTTTTGGCAGCAATCACAATTTCTGTGGCTTCCTCTCCCAACTTTTTCAGGATTTTATCGATCCCCTTATCAAAGAGATAATTGGTATAAGATCCTTCCCTGGGATGGAGTTTTCTGTCTGTGATGACATCCAGTACAGACTGAAAAACTTTCAGCGGATTTTCTTCCGGCTGTTTTTTACCTATGATTTCATTGAAAAAACAGGATTTATTTCCGGTATGGCAGGCAGCTCCCACCTGAGATACCCGTGCCAGAATCGTATCCATATCACAGTCGGCTGTCAGACTTTTTACATATTGGATATGCCCGCTGGTTTCTCCCTTATGCCAAAGTTCCTGTCTGCTTCTGCTGTAATAGGTCATCTCTCCTGTTTTCAGAGTAGACTCATAAGCCTCCCGGTTCATGTAGGCCACCATCAATACCTGATCCGTCTGATCATCCTGTACCACCACAGGCATCATGCCGTCAGAATTTTTCTTAAAATCCTCCCACTTCACCTGCATACCGGGCGTATTCACACAAATCCCCCGTTCCATGCACAGTAACTTCAGCGCCTTGATCTCTTTTGCATTTTCATTGATTACCCTGCCTGTGACACCGCACAGATCAATATAATTTAATGTATCCAGCAGCTTATCCAGTGTCATTTCAGGAAGCATGGCGATAAACGGGACACTGGATAAGCCCACACAGGCTTTCAGTATCGTCTCTTTCACCAGAATCAGTTCACAGACATAAGTTTCCAGCAATATTTTCTGCGCTTCAATGATTTCGCCGGATTCCACACATGCCACGATTTTTTCCCTGCCAAACCGAAGGGAAACTTCCTGGGTCAATGCGATATTTTCCGGATGTGCAAAATTAAGCCCTGCCTTTTTACAGCCTGCATAAATCAGCTTTTTAATGTCCTCCATCCGCTTCACATTGCCCGCACCGACGACTGGTATTTCCACACTGCTGCAGATCTCTTTTATCACATCCAGAGCTTCCTCATGCTCTTTATCTCCGTCAGAAAGATCAAAGACAATCAGCTCATCGGCGCCGCTTTCGGCATAAAACCGGGCCAACTCTGCAGGATCTTTACTGACAATGGTCTCTTTGTCTGAAAATCCTGTTACAGCATGCTTTTGATACAGATAGATACAGGGAATCAGTTTTTTGATATTCATATACACTCCTTATCAGTCCGCCTGCTTTGCCTCAAATCTGACTTTCATAGCATTTTCATGCGCTGTCAGTCCCTCCTGACGGGCAAACAGTTCGATGTCTTTATGTACAGATGACAGTGCGGTTTCCGAATAGGAAATCACACTGGATTTTTTCACAAAATCGTCTACACCGAGAGGCGAGAAAAACCGTGCCGTACCATTGGTGGGTAAAATATGATTGGGGCCGGCAAAATAATCACCCAGCGGTTCACAGGAATGCTCTCCCAGAAAGACGGCACCGGCATGCCGGATCTTTGTCATCACTTCAAACGGATTGCGGGTGAGGATTTCCAGATGTTCACTGGCAATTTCATTGGCTGCTTCCACAGCATCCGAAAGGCTGTCTGCCAGAAGGATATAGCCGTAATGCTCCAGTGATTTTTCTATGATCTCCCGCCGGGATAACTGTGGCAGAAAGCCTCTGATCTCTTCTTCCACCCGGTCAGCCACTTCTTCACTGGTCGTAATCAGTATGGCAGAGGCCAGTTCATCATGCTCTGCCTGGGATAAAAGATCTGCGGCCACATAACGGGGATTGGCTGTCTCATCCGCCAACACCAGGATTTCGCTGGGACCGGCAACGGAATCAATGCTTACATGGCCGTACACCGCTTTTTTTGCCAGTGCCACAAAGATATTGCCCGGTCCGGTAATTTTATCTGCCTTCGGGATACTTTCCGTACCGAAGGCCATCGCAGCAATGGCCTGCGCACCGCCTGCTCTGTAAATCTTATCCACACCTGCAATACGTGCTGCTGCCAGAGTGGCCGGATTGATACTGCCGTCCGCTCCCGGAGGCGTAGTCATAATGATTTCTGCAACGCCTGCCACCCTGGCAGGAATCACATTCATCAGCACACTGGAAGGATAGGCAGCTTTTCCGCCAGGTACATAGACACCTGCCCGCCCGATGGGGAGGATCCGCTGCCCCAGGATACTCCCGTCCTCCCGGATGTCCATCCATGTATTGCGTACCTGCTTTTCATGAAATGCCCGGATGTTGTCGGCCGCTTTTTTCATCACTGCCACAAATCCTGGCTCCAGCATATCCACAGCGCTGTCGATCTCTTCTTCCGTTACAAGGATGTTGGACACATTTACATCACAGTGGTCAAATTCTTTTGTATAGGAAAACAACGCCGCATCCTTCTCTTCCCGGATCCGTTGGATGATATCCGATACGATCTCTTCATAAGTATCATAATGACCGGGACTGCGCTTAATCAGTTCCTGCAACAGCCCTTTTCTGCTTTCCTCTGTCAGCTTTACTTTTCTCATGTTTTCCTCCGTTTTCAGGATATTTTATCCCGCAGCATGCCAATGATATTCTTGATTCTGTCAGCTTCCATCTGCATGCTGACCCGATTGACAATCATTCTGGCAGAGATGGGACAGATTTCTTCCAGTACATCCAACCCGTTTTCCCGCAGAGTGGAGCCGGTTTCCACGATATCCACAATCACATCGGACAACCCGACGATCGGTCCCAGTTCCACAGAGCCGTTCAGTTTGATCATGTCCACCGTCTGATGTTTTTTATTATAAAAATAATCTTTGGCTATATTGGGGTATTTGCTTGCCACACGGATCATTTCGTGGTGTTTCAGCAAAGCCTGTGCCGTTTTGGGACCGCAGACACACATGCGGCATTTCCCAAAGCCCAGATCCAGTACTTCATATACTCTTTTATTTTCTTCCCGAAGCACATCACTGCCCACTACCCCAATATCCGCCGCGCCATATTCCACATAAGTGGGAACATCCGGATTTTTGGAAAGAAAAAATTTAAGCCGCAGCTCTTCGTTAACAAATATCAGCTTCCTGGAGCTTTTGTCTTTCATTTCTTCACAGACAATGCCCACCGACTCTAAAAGAGCCATCGTCTGATCCGCCAGACGCCCCTTGCCCAGCGCAAATGTCAGATACCTCATATCTTCTTTTGCTCCGGCGAGAAATGTGCCAGAGCGTATGGGCGTCCGGTTTTCCCCGCTCGTCCGTGCTGTATTATCCTCTGCTATGGCCCGAACCGGCTGTTCTTTGACAGAAGGCTGCGGCTCTGGCTGTAATTTTGTTTCCGGGATCAGCACAATAGCCTCTCCCTGCCTTCTCCGGGTTTCTGCTTCCCTCACGGCCTGTCCGAAAGTATCCGGACTGTAGACGATTTCCGATACCCGATCTTTTAAATCAGCGGAAATCTTATGTCTGGAAAGCGCTTCCATCAGAGAGTCAATGGCCAGCATAAATCCGATGGCGGGTCTTGTTCTGCCGAAATATCCCAGCAGTCTGTCATAACGGCCGCCTGTGATAATGGCATCTCCTGCCCCATAGGTATAGCCTTTCAGGATCACGCCTGTATAATAATTATATTTGCTCAACATCCCAAGATCAAAGGAAACATGGCCTTCCACGCCATAGGTACAAAGCGCCTGATAAAGCTGCTCCAAACGGGTAATTGCGGCAATGGCTCTTTCATTGGTCACTGCTTTTGAGGCTTCCCCCAATATCTCCACACCGCCCTGCAGCTCTGCCGATTTCATCAGCATACTCCGGTGATGTTCCGGGACTTTTTTACGAATCAGAAAATCCTCGGCCCCGAAATAATTTTTGGAAGAGATATATTCCCGCAGTTCCAGCTCCATTTCCTCGGAAAGCCCTGCCTCCCGGCAGATTCCCTTATAGTATTCTACCTGTCCGATACTGATCTGAAAGTCTGAAAGCCCTGTGCTTTTCAATGCCGCGATCATCATGGCGGCCATTTCCGCATCTGCCTGAACAGAGCCGTCGCCGATCAGCTCACATCCCATCTGGGTGACTTCTTTTAATTTGCCTTGCAGTTCCGACGTATTGCTGAATGCATTGCCCAGATAACAGAATCGAAGCGGCCTGTCCTCTTCCATAAAATATTTGGCAGCACATCTGGCTATGGACGGTGTGAAGTCCGGACGCAGTACAAGGGTGTTCCCCTCTTTGTCAAAAAATTTGTACAGATCTCTGGACGGCCTTGTCCCGATTTCTCTGGAAAAAACATCAAAAAACTCAAACGTGGGCGTCTGGATATCCTGATAGCCATAGCGATGGAATACCTGTTGAATCTTCTCTTCCACCGCCAGTTTTCCTGCATATTCTGTTCCGTAAATATCCCGTACACCTTCCGGTGTATGCACCAATCTCTGCATCCTCTTTCATCCCTTTGTCTTAATATACTTCGGCATTTCAGTATACGAAATTAAAAAGCCCATGTCAATACTGCCGCATCAGGCCCGGTCATCCAGATCCCTTTGCAGAAGATCCAGATAGGGAACCAGAACACCGTGTTTTCTGTTAATCACATAAGCCGGATTCAGTTCCTCATACCGGAAACTTTTCCGTCCGCCAATCTGGGCCCTGTCCCAGAACACTTTCAGATGGGCCAGCGGCAGATAATAAAAAACGTCCCTGCCTGTATAATGAATCAGAAAAAACGCAACACCGCCCTGCTTTTCAAAATCCTCCATAAACTGAACCTGGTGGTCATGAATGTTCTGCAGCGCAAACGTATCGGAGGCACATTCCTTTGCATCAAAACATACCGGAATCCCCTGGATGGCGCCAATATAATCCACGGTACTTTTCTGGTCAAAGTAGGCCAGTGTAATATGCCTGCTCTCCCGGTCAATCTGTATCGGGGTGATCGGGGTGGGCACTTTCTGAATCAGAGCCAGTCCGTTTTCTCTGTATTTTTCGTTGGTCCTGTTAATCAGTTCTTCCAATGTGGAGCCGCGAAGGCCCCTGGAATTCCATGTTGCCATCCTTTCCTCCAAATCCGTATCAGGAATCACAATTTCGGCAGCCCGCCGCCCAGTCTGCAAAATAATGGCGGAAGCGGCGCTTTGATTTCCATGCCGGAAAGAGATTCCAGCTCTCTGGGCAGCTTTGGAAACACCACTCTATAGGCATGCAGAAGCTGATGGGTGATACCTGACTTTTGTCTGCGCTCTTCGTTGCGCTGCGCATTGCCGTATTTTCCATCTCCCACCAAAGGAAAGCCTGCCGATGCCAGATGTGCCCGAATCTGATGAGTCTTTCCGGTAATCAGCTCTGCCTCTACCAGTGTTTCTTCCTTTCCGGTAAAAACAGGCCGGTATACAGTGACGATCCGCACACTGCCCGGCTGCCTGCCATGAAAAACTTCCACCCGGTTGGAGGCTTTATCCTTATACAGATAACCTTCGATTTTTTCTCCTCTGTCCATTTGCCCTTCCACATACAGAAGATAATATTTGTGCAGGCTTCTGTCCTTTATGATACGGGACATTTCCTGGCTGCCATAAAGACTCTTCCCACAGATCACAATGCCGCTGGTATTCCGATCCAGACGGTTGCACACAGAAGGATGAAACGTCTGCAGGCTTTGTTCCGTGATCTTTCCTGTCTCAAGCAGATAGCCGGTGAGCCATTCATTCAGGGAAAGCTGTCTGTTGTCCGCCTTTTGGGATAAGATACCGGCCGGCTTGTCTACCAGAAGTACATGCCGGTCCTCATACAAAATCTGCAGCTTTCCGAATAACTGATACGCGGCTCGTCCCTCTTCGGCCTGCTTTTTGTCCTTTTCTGACAGCCTGCCGCCTGCATCCCCTGCGCCAAAAACTGCCAGCGCTTCCTCCGAAAGAAACAGCCGGACCAAGTCCCCTGCGGCCAGCCTTTCACTGCCGTCTGCCTTTTTGGAATTGAGTGTTATATTTTTTTTACGCAGCATCTTATAGAGAAATCCGCCCGGCGCATCTTTCATATACTTTCTCAGAAACTTATCCAGCCGCTGCCCGGCCTCTCCGTCTGTGATCTCGATCTGCCGCATATTTTCCTTCCTATATTCACATAAATTAAAGCGAAATGTCCTTCAGCACTTCTGCAACCGCCGCTTCCTTTTCCGCCGTTTTTTCAGGGATGTCACGCATCTGCATCAGTCTGTCCGTAAATTTTGATAAATCGTCAAACAGTTTCACCGTCAGGCCTCCATAGCCGCTTTGCTGCAGGAGTTTTGTAATATGCTTTTCTCCGGCGGACAGGTCGCAGTTTTTATCCTCTGTATAGCCGCAGACGCTCTGATTACGGACCACTGCTGCACTGATCTGGAAATTGTTCCGATAACTTGTCAGATACAGATCATACAGTACCGGCACATCGCCTGCCGCTTTCCGGACGGCCTGACGGCAGGACTCAGAGCAGGTACCCGCTCTTAAATACATAATCATACTGACCATACTCTTGCTTGCCGGAAGGCATCCCAGCACGGCCACGATTGTCAGCAGATTTGCCCTGGTTTTTGTGGTCAGATATCCCATTGCAAAAATAGCGGCTGATAAGCCGAAATACAGAACGGTTCTGATGATTTCTTTTTTCTTCTGTCTGTGCAGATAGCCATAACAGCCTTTTGTCATCTTGCTTTTCTCCTCCGAATCACCATATTGCTCAGGACTTTAAACGCCGCATGATACCAAATATGACATCATGGGGAAGGAGCTTGCACAGGACATGAAATGCCTGAATGGGCAGACTGTATACGGAAAGCGCTTTTTTATCATAAGAATCCCGTATTGCTTTTTTTACAACACGGTCTGCCGGGACAATGGTCAGTTTTTTTACAGCCAGTGTCTTGCCATACTGCTCTGCTCTTTCAAAAAATTCTGTATCCACCGGACCGGGACAGACACTTGTCACATAGATTCCCCGATGCTTCAGTTCCTGTCTGAGCGCCTGAGAAAAGCTCAGCACATAAGATTTGGTGGCGGCATATACCGCAAAATTTTCCTGCGGAAGAAAAGCGGCGCTGGACGCCATCTGAATGATACGGCTGTTCTTCTGCATATAAGGCAGACATCTGCAGGTCATCTCGGTCAATGCTGTGCAGTTTAAATCTATCATGGCCTTCTGCTCCGGCAATGACAGCCGCTGCGTTTCGCCCATCAGGCCAAATCCGGCGCTGTTGACCAGGATACGGATCCTGGGCTTTTCTATTTCCAACAATTCGGAAAATCGTCCCAGATCCACCAGATCCGTTAAATCCATGCCAATGATCCTGCATTTGGCGGAAAGCTCCCGGCTCAGTGCCTCCATCCGCTCTTTTCTCCTGGCAATCAGCCAGAACTCATCCATACCGGGAAACAATGTATCAAGCTGCCGTGCAAATTCCTGTCCGATACCGGAGGACGCTCCGGTGATAATGATAATATTCATGCCACATCTCCTTATTTGTTTACAGATTTTTTGTTTGATTTTTTCTTATGTATATTTCTGATCGTTTTTTTCTTTGGAGCTGTAGTGATGTTATCTTTCGGACTTTGAGGCCTGATCGTCTGCCGGCCTGTCTTTCGTGGACGAATCAGGCAGATTTTGTCAAATCCGATCAGATCTTCTCTGCCTGCCAGATGCAGCGCTTCCCGTACCAGCGCATCATTTTTCGGGTTCCGGTACTGAATCAGCGCCCGCTGCATTGCTTTTTCATGAGGATTTCTGCATACATGGACTTTTTTGCCATCTCTGGGATCCACTCCCGTGTAGTACATAACTGTGGACAGCGTAGAGGGCGTTGGATAAAAATCCTGTACCTGCTCCGGCATATAACCAAGATCCCGCAGATATTCCGCCAGAGCAACTGCCTCTTTCAAAGTGGAACCGGGATGGGAGGACATCAGGTAAGGTACAAGAAACTGCTTTTTTAAAAGCCTTGTATTCAGTCTGCGGAATTTGGCGGCAAAGGCTTCATAAACCTGATTGGCCGGTTTGCCCATACGGTACAGAACCGGATCCGATATATGCTCCGGCGCCACTTTAAGCTGTCCGCTCACATGATGCTCCACCAGTTCTTTGAAAAAAGTATCGTCCGGATCTGCCATCAGATAATCAAACCGGATCCCGGACCGGATAAATACCTTTTTCACTCCGGGCAGAGAGCGCAGGGAACGCAGCAGAGACAGATAATCCCGATGGTCCGCTTTCAGATTGGGACAAGGGCGTGGAAACAGACACTGCCTGTTTTTACAGACACCGGCGTGCATCTGTTTTGCACAGGAGGGCGCACGGAAATTGGCAGTGGGACCTCCCACATCATGAATGTAACCTTTAAACTCCGGATCCCGGATCAGCGCTCTGGCCTCTTTTAACAGGGATGCATGGCTCCTGGCCTGTATGATCCTGCCCTGATGGAAGGTCAGCGCACAGAAATTGCAGCCTCCGAAGCATCCGCGGCTGCTGGTCAGAGAAAATTTAATCTCCCGGATGGCGGGAACACCGCCTTCCTCCTCATAGGAAGGATGATAGGTACGCATATACGGGAACGCATAAATGTCATCCATCTCCTGCATGGTAAGGGGCGGCTGCGGCGGATTCTGTACCACATAGACACCGCCCGGATAAGGTTCTATCAAAGCTCTCCCTGTAAAGGGATCCGTATTTTCATGCTGGATCAGAAAGCTCTCCGCATATCTGCGTTTATCGGCCTTCATCTCCTCATAGGAAAGCAGCTCTATGCTGTCATGCACGGCGGAAATATCCTTTGTTTTATATACGGTTCCCGGAATAAAACAAAGATCTTTCACAGACAGCCCGCTTTCCAATGCCTCTGCTATGGCAAGCACAGATTTTTCTCCCATACCATAAGAGATCAGATCTGCCTGTGCATCCAGCAGAATGGAACGTTTAAAAGAATCGGACCAGTAATCATAATGGGCCATACGGCGCAGGCTGGCTTCTATGCCGCCCAGAATCACCGGGACATTTCCATATTTGCGGCGGATCAGATTGCCGTATACCACCGCCGCATGGTCTGGACGTCTGCCCGTTTTCCCACCCGGTGTATAGGCATCGCTCTCCCGCTTTCGGCCGGATACATAATAATGATTGACCATGGAATCCATATTGCCCGCACTGACCAGGAAACCCAGCCTTGGCCTGCCGAATACAGTAATGCTTTCTTCATTTTTCCAGTCCGGCTGGGGAATGATCCCCACCCGATAGCCATGGGCCTCCAACAGCCTGGTAATAATTGCGTGTCCGAAAGACGGATGATCCACATAGGCATCCCCTGATACATACACAAAGTCCACCCAGTCCCAGCCCCGCTCTTCCATGTCCTTTCTTGAAATCGGTAAAAATCCTCTGTTCAATCCGTTTTCTCCTGTATGCCGGCTCCTATTTCTTTGATTTCCGTAAAATCTTTTATGTAATAATCGGCCAGACGGCGCTTTTCCGCTTCCTGATAAGCCGAATAAGCATCGTCCACTGCACAGACTTCCATGCCTGCTGCCTTACCGGCCTGAATGCCATATACAATATCTTCGAAAACCAGACAGCGCTGTGGGGGAATCTGCAGTTTTTCTGCTGTCAGAAGATAGATATCCGGCGCCGGTTTTCCTTTTTTGGCTTCGCAGCTTGTCATAATACAGGAAAAATAATCTCCTATCCCCCGTTCCTCCATAACCATATCCACGATCTGTCTGGAATTGCTGGTGGCAATGCCCAGTTTGATACCCTGCTGCCGGCAATGGTCCAGCAGCTCTCTGGCTCCCGGTTTTAACATGACTCTGGTCCGATACCTGTCCCAGGCCAGTTCATTCCAGTCCGCTTTGATCTGCTCCACAGAACGCTCCAGAGAAAACCGTTCCCTGAAATACTGTGCGGTTTCCGTAAAGCTCATTCCTTCGATCATCTGTTGCAGATCATCTGGTATTTCCAGTCCGAACCGTCCCAGATACTCGATGTCGATGTCTTTCCATACCCACATGGAATCCACAAGAGAACCATCCATATCAAAAATAACCGCTTCTTTGTGCTCCAGCATTTTTATCTGTCCTCCAGTTTCGTCAGTTTCAGCAGGCTCTCCAGCTCTTCTTTCAGCAGAGGCCGGTACTGCCCCGGTGCCAGTGTCTTATCCAGTACAAGACTTCCCATAGAAAGACGTTTCAGCGACAGCACCTGACATCCCACAGAAGCAAACATCCGTTTTACCTGATGGAATTTTCCCTCTGTCACCGTCAGAAGCGCCTCTGCCTTTTCTCTGTCCTGCCAGGAAAATACAGCAGGTTTTGCAGGCTGCGCCTCTCCGATGTCGGCTCCCTGCTCCAGTATGGCGATCTGCTCCTGCGTCAGGTCATGAGACAATACCGCCAGATATTGCTTGGGCACATGTTTTCCGGGTGACAGGAGCCTGTGCGCCAGCATCCCGTCATTGGTAAGAAGCAGCAGGCCTTCCGTATCCTTGTCCAGCCGTCCCACCGGAAACAGATCCCGCCGTCCCGTATCCTTTACCAGATCCAGAACAGTCTGTTCCCGCTGATCTCTGGTGGCAGATACACAGCCCGCCGGCTTGTTCAGCATATAATAAGCCATTTTCTGAAACCCCACCGGCCTGCCCTGACAGGAAACCAGACACAGAGTTTCATCAATCTTACATTCGCAGCGGTGTTCCGTTCTGCCGTCCACCATAACCAGCCCTTTGCGGATATATTCTTTGACCTGGCTCCTCGTACCGATACCGGCCTGTGTCAGATATTTGTCCAGACGCATGAATCCCTCTCCTCACACATATGTATGAGTATACAACATTTTTGCTGTTCTGGGGGAAAATCTTGCAAAAATTTTTAAAAAAATCAGGTTTGCTTCTTTTCTTTTCCTGTCTGACCTACGCCATTCTCTGCCACCCGGAAACAGCCCTTTCCTATGCGCTGGCAGGACTAAACGCCTGGTTCTGGAAAATGATTCCCACACTGTTTCCTTTTATGGTATTGTCCGGTATGATGCTCCTGCTGCAACTTTCAGACCAGTTTGCAGGCTTTTTCCGGCCGCTGCTCCATCCTGTATTCCGGGTCAGCAGTCCCTGCCTGTACAACATTGTCATCGGTTTTCTGTGCGGCTTCCCTATGGGTTCCAAAATCACGGGGGAACTGTACCGCATGGGACAAATTACCCGGCAGGAAGCCGGTTTTCTGCTGGCCTTCAGCAATAACATCGGCCCGGTTTTTTTTACCGGCTTTGTACTGGCCTATCTGCCGATTTCCGTACCATTGTGGGTTTATCTGACCGGTATGTACGGCATACCGCTCTGTTATGGTCTGGCGCTACGTTATTTGTACTATGGCAGGCGCATCTCCTGCGCAAACAGGATACAGCAGACGCAAACGCCTCTTTCCTTTGCTGCGGCTCTGGATGCTTCCATTTCATCCGGCATTCGAAGCATCACCAAACTGGGCGGCTATATGATCTTTTTTAATCTGCTGAACATACTGCCCAGACTCTGCTTTGACCATCTGCCCCCGGCCTTTTGTACACTCCAGGCTCCGGTTTATCTTCTGATGGAAATTACCGGCGGTATTGTTATGACCGGAACCGGGCATCCTCTTCTGATCCTTGTTATGCTCCAGTTCGGTGGATGCTCCTGCATTGCCCAGACCTATGCAATGATCGGAGATACGGATCTTTCCATGTTTTCTTATGTGATACATAAAATATTGCAGAGCATACTGGCATTTGGCTATTACAGTGTGATGCTGCGTCTCTATTAAACAAAAGAAAGTGCGCTGTACAAACTTTCTTTTGTCATGAATCCGCAGAACAGGAAAAGGACCGGATCGCTCCCGTCCTTTTCCTGTTCTCTTTCTGTTCTATGCCATGATGTCAATGCTGCCGCCTTCTGTAATAATCGGTTCCTGTACAGACGCCGCAGCAGCTGATGCAGCCGTTCCGGGTATCGGTACCGGCATTTTCACACCGGAAAGCTCCAGAGACACACCGCTGGCCGCCGCTCTTCTGTCTTTTTCCAGTTGGGTGAAAAACGCTCTCAGATATTTCATATCGGCTTCCGTAATTTCCCGCAGCTCACTGGCTCTGTGCTTTTTCTTTAAAAGCTCCAGATCACCCGGATCCATATCTCCTCCCAGAATCAAATCGGAGCCGCCTTCCAGTAAATCCGACTGTTCCATTTCATCCTGCAGCGCCTTAAGCTCCTGCATCAGTTCCTTTATCTTTTCACTGTCCAGCTCTATATCCTCCGGCAGATCCGGATAACGGCGTTCATTTTTCTCATCCAGCTCTGCTTCGCACATCGTTTCACTGTCATGCTTTCGGGCCCGCTCTTCCTCCTCCAGATGCTTCATCCGCTTTTTTGCGATCCTGGCCATCTGTTCCGCATGCATAATGGCATGGGACAGTTCTGTATCGTCATATTCGCCACATTTTACCTGCCTGCGGAGGATGGCCACCTTGCCACGGGCACGCACCATCACCTGCTTTGCACTCATACAGGTTTTGGCTCTCAGAATCTGGCCGGATATTTCTTTGAAATTATACCGGAGCCGTTTTGTCTTTTTCTTAGACGGTGCACTGATACTGATGGTGGCGGCTCTGGAACCGTCCGGATTCTTCACAGTGATTTTGCCTGTGCCAGTGGCGCCGCCCATTCCGATTGCCATACCTATACTCATACCGTTATCCTCCCTGATTCTGGTAATTTCTGTATGATATATCGGTCTGCCAACCGGAAAACTGTAGCGCCTTTTGTCTCTTAACGTACCATTTTATAACTTGTTTTCCCTGTTTGGTTCCATTTGCCATTTACTCATTCGTAATAATTTTCTCTGCCATATCCAGCATTTCCTCACCATCGATGGAAAGGTCCGTGCCATACAGGTCATAGCATACCCCATCCTGCACCCAGGAAACAGAAAAACCGATGTCGTTTTCCACTTCACTGGTGCCATAAGCCAGATTAAAATTCGGGTTTTCCATATTCTTCATATCTTCCTCTGTAAGCTCATAATCCGGAGGGACAAATTTATTGGTAATCTGTCGGAATCCTGCCTGTACCTCCCCGATCTGTCTGGAGGCATCAAATACCGGATTTTCTTCCGGTACGCCGCCTTCCAGTTCCATTTGATACAGCCTGCGGATAAACAATATAACCGTTTCATCGTCCTTTTGATATCGAATGTTGATTCCCTTCTGATTTTCCTCCTTTGTACCTGACTCATTGACCAGAGAGTTTTTTGATATGGTAATACTCTCGAATGTGAATCCATTGTCAAAAGACTCTACGGCATTGACCTGATAACCTACATCGGCCTCCGCCTTTTCCAGATCGGAAAACGCCGTATAATCAGGATGGGAAGATGAACTGCTACCCATAAAATATTTGACCCCGCCTGCCGCCAGGCATCCGGTTCCGATCAAAAGACAGGCTGCCACAACACCGATTCCCACTTTTTTCCATCCAATATGTTTTTTCATTTTTTCCTCCTTTTTCAATGTCTCTGAAATCTGACGGTCGATCCGCTGTTTCAACTCATCGGGGGCCTCGATATATGCCACACTTCTGCGCAAAACCTGGCTGATTTCCCGGTCACCAGAACAAATGTCTTTACAGGGAACAGATTCCCGACTTGTTTTCATACTCTCCGCCTCCTTCCTCTAATTGCTTCAAACCTTCACTCAGTTTTTTTCTTGCCGCAAACAGCCTGGATTTTACAGTCCCTTCTGTGGTCCCCAGTATTTTCGCAATTTCCCGGACAGACATATCGTTGTAATAAAACAGTACCACCACTGCCCGATGCTTAAAACTAAGGTCACTCACTGCGGCATGTATCATCTGCTGTGCTTCCGACTGCAGAATATGATCCAGAGAAGTCATGCCGTCTGTGGCATCTGCCTGCATACCTGCGTTTTCATCGGGGATCTCCCGTTTTCTCTTTTTTGCATATCCGTATGCCGTCCGGTATAAAATCTGAAAAAGCCAGGACTGAAAACCAGTGTCCTTTTTCAGGCTTCCGATGTGCAGATAACATTTGACAAACGTTTCCTGTACGATATCCTCGGCATCTTCTACAGAACCGCTGACCAGACAGGCCATCCGCAAAAGCATATTTTTATAGGCCTCATACAAGGTGTCAAACGCCTGCCTGTCCCCGGCTTTCAGACAGCGCACCAGTTTTATTTCATCCATATCCGGCATCTCCCCTCCTGCTTCCTTTGATACGTATCTGACTATAAGACTCTGTATCTTTCCAAAAGGTTCATTTTTTTTGAAGAAAAAACAAAAAAGACGAAAATAGTATCTTTACTTTCGGCTTTTCCATACTGATTGCAGAACAGACCGCTATTTCCTGCGGTTATGTCCTGACTTCTTCCTGCCTCCGGCCGGTTTTTCCGGATGGGAATGTTTCTTGTTGCTTTGATGCTTTTTTCTTTTCTTATGTTTTTTTATGGAAAAGATTGTCATGACAGCGATCACTATGACAATCGCTCCCGCTCCTATAAAGATCACCGGCAGCCCCGGATGAAAACTCTCTTTTTCCGACACCACACCGCCATTTACCCGATCCAGCAGTATTTCCTGAGATGTGGCCTGATCTGCGGAGGCTGATTCTTCCCCCTCTGTCTGTCCGGGCAGCGCGCCGCTGCCGGCGCCGGCGCCGCCGTTTATCACCTGAATGCCGGCTGGCCCGTCTTTGGGAGATATCACGGATATTTTTTCCCGGTTTGCACCGCCGGATACAATACCTGCTCCATTGCCTGTTACGGATGATAAATTCCCGTCCGCTGCACCGATTCCGGGCAGAATTCCTGCGACAGCGGCAGGCAGGCCCTGGCTGAAATCCACAGGCAAGTCTGTTTTTTCTCCCGCAGTTACAACTGCAGAATCAATTTTTTTTGCATCAGACGGATTGCTTTCATATCGGGTGGTCTGGTCATACAGGCCCTGATCCATATTGCTGCCGCCGGTTTGTTCCCCGCCTGCTGGTTCTTCCTCCAGACGGTTCTGCATGGCCTGGTACAGGATGGATGCCGCTTCATCTATAGCATCCTGACCGGCGCCTGCTTCCTGCAGCAGTCGTTCTGCCTGTGCAATCGCTTCCTGAATCCTGGCCCACTGCTCCTTTGTATAAGCATCCTGACTGAGTAATCTGGCCTGCTCCAGATACTCTTCCAGTGTCTGAGTGGATACACCATAGACAACGCCTGCGCCGATCTGCATATCCACAGCCTGGGAAACCCGTGTCACCTCCGGCTTCTTGCTTCCGTAAGAGCTGTTGACTGCCTGAAAAGAACCATCCTGATAAGAAATGCGGATCTTAAGGGTGTCCGAAGCATCTTTGGGCGTCACTTCCACATATCCCAGAGGCAGTTCGCCCGATGCGGGAAAGAGGGTTTGATCCGATGCGGCATAAATCTGCAAAAGCCCGTCCTGATATCGGATATCATGTTCTGTATCTTCAAGTCCTGCATCAAAATCAAAAGACACCTGAATATCATCAGATCCGCCGTCCCCCTCATCCACCTGTATTTTAAGGGCCAGAGAAACAGCCGTCATATGCTCTTCCATTGCATCGGTCATACTCACCGAGACTGCCACTCTGGCTTCTTCCTGCCGCAGCGTCACCGTATCCTGCTCCGCTGCAGCAGCCTGCAGCGGTGTCAGTATGCCAAGAATACCTGCCAGAAATAAAAGTCTGTTTCTGATTGCTTTCACGTTTCCTCACATTCTGCCGTAGTAACGGCACTGTCCTTTCATTGTTCTGTTTCTTCCAACTCGTTTTTCAGCGAAATGCCATCCAGCTTATCCGGAATCTTAAGCGGAAGCGTGTCGCTGACAATCCGCTGCCCTTCATTGGTCAGCGCATTGTTTACCCGCAGCATCTGCGCCCGTACTTTTCCGTTTATTGTGGGAACATTCCCGTTTTCGTCCGGTCTGATCCAATAGATCCAGACGCCGTCGCTTACTTCCCCAAGCATTCCACTCTCCGGTACATCTGCAAGAATGATCTGTTCTGCATTCAATACGCCCTCTTTATCCAGGCCGCCGATCACATTGCCCGATTCATCGTATAAAACCACCATATTGTAGGCGGGATTGCCTTTATATCTTCCCATAAACAACAGGGAACCTGCCGGAATCTTTTTTTCCGCTCCGTTTTTCTTTTCATAGACGTAATCTTCCTGCAGGATCCCCACAGCGCCTTCGGTACTGTCTGCTTTCACCCCAAAGGATACACTGTCGCCGGAAGGTCCCAGAAGATCCAGTTCTGTCATGGAAAGTTTGCTCTGGCCCACGGCTCTCAGTCTTACATAGGCGGCGTCATAGGTGCAGACCCACGAATCCTGCTCTGCATTTTCAAAGTAAACAGTCTGGCTTCCCGCCTTTTCTTCCAATGTGCCCTGTTTTACTGTGGTCCACTGGCTGCCGTCCAGACTGACCTGGATCTCATACTCTCCGAGAGTCTGCCTGGATGCTGACGTGAATTTTATTCCGCACACAGCCAGCGCCTGGTTCAGATGCAGTTCGATAATGGCATCTTCGCCGTCTGTATGACCTGTATAGGTGTTCTTTTGGTATTCATTGTCTATTACCTGATAAATCCCGGAAACCGGTGCAGGCTCACAGGGATCCTGTTCGGTTCCCGGCTCTGTTACGTCGCTGTCGGAAACCATATTGGTATTCACTGTCCACATGGATTTGCTGTGGCTGCCGTCATGAGAGATCCGCACATCACCCACCAGCACA
This sequence comes from Lachnospiraceae bacterium, assembly GCA_009774625.1. Lineage (GTDB taxonomy): Bacteria > Bacillota > Clostridia > Lachnospirales > Lachnospiraceae > VSOB01. The sequence continues at coordinate 16,813 of VSOB01000039.1, forward strand.
GGATCGGCCCGGTATCCGAACTGATCCACCGGTGTGACTTCATAGGTCAGCGCCCGATTGTTTATCGTGGATACATAGTCCGTATAGGTATTATCCGTGGAAAATCCCACCACCTGACGGATCGGCTGACCGTTTTCATAGTGGTATCTGGCAATTTCATAGCCCAGGATCACCTCAGGATCCGCGGTACACTGCAAAGTAATCTTTACTGCATTGGAGTTTTCTTCCACCGTAGCCCGGCCAAAGCTGATTACCTGTTTTCCGCGAATGGAGTTGGAAGTGCCATGTTCCATTTCATATACCCTTGCATCATCTGTCATATAATACAGGGCTCTCTCTTCCTCCGGAAACTGCTCTGCATAACGGATGGTTTCCCCATCCGGCGTCAGACCCCAGCGCAGGAAAAACTCTGTCAGATCTTTTTCGGCCGCTGCACAGGCAAGCCGCATCAGATTCTGATCTCTGTCACCGGTCAGCTTCAGAGCACCGGGTGCAAGAGCGGTGTCTCTTGCATAGCTGTCCACTCTTGCATAAAACAGATTTGTATGCTGTGCTTCATAGCTGTCATATATTTTATAATTGTATCCTCTGTCATAGGCAAGATGAAGCTGCCAGTACATGGCAAGCTGGGTAAAGACATTGGAAGCCCGGCCTGCCGTATTGGAAGTTACTTTCTGATATACGTTTAGATACTGGAAACGCACCGTATCATTGCTGTCCTTTCCACCGGCCAGCAATGCAAAATAATTGTTGGTCACTTCGGCCAGAGCATAACATCCCTGGTTGATGTTGTGTCCGATCTCATGGGCGATTCCCCAGCCAAAGTATCTGCCGCTGATATATTTCCCGTTGTCCTGGCTGGCTACCGGCTGTGCGGATGCCAGACCCGGCACAGAGCCCCATTCGATGCCAATGTGATTTCCGGAAGCATACATAAATGCACCAGAAAACATTCTCATATATCGGATGTTCAGATGGCGGGCCGGCATACGGTCTGTGGCCGGTGCGTTTTCATCTGCACTCAGGCCCTTATGATGATAAAACAGTTCCAGCATTTCATCCATAGCACGCAGGGACTGATCCAGTTTCCCGGCCCGTGTCCGGACAGAGCCGCTTCCCAGTCCTGCCAGAATCTGTTCTGCGGATACAGACAGCATCATCTGATCCAGCATAATATCTGTAGCGCCCAAAATACAATTCTGTTTGTCATAGGGCCGGTTCACCTTATTATCCGCTTCGGTTCCCTCATGTACCTTTTTGTGCAGGGCCTCCTGTTGTGCCACATGTGTTTCCAGCTCTTCCACATAAGCGGTAATCAACGCCGCCCGCTCTTTTTCATCGGTAACTCCGTACAGATTCAGCACCGGCGCTTTCACACCGCCGCTGACACGCACCGCATACCGGTCTGCTTCATTGCTGCCTGTATACTGTACATAGAGAGCGCCGCCGCCCTCACAGGCCAGACTTTGGATGGCCGGCAGAGTGATTTCATTGCGGCCTACCCGCAGATCCGCCACCACGCTGGCAAAGGCTCCCGACTCCGCATGGTACTGTGTGGCAACCAACTGCAGTGCCGACCGGGAACCCGTGCGCAGCTTATCATGCCCCACATAGACTACGATCTGTTCCCCTTCATAGGCAGTCACACCCAGAGGCTGCCATGCGTTCAGGCCACTGAAACCCAAATGGGAATCATATGCGGAAGCAATCGCCGGATTGATGTTTACTATATCATTGAAACCGGAATCCAGAAGCCCTCTGGCATTTTCCAGCTCCTTCTGCAGGGCAGTCCGTTCCGGATGGTACTCTCCGCTTTTGGGATCCTTTGTATCCAGACGTGTCTGCAGGGCATCTATGGTTTCTTTTGTCACATCACTTCTCAGAGACGTGTGCAGATCATCTGCATACAGAGAAAGAATATCATCTTCCAGACTGTCATAGTGATAAAAATTCACCTCTGCCACTACGATATTCCGCAGATTGCCGTATCGGGTAAAACCAAGACGGACCCGGTTGGCGGTAATCGGCTGTGCCAGTTTGATGGCATAATATCTTCTTCCGCCGGCATCTTTCCTCTGTACCACACTGACCTGCTTTGCATAGACCCCATTCGGATGTTCTTTGTCATAATAGAAAACCGAAGCGCCGCAAAAGCTGCCAATGTCCTCTGTTTCTGCAAACGTGATGTAGTTCATTTTGTAGTAGTCATCCAGTGTAAATAAAAGACCTTTGTCCGGAGACACATACTCACCGCCGTCATCCCAGTCCATGACCTGATAGCAGGAACCAAAATCCTTGTCCACGGTTCCCAGTGCACTGTCGGAAGCGGTATCCAGCGGACTGGATTCCATATTACCCCGTCTGTGGGTTACACTGACAATATGTGCACTGACTTTTCCCTTACCTCTGGATTCATTTATAAGGCCATAGGACGGCATCTGCGCCGGCTGGATTGCAATGGTCCGTGCTTCCGAATGGATGGAGGCCGGCCCCTCTCCCAGATCATTGACTCCTGTCACATAGACCTCATATCTGGTCTGGTCTTTCAATCCCCTGATTTCATAGCTGTTTGCTGCCACACCGGAAATTTTCTGATAGGAAGCACTGCCGGATTCCCTGTAATAGATCTGGTAGGTATCTGTGTCCTCCATATCCTTCCAGTTCATACGCAGGCTCCGATATCCTCCGGTCACTCTCAGATTATCCGGCGCATCAGGCTTTTTGGTTGTTTTGGGAACAGCCTCCACCCATGCTCCGTATCCGCTCCTCCAGGCGCCGTTTACTGACTGTACCCGCGCTGTATAGACTTCCCCGTTTTTCAGTTTGCTGTCTTTGAAATTTTTTACCTCCAGCCTGTTCGTTGCTGTACGGACAACCTGGGTTTCCCCATCATAGCTGATTTCCACTTCATATCCTGTTACGTTTCTGGCCTGATCCCAGGTCAGTGTAAAAGATTTACTGCCGCTTTCTACCTGCAGATTCTGCGGTACATCCATTTCCGGTTCCGGAATCCGGTTTTCCATATCGTTTAAAAATTCCACCTGGGTGATTTCCACCAGATTTCCTGTGCCGGCGGCCCCGGTAATCCGGATCGCCACCTTTTTTACGGCCACCTGGCCGCCCAGATCTATGATAAGGACATTGTCCTCATCGCCTGTTGTATCTGCATGACCGGATATCATCCGGCTGCTGATCACAGGTTTTCCGTCTTTGATTTCAATTTCAACCGGTGTATCCCCATCTTCCATCTCCACCAAAATCACACCACTGTCAATGGCCTTATCTTCTTTCATGGAAATCACGATCTTTTCGATTTCTTTTCCGTTATCCGCCTCTTTTCCCAGCAGATGAAAGCCGATCTCTGCCGGATTGTCCTCGGAAAGTGTTTCCCCTGCTTTATTTTTCAGAGAAATGCCTCCCGCTTCCCGGAACAGATCTTCTGTTTTTCCCGATACCTCTGTTCCTGCCAGATTAAAATTTACGGATACCGCATCCCCGGAGAGCCGACTGGTCAAAGAAGAATCCACAGGCACCTGATCTTCTATTTTAGCCCGGCTGTTTGCATAATACTGCAAATCTGACAAGTCCATTCCCTTTCCGCTGCTGATGGCATCCAGAATCACATCCCGGTCTGTTTCATCGATCCTGCCGTCTCCATTCCAGTCTCCTGTCAGCATGACGCCGGGATGCACGCTGCCCTTTTCATAGGCACAGCCCTCCAGCTCCACAAACCCTGTATAAATGACTGCCGTTTTGATTTCTTCTTCCACATGAATATTTTGTTCATAACACTGATAACCCTCTGCCATAACAGCCAGCGTATACTCTCCGGATTCCAGATGCTCAAACAATATGGTTTTCCGGTCGGGACCATCTCCCAGGCTGACTTTTTCCTGGTAACTTGTCCCATCAGGCCCTTTCAGCGAAACAGAAAAATCTGTCTGCTCTCCGTCCATCATGCCATTCCCCAATACGACCTCGACTCCGCCGCAGGCCGGGGGAACTGTATAAGAATCATTCCAGTCCAGAGCTTTTTGCTTAGTCAGGTCATTCCTGTCAGGATCTTTTACAACATCCAAATCCTTCTGCGTTTCCGGCTCCGTTTTATCGGTTTCCGAATCGTCATCATCCGACACTGCGTCATCATCTTCTTCCTCACCGTCGTCTGTCTCGAAGTCGTCCTCGTCCCTGGTTTCAGGGTCATCAACATCATCCTCGTCATCCTGACCGTCGTCCTCGGTTTCAGAAGTTTCGGTTTCTTCCGTTTCTGAACTGTGTTCTGTCTTTGTTTCGTTTTCCTGTTCCGTCTGATCTGAGGAGGTATTGCTGCTCCCCGTCTCCCCCTCCTCCTGTGTCACGGTGGCCCACTGAAACCCGTTTCCGGCCCCTGATGTTTTCTCTTCCTCCGCCTGTGCCGGAAGCGCGCATGTTGCAGCGATGCACAACGCCATCAACCAGGCTGTCATTCGTCTCATAGTGCGTTTCCTTTCTTTCCGGATCCGTCTCATGCAGAAAAATCCGGACAGTTTTTTCATACGATGTCACAGAAATCCTCTCTGCTGTCTGCAGGAGGATTTGTGCAATGTGGTACCAGTATACTATCATCTTCCATTTTTTTCAAACCCATTTTTTTATAAAATCCGTTTTTTCATCCATGTGATTGGGGACGTAGTAAAAGCCCGGAAAAAACCCGGAAATACGGCGGATATGGATGATATTTCCGCTGTATTTCCGGGTTTCAGAAACAGATCATTTTACTTTAGACCGGGTCAGTCAATATATTTTATTATGCTGATGCATCCGTACGAAAATCAGGAAACCGGAACGGTCCCGCTCTGTGTTGCCAGATCGTATCTGTTGTACAGCCGGACTGTCAGGGAAGCGCCTTCTCCCGGAATGATAACAGGCCCGGCATTGCCTATTATCTCCCATTTCTGAAGGGCAGACCAGGTCTGACCGCCGTCCAGACTGTAATCATAATAAAGGATACCGCTCTGTGCATCGCTGCCCTGCAGCACGGCCGTAATCGTTCCATCTGCCGTCTTTGCCGCAGACACAACAGATGCAGTCTCCGGCGGCGTCATATCCTGTTTTACAGGCGAGGCAGGCGGAGCAACCACTGTCTTTTGTACACCGGAATAATCCACACCCAGTTCGGAAGATTTCAGTCCGAAATATTTGGCTACCCCCGTAGCATCCAGCCGCCCCAGGGCTACCAGTTTTTCCGGACTGTTAAAAAAAGGCACGTCCACCTCATTGTCAATGTGACAATGCTCAATAATCATAGAAGGGATGCCAAGTTCTGTGGCATATTTAATCACACCGTAATAATCGGTTCCTCTGTCATTGACCTTTGTCTTGATCCCTCTGCGGTACAGGCCGTAGGTATCACACAGTTCATTCAGGATCAGATCTCCGCAGGCATAGCCCTTTGCATAGTTCTGGCCCAGAGAGGGGATCCATACCTCTGCCCCATAGAGACGATTGGGTACTGCTTTATTGAAGTGAATGCTGAAAAAGAAATCTGCCCCTACCGCGGCGGCCGCTCTGGGACGGTCGGACAAAGACAAATCCTGATCGCCGTACCGGGTCAGATAAACTGTAACTCCTTCATATTTTTCCAGTTCTTCTTTCATGGCCAGGGCTGTTACCAGTGTGGCATTTTTCTCGTCCATGCCGGGTATCTGTCCGCCTATGTTGCTGCCTCCGTGCCCCGGATCAATTACCACCACCACCGGGTCTGCCGCCTTGTCCTCTGCTGGTGCGGCATATGTATAAAAAGGGATTGCCGCCGCAAACACCACCGCCGCAAACAATCCGGATACCACTCTGTTTCTGAATTTCATCGTTTCCTCCTACATCATATTAAATGGATGCTTTCTTCTTCTGCCAGTTCCTGTTCCTGCTCTTCTTCTCCTTCCGACGGATTCAGTTCCATCCGGTTGGACTTTACGATATTCAGACAGTTCTGCAGGGAATCTATGGTACGGTCGAAATGCTGCTGTGTGCTTTCAATGGAATGAGCAATCAGGTTTTCCAGGTTGCCGAGGATATCGTCCGTATACTGCATGGCCGCTGCTTTGACTCCGTTGGCTTCGATGGTGGCATTGTCCAGGATATCCTGCGCCTGGCGGGTTGCCATTTCCACCACCTCATTGGCCTGGGCATAGGCCTGCTGCATAATCTCATGTTCATTGATCAGTTCATTGGTCTGTACGGTAGCCGCATTGATCAGTGCCTCCGCCTTTTCCTTGGCATCCTTTAAAATCGCTTCTTTGTTGCTGATGATTTTCTGATATCGTTTGATTTCATCAGGTGTCTTCATACGAAGTTCACGGAGAAGTTCATCGATTTCCTCTTTGTTTACGATTATCTTCGTATTGGACAGAGCCTGATATTTACAACTGTCAATATACTGTTCGATTTCATCTATCAACTGCTCTATCTTACTGCTCATTCTTGCACCTTTCATTCCCGCAGGCAACGAGTCAGGCGGATGCGAAGCATCCATTTGACGAAACGCCGCGAGGGTCTGAGCCCCCGCAGCTTAGCTGCGTTATAAATTTGATACCCCATTAGCTTACTGCGGGGTTTTTGGCTTCATTTTGGGATTCCAAACTTACTAAAAATCATTTTTTCTACGAAATCAGGCACACACCCGGATATATCTCCGCCGAAGCTGGCAATCTCCCTGACTGTTGTAGAACTCAAATAGGCATATTCCAGACTGGTCGTAAAAAACATCGTATCCAATGCTCCCTTTGACAACAGTCTGTTTGTCTGTGCATTCTGCAGCTCGTATTCAAAATCGGTAATTGCCCGCAGTCCTCTTACAATCACATGCACATCCCGTGCTCTTGCATAGTCCACAAGTAAGCCGCTGAAGGATTCAATTTTTACATTGGGAATATCCTCAGTGGCTTTTTCCAGTATTTTAACACGTTCTTCCACAGAAAACAATGGCGTTTTCTTGACATTATTCAAAACACTCACTATGAGTTCGTCAAAAACAGACGCTGATCTTCTGATGATATCCAGGTGCCCGTATGTAACCGGGTCAAAGCTGCCCGGATAGATTGCGTTTTTCATCCCATACTCCTCCTCAGGAACATATGCTTGTTCGTTTTGTACCGCTTTTCACGTATCAGAGTAAAGCCCAGCTCTTCCACAAAGGAAAAATCTGTCGGCAGAGCCGCTTCTATCATAATTAAGGTATCATTTGTCACAAACGCTTCTCTGAAAAGCCGGGCAAGCACCTGCTTTTCCATCCCCTGTCCATATGGCGGATCCATAAAAATAAGATCCGCTTTTTCCCGGACGCTGCCCAAAGCAGAAAAAACATCCTGCTGCAGCACCACCGCTCCCTGAGACAGCCTGGTAAATTCCAGATTTTCCCGGATGAGCTTTGCCGCCTCTCTGTTATGTTCCACAAAATAGGCTTTCTTTGCGCCACGGCTGAGGGCTTCGATCCCGATGCCGCCGCTTCCGCTGAACAAATCCAGAAAAACGCAGCCTTCCACATGGGGCTGCAGGATATTGAACAGCGTTTCCTTTATCCTGTCTGTTGTGGGCCTGGTATTTGTCCCCTCCGGCGTTTTCAGCCGCAGACGACGGGCGCTTCCTGCGATTACTCTCATGATGGTATCTCCTGTCAGATTTTTACTTTTACACCCTTTGTATCCCTGCTTCCCATTTTCAGCCTGCCGGGCTTAAGTGTTTTGCCCTGGTAGGAAATGGAGGCTTCCTGTTCGCCGCCGACATAATAGACCGCTTCCACATATTCGCCGTCGCCCAGCCGCATTCCCCGCACACCCACCGCTCCCTTTTTCTTTTCCGGAATTTCCTCCAGAGACATCCTGAGAAAGCAGCCTCCCGACGACTGAAGTACGATATCCTTCTGGTCCAGGATTACCGCTATGTTTACAAGTGTATCGCCTTCCTGCAGCTTGGTGGCGGATACTGTCCGTTTTGTCACATCAAACTCACCGCCGTCCACGATTTTCAGCATGGACAGCTTTGTGACAAAAATCACTCTGCGCAGATTCAGTTCCGTCTGACTTACGGCATACAGGATCTGTTCTGTCTGGGAATTGTAGTTGCTGATATTGTCTAACGGCACACCTTTGTCTCTGAACCTCCCAAAGGGAACATCCATTGCCTTGATGGTATGCAGCGTACCGGTATCCGTAAACAGGCAGATACGCCCCGTATTTTTGCAGGAAAAAACAAATCGGTTTTCCTGATCTGCCGCCTCCCGGTTTCTCTCGTAGGTCCCTGTATCAACGGCCTTCACATATCCGAAACGGTCCATCAGGATGATAAGCTCCATCTCTTCCGGCTTCTTCTCTTCAAATACAGCCTCCGCGCCATCCTCCACCACGGTCCGGCGTTTTCTTTTGTAGGCTTTTTTAATGGCCTCCAGTTCGTTTATAATAACGGTTGCCATAGAATCCCTGCGCTCCAGAATATCCTCATAGCGGTAAATATTGGCAAGGGTTTCCTCATGTTCTTTCACAAGGGCATCCAGTTCCAGGCCGATCAGCTTATACAGACGCATTTCCAGAATGGCATTTGCCTGCCGTTCGGTAAACCGCAATAGCTGTGCCATCACCGCAGACTCTTTGGATTTGAATTTGATGCCTTCTGTCTTGCCTTCCACCAGACAGTTTCTGGCCATCGTTCTGTCTCTGGAACCGCGCAGAATCTCAATAATCAGATCGATCACATTGCAGGCTTTGATCAATCCCTCCTGTATCTCTTTCCGCTCCTGTTCTCTGGCCAGCAATGTGGTATATTTCCGCTGCGCCAGCATGAACTGAAATTCCGCGCTGGCTTTTATGATCTGTTTAAGCCCCATCGTCTCCGGCCTGCCTTCTGCAATGGCCAGCATATTGACACCGAACGTATCTTCCAGCCGGGTCTTTTTATAGAGCATATTCGTAAAATTTTCCACATCCGCATCTTTGCGCAGCTCTATGACGATCCGGATCCCCTCTTTGGAGGACTGGTTGGAAATATCCACCACATCCATTGTCTTTTTGGCTTCCGCAAGGGCTGCCACATCCGACAGAAATCTGGCGATGCCGGAGCCGATCATCGGATAAGGGATCTGGGTAATCACCAGATTGGTCCTGCCGCCCTTTCCCTTTTCCGTCTCCACCCGGCCCCGTATCTTGATTTTGCCGGTTCCGGTCTCATAAATTTCTTTCAGTTCCGATTTGTTGATGACAATACCGCCGGTGGGAAAATCAGGTCCTTTGATGTATTTCATCAGTCCGGGAGTGTCAATGGCTTCATTCTGTATATAAGCCTTAAGTGCATCAATCACCTCGCCCAGATTATGGGGCGGAATGCTGGTTGCCATGCCTACGGCGATTCCCTCCGAGCCGTTCACCAGCAGATTGGGGATCTTTACCGGCAGTACCGACGGTTCTTTTTCTGTCTCGTCAAAATTAGGGATAAAATCCACCACATCCTTGTCCAGATCGGCAAGGAATGCCTCTTGTGTGATCTTCTGCAGCCGGGCCTCTGTATAACGCATGGCAGCAGCGCCGTCACCCTCAATGTTGCCGAAATTGCCGTGACCGTCGATCAGCGGCAGCCCTTTTTTAAACTCCTGGGTCATCACCACCAGCGCTTCATAGATGGAACTGTCTCCGTGCGGATGGTACTTGCCCATCGTATCACCCACGATACGGGCGCTTTTCCGATAGGGCCTGTCATAGCGGATGCCCAGTTCATACATATCATAGAGGGTACGCCTCTGCACCGGCTTCAGCCCGTCCCGCACATCAGGCAGTGCGCGGGCTATGATTACGCTCATGGCATAGTCGATATATGACTTCTGCATCAGCTCCGAATATTCGGTTTTTATAATTCTTTCATTCATGGTTTACAGCTCCTATATATCCAACTGGGCGTCGGTGGCATGATGATAAATAAAAGCCTTTCTGGGCGGTACTTCCGTCCCCATCAGCATCCCTGTTACATCGGAAGCCATGCGGGCATCTTCGATTTCCACCAGCTTCAGCATGCGTGTCTCCGGATTCAGCGTCGTCTCCCAGAGCTGGTCCGCATCCATTTCTCCCAGCCCCTTATACCGCTGCAGGGTAAAAGGGCCTTTGTGACGCTTCCGATACCGCTCCAGCGCTTTATCGTCATATAGATATTCTTCCGCTCCTCTGGCCGGCATGGCCTTGTACAGAGGCGGCATGGCAATGTATACATGCCCTTCATAAATCAGCTCCGGCATAAACCGGTAAAACAAAGTCAGCAGCAGAGTGGAAATGTGCGCCCCGTCCACATCCGCATCGGCCATAATAATGATTTTGTCATAACGCAGTCTGCTGATATCAAAATCATTGCCGTACCCTTCGGAAAAACCGCAGCCAAAGGCATTGATCATAGTCTTGATTTCCGCATTGGCCAATACTTTGTCGATGCTGGCTTTCTCCACGTTCAGTATCTTGCCCCGGATGGGAAGGATCGCCTGAAACATCCGGTTTCTGGCCGTTTTGGCGCTGCCGCCTGCAGAATCTCCCTCTACAATAAAAATATCACATTTGGATGCATCCCGGCTTTCGCAATTGGCCAGTTTGCCGTTGGAATCAAAGGAAAATTTCTGTTTCGTCAGCATGTTGGTTCTGGCCTTTTCCTCTGCCTTCCGGATTTTCGCCGCCTTTTCCGCACAGCCGATAATCTTTTTCAGCACTTCCAGATTCCGGTCAAAGTAACGCTGTATTTCCTCCCCGGCAACCTTGGCCACCGCCTTGGCCGCATCCTGATTGTCCAGCTTTGTTTTTGTCTGTCCTTCAAATCTGGGATCCGGATGTTTAATGGAAATCACCGCGGTCATACCGCCCCGGATGTCGGCTCCGGTGAAATTCACATCCTTTTCCTTTAATATGTTCAGCTCTCTGGCATAATTGTTGATGACCGTGGTAAAGACCGTTTTAAAGCCGGTCAGATGGGTGCCGCCCTCTGCATTGTAGATATTGTTGCAGAACCCCATAATGGTTTCATGAAACTCATTCACGTACTGAAATGCCAGCTCTACGGAAATGCCCTCACTCTCCCCGCTGCAGAAAATCACCTCATGCACCACCTCTTTGGACTTGTTCATATCCTTAATAAAGCCGGTGATGCCGTCCGGTTCATGAAATTCCAGGATTTCCGCTTCCTCTCCCCGTCTGTCCTCAAACCGGATCGTCAGATGCGGATTCAGATATGCGGTTTCATGCAGGCGGCTCTTTACTTCATCTTCCCGGAAACGGGTCCTGTCAAAAATGGTGTCGTCCGGCAGAAAGGTGATGGTGGTGCCGGTCTCCTTTGTCCTGCCAATTACCGGAAGCAGACCGCCCTCCAATTCCACGGCCGGATTGCCCCGCTCATATTTGTCCTCATAGATACATCCGTCGCGTTTGACCTGTACGGTCAACCAGGTGGACAGGGCGTTGACAACGGAGGAACCTACGCCATGAAGACCGCCGCTGGTTTTATAAACGGTATCGTCAAACTTTCCCCCCGCATGCAGCGTAGTAAAAACAAGCCGTTCCGCGCTGATGCCCTTTTCATGCATTCCCACCGGAATCCCCCGGCCATTATCAGAAACGGTGGCAGAACCGTCTGCGTTCAAAATCACTGCGATCTGTGTGCAGTATCCTGCCAGATGTTCATCCACCGCATTGTCTACAATCTCATAAATCAAATGGTTCAAACCCTTTGTGGATACACTGCCGATGTACATGCCGGGCCGCATCCTGACTGCTTCCAACCCCTCCAGAACCGTGATACTGGAAGCGTCATAGGTTTCCTTCTTTGCCATTGCTGCCAACCTCTTTTTCCCAAATTTATCCTTTACAATATATACCATAGGCCGGACTTTCGTCAAATTTAATTATCCGTCAGGACATTCCGATCATATGATAGATGGCTTTCAGATCTGTATGCTCCCTGACGATATCCGCCAACAGGTCATACTGGCTGTTTTTATAGGTCAGATAATCTATCTGCTTTCTGCCGGTCCATGCCAGTCCCTTCCGGTCAAATAAGAGCTGCACCAGATTGCTGCAAAAGCTGCCGGATTCAAAGATTCCGTGCACATAGGTTCCCATACAGCTTCCCGATACAAAACCGTCCTGCTGTCTGGTATCATCGTCCAGATGCCGGATAGAGGAAAGCCGCCCCAGCTCTTCCATGCTTTCCGTTCTGCCCATATGGATCTCATATCCGGAAAAAGTGCTGCCGGATAAGGACTGGTAAATCTGGTTGCCTCCGCTTCCGATCGGAAGAATCTCACCGGATACCCTGCTGCGCACCTTCATTTCTTCAAACACAGTCCGCAGAGGAAGCAGATCCATCCCCCGCATCCGTCCTTCCCATTCCAGACAGTGCGGATCCGAAAGCTCCCGTCCCATCATCTGAAAGCCGCCGCAGATGCCCATCAGCAGACTGATGTTTTTATGCACCAGGGTTTTGATTTTTTTCTCTATTCCATTTTCCCGCATCCAATACAAATCATGCATGGTATTTTTCGTGCCCGGCAGCAAAATCAGATCCGGTGTCCCCAGTTCCCGCAGAGTGGAAACATAGCGCAGTGATACATTTTCAATATTTTCCAGCGGATTGAAATCCGTAAAATTGGAAATATGGGGCAGACGGATCACCACAATATCAATCAATTCCGGCCGTCTGCCGGAAAGCAGCCGTTCCGCCATCGAATCTTCATCGTCCAGATCCAGTTCTGTATAAGGGATCACCCCTGTCACCGGAATGCGGCACCGGTCATACAGCATCCCGATGCCCGGCTCCAGCAGACGCCTGTCTCCCCGGAACTTATTCATGATAAATCCCTTTACCCGTTTCTTTTCCGACTCTTCCAGAAGGGCCACCGTGCCGTAAAGCTGTGCAAACACGCCGCCCCTGTCGATGTCTCCGACCAGCAGTACGGGCGCATCCACCATCTCCGCCAGTCCCATATTCACGATATCGTATTCCCGCAGGTTGATTTCCGCCGGACTGCCTGCTCCTTCTATGATAATAATCCCATATTTGCGCTCCAGCTTATGATAGGCCTTAAGCACCTCCGGAATATATTCTTTCTTTTTCCGGTAATATTCTTCCGCTTTCATATTGCCCACCACTTCTCCGTTGACAATGACCTGAGAACCCATTTCGGAATTGGGCTTCAGCAATATGGGGTTCATGGCAATCTCCGGAAAGATCCCGGCTGCCTCAGCCTGCATAACCTGCGCCCGTCCCATTTCCAGACCTTCCGCCGTAATATAGGAATTCAGCGCCATATTCTGTGATTTAAAAGGCGCCGCCGAAAAACCGTCCTGCATAAGTACCCGCAGCAGCCCTGCCGTAAACAGGCTCTTGCCCACATTGGACATCGTTCCCTGAATCATCAAATTGCCCTTCATCCTATCGCCCCTTTGTCAAACGTTTGATCTCTTCCAATAAGGTTTCGTTTTCCTGTCTGGTTCTGACTGCAATACGATACCAGCCCCGGCCCAGTCCGTCAAACCCGGCACAGTCCCGGATCAGAATGCCCCGCTTAAGAAGCCCTTCACACAGAGGATAACCGGTATAAAAGCAGAGAAAATTGGCATCTCCCGGAAGGAGGCGCATCCCCGGCTTTTCCAGGAAAGTCCTCAGAAATTTCCGCTCTGTGCAGATCAGCCCCCTCGATTGACTTATATAGTCAATACATTTTCCCGAATCCAGCGCAGTCAATCCAGCAAATTGTGCCAGATTGGACACATTCCAGCAGGGAAGCTGAGCCTGCAGCCGTCCGGCAGCTTCCCCGTTTCCGCAGATACAGTATCCCAGCCGGACGCCCGGCATAGCATAGAGCTTGGTAAACGCCTTCAGCAAAATCAGATTCGGATAAGCACTTACCCAGGACGTATCCAGAAGCCTTTTTATATATGTTTTATCCGTTCCACATTCCTCTTCTTCCCCGCTCTCTATTGCCAGTTCCCGGAAGCACTCATCCAGAATAACCACAATCCCGTTTTCCAGACAGCGCTCCAACACCCTGTCAAGCAGCTTTGGCCGGATCAGATTGCCCACCGGATTATTGGGATTACCTAAAAACAGCATATCCACTTCCGGTGTCAGCCGCTCCAGCACCTCATCAGTCAGCGCAAAATCCTGTTCCTCTTTCAAGCTGTCATATCGTATATCAGCGCCCACTGCCAGAAGCGCCCGCTCATATTCCGAAAAAGAAGGCACCGGCAACACGGCAGTCACAGGCCCCTCCTGCGCTGCGGCCCGGACAATGGCCCAGATCAGTTCACTGGCGCCGTTGCCGCATACGATATGCTCCTTCGGAACGCTGTGATAAACCGACAGGGCCTTCCGCAGTCTGCTGCAGTCCGGATCCGGATACCATTCCCACAGGTTATCATCTTTGCAGGCAGCCTTCTGCAGTACCTTACGGACATAGTCCGGCAGCCCCATCGGATTGGTGTTTACGGAAAAATCCTGTGTGATAAAACGGCCATATCGGTTTCCTCCATGCGCCTGCTCTGCCATATGCTCCCCTCCTCTTACTTTCCTATCCGCGCCCGGCCGTTTCGTACAGCAGGGCATTGAAAATCGCTGCCGCCACATTGCTGCCGCCCTTTCTGCCTCTGGGCACGATGCAGGGAATGCCGGAAGCAATCAGCCGTTCCTTTGCCTCTGTCACATTGACAAAGCCCACCGGCGCACCGATGACAAAGCCGGGACGGATCCGTCCCTCCTGCGCCAGCTCCACCAGCCGTATCAGAGCCGTGGGCGCATTGCCGATCACATAGAAACAGGATTCCTTCGCCTGCACGGTTTTCTCCATGCTGACCACGGCCCGTGTCACCTGCCTCTGCCTGGCGAGCCGTGCCACTTCTTCATCCGCCATATAACACAGCACCTTTCCCCCCAGCCTGCCAAGTACCCTTTCATTGATGCCGGCCCTGGCCATATTGGTATCTGTCACCACACTGCTGCCCAGACGCAGCGCCCTGACAGCCGCTTCCATACTCCCCTCCGAAAAATACAGACTGTCCAGATAGGAAAAATCCGCCGTCGTATGGATCACCCGCTGTATCACGGGAGCATACGCCTTTGGAAGCTCCCTGTCCATCCGCCTGATTTCTTCTGCTATAATACGGAAACTCTCCGCTTCGATTTCTTCCGGCCTGAAATAATCTGCCATACCTCTTCCCTTTCTCTCCGTTATCGGGCAGGTAAACCCCCTGCCCAAACTCATATATTATAACGATACCACAAATCTCCGTTTATGGACAGATTCATCAAAAATTTCACAGGGCAAACACGCATAACGACAGACAACTTTATCGCTTTTCATCCACGTAACTGCCTGTCTGTATCGCCGGATGCGTTCCCAAAAAAATTTTTTAAATCCAAACACCCCAACAGTAAACGATCCCTCTGCACACCATCAGCAGCAAAAGCGTAAGAACCGCCGTCC
>VSOB01000004.1 GCA_009774625.1 Lachnospiraceae bacterium
ACTTTAACTGCCATTTTTTATTCCTCCTGAAAATGAATTTTATAGTATTTTGACACCATTTGGAAAATGATTGTCAAAATTTTGTCAGCATGTATATTTTACCTAATTTGTCCAAAAATATCAAGATGTAAAACAAAAAAATTATATCCTCCCTATGGGAAAAATCTCCCGGTTTACAAAGTTCTTTGTACAATTTGTGTCCGGAATCCGAATATATAAAAAAAAATTGTGCATGTTTTTCTCCTGCCCGGTAATCTGTACAAAGAAATGAACGGAATCCACATGGATTTGCAGACAATCTTGTTCAATCCGTCAAAAGACAGGTCTGTGTCCACTGTCAGGTCAGATATTTTGCATTTTTATGGCTGATCTTTTATACTGTAGGCAGTAACTGGCAAACGCCAAAGGCCAAAAGCCGGAAAATACAGAGACACATAGTGCCAAAGGAGGATTTCCCATGCCCATTACAGCAGATTTCCATATGCACTCATCCCACTCCGGAGACGGAAACACCCCTGTGGAGCAGATGATACAAGAGGCAGTCAGATCAGGAATGACACAGATCTGCTTTACCGAACATCAGGATTTTGACTATCCGGAATCTCCGGAAATACCGCCGGATTTCTTTCTGCTCAATACAGACGCCTATCTGCGTGACCTGATCGGATGCCAGACAAAATATGCCGGCAGCATCAGAGTCGGTTTTGGTGTGGAGCTGGGTCTGCAGCCACATCTGGCTCAAATCCATACCCGCTACATCAGATCCTTTGACTTTGATTTTGTCATCGCTTCTTCGCATGTGTGTCACGGACAGGATCCTTACTATCCCGCCTTTTATCAGGGCCGCTCAGAGGAAGAGGCTTACCGTGACTATTTCAGTTCCATTCTGGAAAACCTCCGTCTCTTTCAGGATTTTGATGTGTACGGCCACCTGGACTATGTTGTCCGCTATGGTCCGGACAAAGACACCCACTATACTTATCAGACTTATCAGGATATTTTTGATCAGATTCTGATGCTGCTTCTGGAAAAGGGAAAAGGACTGGAACTGAATACCGGAGGACTGAAACACGGTCTTCGGGAGCCAAACCCCTGTTCTGCCGTTTTAAAGCGTTACCGCTCTCTGGGCGGCGAGATCATCACCGTCGGCAGTGACGCCCATGTGCCGGAGTCCATTGGCAGTTCCTTTGCCAGAGCAGAGGACATCCTGAAAGAATGCGGGTTTTCCTACTATACCACTTTTCATCACAGAGTTCCGGAGTATCACAAACTGACATAAAAGGGACCTGAAGGGCTTTGAAAGGCTTCCCCTGCCGATTCACAGCAAGGGAAGCCCTTTTTATCATATCCTGCAACAACATTATGTATCTTTTGTCAACAGGTCGCTCCGCCCTTCATATGCTTCCTGGCCGCGATATTTTCCTGTTTTCTTGCCAGCAGATCATCTGCCAGAAGCTGCTCCTGTACCTTTTCAAAACCGATCCTTGCCACGGTATCTGCAAAGCGTTCTCCTGTGATCCCCTGCTCTCTGAACAATAAAATCGCCTTTTCCACAATGGCCAGCACCTCTTCCTGATCCGTAAAGACCGGATCCAGACAGCGTCCCTGAGCCACTTTCTTGCCCCAGCGTCCCCCTATGTAAATACGATATCCATTGGTGTAGTCCTCCAGTGCGCCAAACGGACATTTCCCCATACAGCGTCCGCAGTGATTGCAGGCATCCTCATCAATGGTGAGCTTTCCATCCTTCAGGGCAGCCACCCGGATCGGACAGGTTTTCTCCACCTGGCAGACTTTGCAGCCCCGGCACTTTTCAGGATCGGTCCGCGGAATCCGCTGTCCGATGATGCCCAGATCGTTCAGATCCGGCTTCACACAGTTATTGGGGCATCCTCCCACTGCTATCTTGAACTTATGCGGGAGCTTTACTCCGGCATAGCCGTGGAAAAACCGTTCGTGTATTTCCTCCGACAACGCAAAGGTATCGATGAGTCCGTACTGGCAAGTGGTTCCTTTACAGGATACCACCGGACGCACTTTGGAACCGGTGCCTCCCATTTCCAGTCCTTCCTGCAGCAGATATTCCCGCAGCGGCTCAATATTTTCAAAGGGCACGCCCTGGATCTCCACAGTCAGACGGGAGGTCATGGTCACCTCGCCGCTGCCGAACCGCTCTGCCGCTTCTGCAATGGTCTTGGTCTCCTGGGCCGTAATCTTACCGTTTCTTGTAATCACACGGCCGTTGAACTTATCCTGTGTTCTCTTATCCTTCAAAAATCCCAGCGCCTTGACTCTGGTTTCTTCTTCTTTGGAAACGGCCGGAGCGCCTCCTGCATATTCTTTTACCTTTACATCATTAAAGAAAACGGCCCCTTCCAGTACTTTTGTATTCTGATAACCGAAATGGCGCAGACGGTTCTGCAGGAAATAGCCCCGCTTGCCTTTGGCGCAAACCAGAAGCAGTTTTTCCTCTTTGCCGATTCCCGGCAGTTCTCCGTCCACTTTGGACAGATCGATGTACTCCGCACCCCGGATAGAAGGGGCAGGCGCCACATCCAATACCCGATAACCTTCCGCCTCTCCTGCTGCGTACTGTGCCGGCGTCATGCTGACCATATCGCCGCTTAATTTATTCAGCAGTACGTACACGGCCTGTACAAAGGGATGGATCGCTGTGGAAAAAGGAGGCGCATACGCAAAGTCCGCATTTTCAAAATCCTCCAGCCTTGCGCCCATATTGATGCCCATTACAGCGATATCAACCATCTTATCTACCGCTCCCGGCCCGAACACCTGCATCCCCAATAATTTATGGCTTTCTTTTTCCACAATCAGCTTTGTGGCAAAAAAGGCCGCATCCGGATAATAATGTGCCTTATCATCCGTCACTGCCAGCACAGTCTCCACCTGATAACCGGCGGCCTCTGCCTGTGCCTGTGTCAGCCCGGTACGTCCGCAGTTCAGTCCCGGCAGCTTCACCACACCGGTTCCCAGCACACCCGGATATATCTTCTGCACACCTGCCAGAACCTGTGCCAGCGTCCGGCCTTCCAGATTGGCCGAAGAGCCCATCGGCGACCATTGTCTTGCGCCGGTAATACGGTTTTTCACCATGACACAGTCACCCGCCGCATATACATCCGCAAGACTGGTCTGCATCGCCTGATCCACCAGGATAGTTCCCCGTTCCATCTCCAGACCGCTGCCTTCCAGAAACGCCGTATTGGGCCGAATACCTGCAGCCATAATCAGCAGAGAACAGGGAAGTATGCCTGCAGAGGTCCTGACCGCAGTAACACTCCCCTCCCCCAGCACTTCTTCCGCTTTGGTCCCGGTAATCACCCGGATTCCTTTTTTCAGGAGATGCTTCTTCCCGTAAGCCGCCATTTCCGTATCCAGAATATTGGGCAGAATCTGAGGCGCGAAATCAATTACCGTAACCGAAATACCCTTCTGCTGCAGATTTTCCGCCATTTCCAGCCCGATAAAACCGGCGCCTACCACCACCGCTTTTTTCACGCTATGCTCCTGTGCATAGGCACGCACTGAAATGGCATCCTGAGGTGTCCGCATGGTAAACACTCCTGCCAGCTCCATACCCGTCACCGGCGGCACAGCCGGAGATGCCCCCACAGCAAGGACCAGTTTGTCATACGACATCTTCTCCTCTGTCTGC
The DNA here is from genome assembly GCA_009774625.1 of Lachnospiraceae bacterium. Lineage (GTDB taxonomy): Bacteria > Bacillota > Clostridia > Lachnospirales > Lachnospiraceae > VSOB01. The sequence continues at coordinate 3,677 of VSOB01000004.1, forward strand.
GCGGCCACATCCCTGACTATCACAGACTTCTCCTCTGCATTCAGCTTTATGGCTTCTTTCCCTGTATGTACCTCTACCCCTGTCAGCGCAGCATATTTTTCCGGTGTATTTACAATCAAGTCCCCCGGCTCCTCAATCATACCGCCCACATAATATGGCAGACCGCAGCCTGCATAGGAAATTTCCCTGTCTCTGGAAATCACCACAACATGTGCGCTCCGGTCCGCCCGTTTCAGCTTGGCCGCTGTCTTTGTCCCCGCAGCCACACCGCCAATCACCAATACCTTCATATAACGCCTCCTTCTGATGCTTTTGTTATGATATCAGCATACCATAACGGGACAAAGTCATAAAGGATAGAATGGAAATTTCTGCCAATGTTCAGACAATTGTACCACCGCCGGCCACACAGTGATCCTGATAAAACACCACTGCCTGTCCCGGCGTCACTGCACGTACCGGTTCGTCAAAGATGCACCGCAGCAGACCTTCTTCCACACACTCCACCCGGCAGTATGCGCCCTTATGTCCATAACGCACCTTTGCCAGAAACCGGTCTCCGGAATGAAACGCCTCCACTCCCATATGGCACAGATGACTGCAGGTAAGCTCTTTTGTCATAACCTCCTCTGCCCTGCCGACCACCACCTCATTGGCGGAAGGTCTGATCTGCGTGACAAAAACCGGATATCCCAGGGCCAGATTAAGGCCCCTGCGCTGTCCTATAGTATAATGTGTGATCCCCCTGTGTCTGCCTAATATGCTTCCGTCCGCCCCAACGAAATTGCCCGGTCCCGGTACCGCATCCCCCGCTTCTCTGTCAATAAATCCCGCATAATCTCCGTCGGGGATAAAGCAGATTTCCTGACTGTCCGGTTTCCCGGCCACCGGAAGCCCATACGCCTGTGCCATCCGGCGCACCTCTTTTTTATCAAAGCGACAGAGCGGCATCAGCGTGTGGGAAAGCTGCTCCTGTGTCAGACTGTACAGCGCATAAGTCTGATCCTTGTTTGTGCCCGACATCCCCAGTGTGTAGCGCCCGTTTGAAAGCTGCAAAATCTGTCCGTAATGTCCGGTGGCAATATAGTCTGCCCCAATGGCCAGACTGCGTGACAGCAACGCTTCCCATTTCACATACCGGTTACAGGCAATGCAGGGATTGGGCGTCTGGCCTTTCAGATATTCGGAAGTGAAATATTCCATCACCTTCTGCCGGAACACTTCCCTGAAATTCATTACATAATGAGGAATCCCCAGTACCTGTGCCACACGTCTGGCATCTTCCACTGCAGACAAACCGCAGCAGCCCCCGTCCTGTGTCGGAGCCTGTGCTTTCTCTTCCTGCCAGATCTGCATGGTCACTCCGATGACTTCATATCCCTGTTCCAGCAAAAGGCATGCCGCAACGGAAGAATCCACCCCGCCCGACATGCCCACCACAACCTTTTTCTTCCCACTCTGCATCAATACGCTTCCGCCTCTTCTTCCTCTCCCTCATGAATGTCCGATTTCGGCTTCTGCAGCCCTTCAATGGTAATGTCATGCTTCTGGGCATAGTCCCAGAGCGCCGCATGAATAGCTTCCTCCGCCAGCAGAGAACAATGCATCTTTACCGGAGGCAGACCGTCCAGCGCCTCTGCAACCGCCCGATTGGTGATCTGCATCGCTTCCTGTATCTTTTTTCCCTTTACCAGCTCTGTCGCCATACTGGAAGTGGCCACTGCCGCACCGCAGCCAAACGTTTTAAACTTTACATCCCGGATGATCTGATTCTCATCAATATCCAGATAAATTCTCATAATATCACCGCATTTGGCATTTCCCACCGTGCCCACACCGCTGGCATCCTCTATCTCGCCCATATTTCTGGGATTCTGAAAATGGTCCATTACTTTTTCACTATACATGGTTTGTTCCTCCGTATCTACCTGCAGTCTGTTATTGTTTTTCTTTTAAAAAATCCTCATACAAAGGGGACATGGCACGAAGCCGTTCCACGATCCTTTTGATGGCTTCCACCACGGTATCCAGCTCTTCCCTTGTCGTCTCTTCACTGAGTGTCAGCCGCAGAGACCCATGCGCAATCTCATGCGGCAGGCCGATGGCAAGCAGCACATGGGACGGATCCAGAGAGCCGGAGGTGCATGCAGAACCGCTGGAGGCACAAATGCCTTCCATATCCAGCATAATCAGCAGTGATTCTCCCTCTACAAAACGAAAGCTGAAATTGACATTGTTGGGAAGCCGCAGATGTCTGTCTCCATTCAGTCTGCAATAAGGGATCTCTTCTTCAATCCTGCGGATCAGCTCATCCCGCAGCGCAGTTTCCTTTTCAGTCTTTTCCTCCATAATACGCAGGGCACGTCTGACTGCCGCTCCCAGTCCCACAATGCCCGGAACATTTTCTGTACCTGCCCTTCTGGCCCTCTCCTGACCGCCGCCATGTACAAAAGAACGAATCCGGATGCCCTTTCTGATATACAGAAAACCGATGCCCTTAGGTCCGTTCAGCTTATGTCCGCTGGCACTGAGCATATCGATATGATACTGGTCCACATTAATAGGAAGCTGTCCATACGCCTGTACCGCATCCGTATGGAACAAAATCCCGTGCTTTTTTGCAATCTCACCGATCTTTTCTATGGGCTGAATCGTCCCGATCTCATTGTTGGCAAACATAATGCTGATCAGTATGGTGTCCGGCCGGATGGCGGCTTCCAGCTCATCCAGTTTTACAATGCCGTTTTCATCCACGCCCACATAGGTCACGGAAAACCCGTTTTTCTCAAGATATTCACATGTATGCAGTACCGCATGATGCTCAATCGCGGAAGTGATCACATGCTTTCCTTTGTCCGCATAAGCCTCCGCCGTAGCTTTCAGCGCCCAGTTATCCGCCTCTGATCCCCCTGCCGTAAAGTAAATCTCATTGTCTTTGGCTCCAATCGACCGGGCCACAACCTCCCTTACCTCTGTCACAGCCTTTTTACTGTCCGCTCCAAGTGAATAAATGCTGCTGGGATTGCCATAGTGCCTGGAAAAGTAAGGCAGCATTGCCTCTACCACTTCTTCGGCAGTTTTCGTTGTTGCTGCATTATCCAAATATATAAAAGGTTTCATACTATGACCACTCCTTTTTATTTTCTAGTATTGTACTATGAATTTAGTGATTACACTATAGCACTGCCTGTTGGTTCTGTCAACAAATGCGGACACATATAATTTATCAACAACAGGAGAAGTTTTGGTATTTTATGAGAAAAAGCAATCCTTTTCTGACCGGTACACTGATTCTGACCCTGGCAGGATTTATCAGCCGCTTTATCGGCTTTTTTTACCGGGCATTTTTGTCCCGTTCCTTTGGTGAAGAAGGTATGGGAATCTATCAGCTCCTTGCTCCCGTTATGGCACTTTCTTTCTCTCTGACAGCCGCAGGTATCCAGACTGCCATCTCCAAATTCACTGCATCGGAAACCACCACCCATGACCACAGAGCTTCCCTGCGCGTCCTTTTTGCCGGCCTTCTGCTGTCCATGCCGCTGTCGTTTTTCTGTACATGGCTGGTTTATCACTATGCGGACTATATTGCAGTGCATTTTCTTCTGGAGGAACGCACCGGTCCCCTGCTCCGCATCTTCGCGCTTTCCATCCCGTTCTGCTCCGCCCACTCTCTGATCAATGGGTATTTTTACGGCATCAAACGGGCCGGTATCCCTGCTCTGACACAGATTCTGGAACAACTTGCCCGTGTGGGCAGTGTGTATCTGCTCTGCAGCCATCTACAGTCCCACGGACAGACACCACGGATCGGCTGTGCAGTGATCGGCCTGACCATCGGAGAATGCTTTTCCATGCTGGTTTCCCTGACTGCGGTTTATCTGCGTTTCTTCCGGCTTCGTTCCCTGCCCATCCGGCGTCCCCCGTCAGGAAGCCGCACTACGGTACTTTCTATGACAGGAAAAATCTTCACGCTTTCCACACCACTGACAGCCAGTCGTATCGCAGTCAATATCCTCCAGAGCATCGAAGCCATCTCCATTCCAAGCTGCCTTGTAAAACACGGATTTTCTCAGACGCAGGCTCTCTCCGTCTACGGTGTGCTGACAGGCATGGCCCTCCCTCTGATCATGTTTCCCACCGCACTGATCAATTCCGCATGCGTCTTACTGCTGCCGGTGATTTCGGAAGCGGATGAAAGCGGAAACCGCAGGGCCATTCAAAACGCCGTGCGAAAAGCAGTGACCTATTGTGCCGGCTTCGGCAGTCTGTGTACCGTCTGCTTTCTTCTGCTGGGCAGATACGCCGGACTCCTTTTGTTCCAAAGCGAGATGGCCGGCTCCTTTATTCTGACGCTCAGTTTTATCTGTCCGCTGCTCTATTTGTCCGGCGCCTTATCCAGTGTGCTGCACGGACTGGGAAAAACCGGCATCACATTTTTCTTTAACATCACGGCTCTGACCGCCAGGCTTTTCTTTGTATTTTGGCTCATTCCTGCCATTGGTATACAGGGATATCTCTATGGACTTCTGTTCAGCCAGTTTCTGATCACAGTATTTGAAATTCTGGCAGTCCGATATCATGTGGGCAGAAAGAGGGAATAATCATCTTTTCCCTTGCTCTGCCTGCTTTTTTGATATATAATATAGCATGTATTTGCCGCCGCCTGTACGTTTTCGTCAACCGGCGGTATGTTTATGGAATGAAAGGAGACCTTTATGGGATTCGAATTTGTGAAAAAGCTGCCAAACCCGGCGGAAATCCGGGAACAATATGCCGTACCTGAAAAGCTGGCGGCTTTGAAAAAGGAAAAAGATGAAGAAATCAAAAAAGTCATTACCGGAGAAAGCAGCAAATTCCTTGTTATCATCGGACCCTGCTCCGCCGACAACGAAGATGCCGTCTGCGATTATGTGACGAGACTGGCCGAAGTCAACGACAAAGTAAAGGACAAGCTGATTTTAATTCCCAGAATATATACAAATAAGCCCCGTACTACCGGCGAAGGATATAAGGGCATCCTGCATCAGCCCGACCCCAACAAAAAACCGGATTTTCTGGCCGGGCTGATTGCCATGCGTAAAATGCACATCCGGGCCATCCAGGAATCGGGACTGACTGCAGCAGATGAAATGCTCTATCCGGAGAACTGGCGCTATGTACAGGATATTCTGTCCTATGTGGCCATCGGCGCCCGCTCTGTAGAGGATCAGCAGCACCGTCTGGTAGTCAGCGGTTTTGATGTTCCTGCCGGTATGAAAAATCCCACCAGCGGCGATCTTTCCATTATGCTCAACTCCGTATTTGCCGCCCAGCATCCCCACTCTTTTATTTATCGGGGCTGGGAAGTCAACACGCCCGGCAATCCGCTGGCGCATACGGTACTGCGCGGTTCGGTCAACAAATACGGCAGAAGTTTTCCCAACTATCACTATGAAGATCTGAACAGTCTGCTGGAACTCTATCAGGGTATGGAACTGCTCCATCCGGCCTGCATCATTGATTCCAACCACAGCAATTCCGGCAAACAGTACAAGCAGCAGATCCGGATCGTAAAGGAAGTGATGCACAGCCGCAAACTCAGTTCCGACATTCACAAACTGGTAAAAGGCGTGATGGTGGAAAGCTACCTGGTGGAAGGCGCCCAGAAAATCGGCGGCGGCGTCTACGGCAAATCCATCACCGACCCCTGTCTGGGATGGGAGGACACAGAACGACTGATTTATGACATTGCAGAATATGAATAACCTATTTTCCTGCAGCGGATGGCTTTAGCGACATAGTTCCAAACCGCCGCAGTGCAGTCCATGATCCCAACAATAGAAAGCACGCTGCGCAAACTTTCTATTGCCATGAACAAAGGCTCATCCTCTCGGATGAGCCTTTGCATATACTTCTCTGATTCGATTGCGCCCGATATTGGCATACACCTGTGTGGTGGAGATATCCGAATGGCCCAGCATCTCCTGTACACTTCGAAGATCAGCCCCATTTTCCACCAAATGCGCCGCAAAAGAATGACGCAGTGTATGGGGAGTGATATCTGACTGAATCCCCGCTTTTTTTGCATAATGCTTAATCAGTTTCCAAAATCCCTGCCGACTCATTGGCTGCCCGGAACAGTTGACAAACAGAGTTTCCTCTCTGGAGCTCTGCAGCATACTGCTTCTGGCCTCTTCCAGATATCTGACCAGAGCCGCCTTTGCCGCCTCTCCAAAAGGCACTATCCTTTCCTTGTGAATATCCCGGCACAGAATCACACTCATCTGCAGATTCACATCCTGCACCAGCAGAGAAATCAGCTCGGTCACACGGATGCCGGTGGCATATAAAAGCTCCAGCATTGCCTTGTCCCTGATTTCCTTATCGCTACTGCCCGAAGGCTGCTCCAGAAGCCGTATCACCTCTTCCATTGACAGAACCTCCGGCACCTTCTTCTCTATCTTAGGGGCTCTCAGGCCTTCCGCAATATTGTTTTCCACCCTGCCTTCTCTGATCAGATACTGATACAATGCCTTAATAGATGCAATATTCCTGGAAACGGTAGCCGCCGCAAATTTCTGTTCATGCAGATAACGGATGTATGCCTGCAAATCCTCCGGGGAAATATGGCTGACTGCCGTTACGCCCCGGTTTTCCATAAAACCTGTAAATTTGCACAAATCCCGTTTATATGACAGCTCAGTATTTCCGGAAGTCTTTTTGATATTATGTAAATAGAAAATAAAATCCGAAATCTCATTCTGCATGGAATCCGTGCCTTTCCTCTTTTGGTAAACCGCACTGCCGGACCTTCTCAGGCAAAGCATTTTCAAGTAATATTGTTTTCATTATAATCAAGTTTTTCCGGAAAAGCAATTGGTATTTTCCAGCAAAACCGGCATTTTAAAAGATTTTTAATAATTCGGACATTACATTCGGATTGACATAACTTTCCAGAACCGCTCCGATGATAACAACCAGATGAATCAGCAGAAAATTACCCAGTATGCCGAAACTTTTCGGCTTTTCCTCATACTTTTCCGTATAATCCCTGACCGGGTAATACAGTTTGGTACACATCCGGAAACACAGATCGGCCAGCATCAGAAACGCCGGTATGTAGCACAGATAATGGGGCATCACACTTCCCGCAAGCAGCAGAATCCCTTTGACTCCATACCGCATAATAGAAACCGACGCCACTACGCCCATGCAGACCCCCATCCACATCACAAACAGGTATGTGGTCACAATTCCTGCAAAGGTGGTGGAAAGTATGGCTGCCAGCCACAGGGGGCCGATCCGTTTCCCAAGTACGTAAAAGAAAAAAGCGCTTTCATTCAGTTCCACCCTCCTGAGCCGCTCCAGACTCATCCGGCTGAGAAACCCTGTCTCGGTGATAAACATGCCCGGATTCAGATAGACCAGCGCCGCACCCGCCAGCAATCCGGCAAAAAAGGGCAGCGCCCAATTCGGCCGTTCTGCCCTCTTCCATCGTATTTTTGCAATTCTCACAGCATATCCACTTCTGACTTTTTTATCATTATATGCCGTATTTCACTTTGTATGCCATCAGAGCCGCGATTGTTTTGGAGTCCTCGATTTTCCTGCTGAAGATCATCTCTTCCAACTCTGTCAGCGTATAGGCGCCCACATTCAGAAATTCATCCTCGTCCAGATGCTGATGGGTTTTTACCAGATTCTTTGCCACATAAATGTCAATCTTTTCATTGCAGAACGCCACGGTAGTCCGAAGGGACAAAAGCAGTTCCAAATCCGATGAGGCATACCCCGTCTCTTCCTCCAGCTCTCTTGCCGCTGCCGCATCTGTCGCCTCTCCCGGATTCAAACCGCCTGCCGGAATCTCCAGTGTATCCCGCTCCAGCGCATTCCGGTATTGAGTCACCATCAGAATCTTCCCGTCTGCCATAACAGGCACCACCGCCGCCGCTCCGTTGTGTTTGATAAAATCCCATTTGGCATGACTTCCGCCGGGCAGTTCCATTGTATCCACATAATACTCTATGATCGTCCCTTTATGAATCAGAGTTCTGTCAACTCTTCTGATTTCATCACTCATGACTGCCTCCTGATTCTTCCAGCAATTTTTCCAGGCTGGCAAGTTTCACACAGAGCACAAACAAATCAGTGGCCGCCGCCAGCTCATCCGGTGTGGGAAACGAAGGCGCAATCCGGATCACACTGTCATGAGGATCCTTTCCATAAGGGAACGGCGCTCCCGCATTGGTCAATGTCACACCCGCCTCTTTGCATTTTCTGACAATATTTTTTGCGCAGCCATCCATCGCCTCAAAGGTAATAAAATAGCCGCCTTTCGGTTTCACCCAGCTCCCGATGCCAAGACCGCCCAGCTCCTGTTCCAGCACATCCAGTACTGCTTCAAACTTGGGACGCAGTATATCGGCATGCTTCCTCATATGTTCTTTTACCGCATCCATGCTGTGAAAATATCTGGCATGGCGAAGCTGATTGATCTTATCATAGCAGATGGTTCTGATCGCAATTGATTTTTTAATGGAATCCAGATTCCGCTGAGAAGCCGCCATAGCAGCAATCCCTGCACCCGCCATACTGATCTTGGACGTGGAACCGAATACGTATACCATATCCGGATGTCCGGCTTTTGCACACTCCTCCAGAATATCCAATATTTCATCCTGATCGTTATCATACAGATGATGAACAGCATATGCATTGTCCCAGTAAATCCTGAAATCTTCTGCAGCCGGCTCCAGTGCAGCAAATCGCCTTACGGTTTCATCAGAATAAGAAATACCCTGCGGATTGGAGTATTTGGGGACACACCAGATCCCCTTTACCGAATCGTCTTTTACATATTGTTCCACCAGATCCATATCCGGCCCTTCCGTTGTCATCGGAATCTGAATCATCTCGATGCCAAAATGCTCTGTAATGGCAAAATGTCTGTCATATCCCGGAACCGGGCATAAAAATTTCACCCGTTCCAGCTTACACCAGGGAGTACATCCCAGCACACCACTTACATAAGAACGACATACGGCATCATACATCGTAGAAAGGCTGCCGTTTCCAAATAAAATCACATCATTCGGATCCTGTATTCCCATAATGCCGGACATCAGAACCTTTGCTTCCATAATACCGTCCAACTCACCGTAATTCCTGCAGTCTGTACCGTCTTCCGACTTCATATCACAATCTGCATCCAGAATACTCATCAGACCCATGCCCATATCAAGCTGACCTTTTTCCGGCTTTCCTCTGGACATATTCAGGTTCAGTCCCTTGCTCTGTGCCTCTTTGTATCGTCTGTCCAGTTCTTCTTTGCATGTCAACAGCTCTTCTCTGCTCAACTCTTTGTATGGTTTCATATCCAGCACCGTCCTTAAATTTCTTATTTTCTTTTGTTCAATTGGATAATTGTATACAATCGAACGTCGCACCTTTGCTATTTTACTACAAGATTCTAAAATACACAAGAGAAATTTTCAGAAAATCCACGGCTTTTGTGTACCATACATGAGGCTGATCATATTCAGGAGTCTATATCCTCACTGGCTGCAACTGCAGAGACAACAGAAGAAACTGCCGCTACCACGACCACTGCAACAATAATTACAAGCATACCACCCATTAAAACCAACATAAAAAGACCTCCTTACCTATGGATTTTATCCATGCATATAAAAGCTATACTTTTTTAACTTTTTTTATTCTACCATATAATTAAAAAAAAGGAAACGTCTGCACGTTTCCTTTTTATAAAACTGTTTCATGCCAAAACTATTCTACTTCGCATAGTCGATTACACGTGATTCACGAATGACATTCACCTTAATCTGTCCCGGATATTCCAATTCAGCTTCTATCTGTTTGGATAAATCCCGTGCCAGAAGCACCATGTCAGAATCTGAAATCTGTTCTGGAACTACCATTACACGAACCTCTCTACCCGCCTGAATAGCAAAAGATTTGTCTACACCCTTGAAATTGTTTGTAATTTCTTCCAATTGTTTTAATCTGCTGGTATACGTTTCTATTGTTTCCCGTCTTGCTCCCGGTCTTGCTGCAGATATGGTATCTGCCGCCTGAACGAGACATGCAATCAAGGACTGAGGCTCCACGTCACCATGATGAGACTCTACGCTGTTGACCACAACCGGGCCTTCTTTGTATTTCCTGCAAAGCTCAACGCCCAACTGAATATGAGAACCTTCCATTTCATGATCCACTGCCTTACCTATGTCATGCAGCAGACCGGCACGCTTTGCAAGTCTGACATCCATTCCCATCTCAGCCGCCAACAAGCCGGACAACTGCGCAACCTCAATAGAATGCTTCAACGCATTCTGTCCATAGCTTGTTCTGAACTTCATCTTACCAAGCAGCCGGACGAGTTCCGGATGGATACCATGCACCCCAACTTCCAGGGTCGCAGCCTCTCCTTCTTCCTTGATCATCACTTCCACTTCTTTTTGTGCCTTTTCCACCATCTCTTCGATTCTTGCAGGATGAATGCGTCCGTCAACAATCAGTTTTTCAAGAGCGATACGGGCAACTTCTCTGCGGATCGGATCAAAACCGGATAAAATAACTGCTTCCGGCGTATCATCAATAATCAGATCCACCCCTGTCATTGTTTCGAGAGTACGGATATTCCTTCCCTCTCTGCCGATGATTCTTCCCTTCATTTCATCATTGGGAAGCTGGACCACTGAAATAGTAGTTTCGGATACATGGTCTGCGGCACATTTCTGAATGGCAGTTACCACATATTCCTTTGCCTTCTTATCTGCCTCTTCCTTGGCCCGGCTCTCCATCTCTTTGATCATCATCGCCGTTTCATGTTTTACTTCGTCTTCAACAGTTTTCAACAAATACTCTTTTGCCTGTTCGGAGGTTAATCCAGAGATTCGTTCCAGTTCCTGTACTCTTTGTTCATTCAGCCTGGAAACTTCCACTTTCATCTTTCCAAGCTCTTCTTCTCTTGCTGTTAACACCGCTTCCTTTTTCTCGATAGAATCTGCCTTCTTGTCGATATTCTCTTCCTTCTGCTGAACCCTTCTTTCAGAGCGCTGTACCTCAGCACGGCGTTCCTTGATTTCCTTATCCAGCTCATTCCTGGTACGAATGGACTCTTCCTTAATCTCAAGTAAGCCTTCTCTTTTCCTGGCCTCTGCAGTTTTCAAAGCTTCGTCAATGATCTCTCTTGCCTTTTCCTCAGCATTGCCGATTTTGGTTTCCACAACCTTTTTATGATAGGATGTGGCAGCCGCAACGGATACCGGTACAGCAATAAGAAGTGTAACAATAACTGCTATTACTACATAGAGCATGTACAGGAGCACCTCCTTATTCATTTTTCATTGTACAAATATCTGATATAGGATGTTTGGCCCATCCTAACTGTCAAAATTTACAACACATTAATTCTATACGTATTTTCATGTTATGTCAAGTAAAACTATCTTCCATCACCCGTCTTACCAGTTCAACGGAAAATCCCTTCCGGTAAAAATACGCATAAATCCTCCGTTTTTCCTTTTGATCCAATACGCTTCCTGTACAATGCTTTTTTTCAAGAAGATGCCGTATCGCCGTTTCTTCATCAGAAACCATCCCGTTCTCTTCCAGCTCTTCCAAAGCCGCCTGATACAGCTCTCTGTCTATTCCTTTCAGCATCAGCTTTTGTTCTATTTCCTTCAGGCTGTGCTTTCCCATGCGGCAGGCGATATACTCACAGGCATATCTTCTGTCATCCACATAATGATAAGACTTCACATACTCCACGGCCTGCCTGGCTGTCTCTTCCCCACAGCCTCCCTGCATCAGCTTATCCATTAGCTGCTTTTCTGTATACTGTCTGTTTTTCAGAAGATTCATGGCACGCAGTTTTGCACGCCTGGGAAGCACCTGTGTCCGCAGCTCTTCCAAAATCTCGTCACTTACTTCCTTTCCTTCTTCTACCTGATATTTACGCAGTTCGCCTTTGTATAACACAAAGGCAAACTGCTCATCCAAAAAGACTCTGCTTCTGGATTTTGAAATAGCTTCCACTCTGGTAACAGTCATTCCCACTACTTACTTTCCTTTTTTTCTGCAGCGGCTCCTTTGTCCGAAGCCTCTTTCTTCTCTGCTGCGCTCTTTTTCTCTGCTGGCTTTTTGCCCACAGCTTCTTTTTTACCGGCTGCCTCTTCTTCTGCCGGAGGTTTGCCATTCAGGCCGTAATGCTCTCTGACTCTGTTTTCCACTTCCGCACAGATCTCCGGATTGTCTTTCAGATACTGCTTGGCGTTTTCCCGTCCCTGACCGATCTTGCTGCTCTCATAGGCATACCATGCACCGCTCTTATTGATAATGCTGCATCCTGCCGCCAGATCCAGAATATCTCCTTCTTTGGAAATTCCCTGTCCGAACATAATGTCAAATTCCGCCTCTTTAAAAGGAGGGGCAATCTTATTTTTCACCACCTTGACTCTGGTCCGGTTGCCGATCACTTCTCCGCTCTGCTTCAATGTATCAATTTTTCTCACATCCAGACGGACAGAGGAATAAAATTTTAACGCCCGGCCTCCGGTGGTAGTCTCCGGATTGCCGAACATGACGCCGATCTTTTCACGAAGCTGATTGATAAATACCACGGTACAATTGGATTTGCTGATAACTGCCGTCAGCTTACGAAGGGCCTGGGACATCAGTCTGGCCTGCAGGCCCACATGGCTGTCTCCCATATCACCGTCAATCTCCGCCTTGGGAACCAATGCGGCCACCGAATCCACAACGATAATATCAATTGCCCCGGAACGGACCATGGTTTCCGTAATCTCCATAGCCTGTTCCCCGTTATCCGGCTGGGAAATATAAAGATTGTCGATATCAACTCCTATATTTTTGGCATAAACGGGATCCAGTGCATGCTCTGCATCAATAAATCCTGCAATCCCGCCCTGCTTCTGCACCTCTGCCACCATATGTAAGGTAACTGTGGTCTTACCGCTGGACTCCGGTCCATAGATTTCCACAATCCTGCCCTTGGGTATCCCGCCCAGACCCAGTGCAATGTCCAGACTCAATGAACCTGTGGGAATCGTCTCCACATTCATCTGTGTACTGGGATCTCCCAGTTTCATCACTGTCCCCTTTCCAAACTGACGCTCAATCTGGCTCAGTGCGGCATCCAATGCTTTTAATTTATCTTCTTTTTCCATGCTATGAACTCTCCTTACGCTTCTTCAGAACATTTGTTCTGATAACAGAATAAAACATTTGTTCGCTTTTGTCAATTCTTTTTTAAGTGTTTTTTATTGAAACAGGTTTGATGACCAAATCCCAAAAATGGGGAGGGAAACGAATCCATCGAATACAGGGACTGCCCCAGGCGCCAAAACCCGGCGACAGCAGACTTGCTTTATCCGGGACACAGGGCCGCTGACTTCCCTGCATCCCGTTTTTTTGTAAATGTTCTCAGAATTTAGACAGATATTTCTCATAATCCTTATAGGTAACCGTGACCCAGCCGCTGGAACCGGCGCCGTCATAGTTCAGGCCAATTTCCATGCCCAGAGGTGTATAATAGGCAATCATGCTGTCCCGGTCCTGAAGGGACTGTGCCAGCTCCTCGTCCGACAGCGCATCCAGATACTCCACAGGCCCGTTCTGTTCGTCATTTCTTTCCCGGAACTCTTCTGCAAATGCCGTATCAATCTGCAGCAGACTGTCATTGTCCAGGATCACACCGTTTTTGATATCAATATTTATCGGATACAAATCCACATGATATCTGTCATCCACCATTATATATTCATCCAGTACAATGCTGATCATATCCGCATCATTATAAGTCACATAAGAAGTAATATAAACCGTATAACTCTCTCCATACTCCGCATAGGAAGAATACCGCGGAAAATCCATCGCATAATAAAGCGCTACTGTTTCCAGCGCCTCATTCAACTGATCTATGTTGGGAATGCTGTCACCTTTCAGTTGAAAATAATTGATCACCACATCGATATCGTTGTCCGGGTCCTCATTGGTATAGGACTTGGTGACAAAAGAGTAGTCCACATCCTCATCAATGGCATCACAGGGACCATAGTAATATACATCATCCGGAGACGGTGTATAGTAGTCCTCATCGTCGTCCTCATCATAGCCGCCATAGACATACTCATCGTCGCTGCCCCGGTTTCTGTTTTCATTAAAATCGTAGGAGTCTTCATAAAAATACGGACTCATGCTTGCCATTTTCATAAAAAAATAACCATAGAAAAAGCTGCCCACTATCATCAATATGACAATTACAACCGCCGCAACGATCCCCAATGTCAACCAGATATTTTTTTTCTTTTCCGGCTTTCCATAGGGCTGAAAACCCGCATTCTGCCCCATCGGCTGTCCATAACCGGACCCCGGATACATTCCCGGCTGACCCTGATACCCGCCCTGGGCATACTGGCCATAGTATGATCCCTGGTACATTCCCTGCTGATACTGGCCTCCCTGATCCTGATACCCGCTCTGAGGATACTGACCGGGCTGACCCTGATATGTACCCCCATTCTGTGCATACTGGCCCGGCTGACCCTGATATGTACCCTGTGGGTACTGACCTGACAGACCCTGATATGCCTCCTGCTGATACTGTCCGGGCTGCTGCTGATTTGCAGCAGGAACCCCTGAAGTCTCCGGCTGCTCCGGGAACACCCTGGGAAAATTCTGAGAAGAATAGACTCCCTGTTCCTGCTGCTTTGCGCACTCCGGACAAACACCGTTCTCCATCAGAGAACCGCACTTCGGACAAAAGCTGTAATTTTCTTCCGTTTGATGATTCATACTCTGCCTCCCAATGCCTCAAACGGACAACCCCAGCCCATTTGAACCATAATTTTCGCTTTGGCGCCTTCTGATTTACCGGAATGTTACTTCACTGTAATATTCCAGAATACACTGGCGCATCAGTGTCAGCGCTGCCACCACACTGTTTTCTCTTACTTTGCTGCGGTTTCCGGAAAAATGATAGGATTTTACCTTTGTTTTACCGCATACATTGCAGGCTATATAGACAAGTCCCACCGGCTTTGCCGAACTGCCGCCGTCCGGTCCGGCGATTCCGGTTATGGCCACCGCCACATCTGCCTTGGATGCCGCGGCCGCTCCTTTTGCCATTTCTTTGGCCACATTCTCGCTGACCGCTCCATATTTATCAAGAGACGGTTTTTTAACGCCCAACAGCTTATGCTTTGCTTTGTTGGAATATGTGACCTGCCCTGATTTAAACACCTCTGAAACACCGGGCACACTGGTCAGTCTGGCAGACAAAAGCCCTCCTGTGCAGGATTCTGCCGTCGTCACTGTCAGATGATTGGCCAGCAAAAGATCCACCACCGCCTGCTCCAGCGTCACCCGCTCGTCCGTCGTATATACACTCATCCCAAACCGGTTTTTCAGTTCTTTTACCACCGGTTTAATCAGCTTCTTGGCCTCTTTTTCCACAGATGCCTTTGCCGTAATCCGCAGATGCACCTCTCCCACCTTGGCATATGGTGCAATCGTAGGATTTTTCTGCTTTGCGATCAGATCCGCCGCCATGGTCTCCGCCTTGCTTTCGCCGATGCCGCAGAGCTTTACGGTCTGAGAATAAATCACTCCCGGCTGCGCTTTGGCAAGATAGGGAAATACAGCGCTTTCAAACATAGGAATCAGCTCTCCCGGAGGGCCCGGCAGTAAGATCAGCCGTTTTCCGCCTTCCTCCATAATGATCCCCGGCGCCGTACCATTCTCATTGGCAAGCACTATGGCGCCTTCCGGTACCATAGCCTGTTTCCAGTTATTTTCTGTGATTTCCATTTTCCGCCGGGCAAAAAATTCCTGCAGCCGCTTTTTGGAAGATTCGTCCATATACAGCTTTCTGCCCAGTACCTCTGCCGCAGTTTCCTTCGTCAGATCGTCCTGGGTCGGCCCCAGCCCACCCGAAAGCAGGATCACATCGGAACGCTCCAGCGCCGTTTTCAGTGTTTCCGTCAAACGTTCTTCATTGTCCCCCACAACAGTCTGGTAAAAACAGGAAAGCCCCAACATGGCACACTGCTCCGCCAGATAAGCGGCATTGGTATTTACAATATTCCCAAGCAACAGCTCTGTCCCTACCGATATCAGTTCTACGGTCATCTTATTTGTCCTCCATAAATACCTGGCGGTTTTTTATCATATAGTCGATTAATGACACAATTGTCAGTATTACAGCAGCCCAGGTTACAATCACTGTGAGCAGATGCAGCGCTTCTATCCCGGCAATTAAAAGGCAGATCATAAGCATCTGAAATGTGGTTTTATATTTTCCCCAATAACTTGCCGCAATGACAATGCCGTTATCCGCAGCAATCTGTCGCAGTCCGCTGATAATAAACTCCCGGCTGATGATCACGATAACGATCCATGCTGCAAGCCTGCCCAGCGCCGTCAGACAGATCAGTGCCGCACTGACCAGCATCTTATCGGCCAAAGGATCCATCAGTTTCCCGAAATTGGTGACCAGATTATATTTTCTGGCAATCTTGCCGTCCAGCAGATCCGTCAGGCTGGCAGTTATAAAAATGCCGAGTGCAATCCATTTGTACGTACCTTCCGTTGTCTGACACAGCATAAACACCACAAAAAAAGGAATCAGTACCACACGCAGCATGGTCAGCTTATTCGGCAAATTCATCATCTATCTCTCCTGTCAAATCATAGTCGCGGGAACCGGTGACCTTCACTCTGACAAACATCCCGCTTATCAGCTCCCTGTCTGAACGGAAAAACAAAAGTCCGTCCACCTCCGGCGCATCCTTATAGGTTCGTGCTATATAAACGTCCTCTTCCGGCAGCCTGCCTTCCACAAAAGCCTCCAGAACAGGATGCCTCTCTGCAGTCTCTTCCGCTTTGTCAAATGCCACGGCCTGCTGCAGTTCCATCAACTCCGCCCGCCGTGCCTCCCTGACCGCTTCCGGTATCTGTCCTTCCATCCCGGCCGCCGGCGTTCCTTCCTCCGGAGAATAGGTAAAAATCCCCAGACGGTCAAATTCCATCTCATTGACAAACCGGTACAGCTCTTCAAAATCTTCCTGGCTTTCCTGTGGAAATCCGGTAATCAATGTGGTCCGCAGACAAATATCAGGAATCTCTCTGCGCAGCCTTCCGATGATCTCCCTCAGCTCCTTCTGGGTGGTCCTCCGCCCCATCCTCCCCAGCACAGTGTCGCTGGCATGCTGAATGGGCAGATCCAGATAATGACAGATTTTCGGTTCCTCTTTGATGGTCTGTATCAGCTCCTTTGTAATCTCCTCCGGATAACAGTACAAAATCCGAATCCATTCCAGCCCTTCGATCCGGCACAGGGCATGCAGTAGCCCGGGCAGTCTCTTTTCCCCATACAAATCCATACCGTAAAGCGTTGTCTCCTGTGCCACCACAATCAGCTCTTTCACACCGCCCTCTGCCAGCTCTTCCGCCTCTGAGATCAGCGCCTCCATCGGAACACTCCGATACCGGCCGCGTATCCTGGGAATAATGCAATATGTGCAGTGCTTGTCGCAGCCTTCTGCGATTTTCAGATAGGCATAATGACCGCCGGTGGTAAGAAAACGTCCGTCCTTATGCGGTCCCTGAGGCGTGGTAAGCGGCAAAAAGCAATTCCGGCGCTTTCCCTCCAGCACATCCCCGATTACCTGGGGCAGCGTATCTATGGCAGCCGTTCCCACAACGGCATCCACCTCTTCTATCTCTTTCTGTATCTCCTCCTGATACCTCTGGGCCAGACAGCCTGCCACTACCAGCACTTTCAGCCGTCCATTCTCTTTCAGTTTTGCCGTTTCCAGTATGGCCTGAATGCTTTCTTCCTTTGCATCATTGATAAAACAGCATGTATTGACAACAGCAATATCCGCTTCTTCCCGCTCCTGGGTAAACGCATAACCGCTGCGGCCAAGTGCGGCAAGCATAACCTCTGAATCCACCAGATTTTTATCGCATCCCAGGGACACAAATAATACCTTCATCACTTCCGTCTTTTATTCCTCTTCGTTCAGAATCTTGATTTCAGAATTGTTCAGCTCTTCTATCGCGGTGGAAAGAGGTTTTTTATTGTCGGAATTTACATAGGCATCCTCTCCGGAAATCAACTGTCTGGCACGCTTGGAAGCCGCCATAACGATAGAATACCTGCTGTTTACCACCGGTGCTTCTCCTTCTTCAACCTCGCTGTTTACGACCCTCATCAGGTCGGAATAAGATGGATGTAACATGATTATTCTCCTTTCGCCAGTTCCTGCAACTGGGTCCTGATCGTTTCTATCAATTCTTTATTTCGGTTCGTGGCGCGGTGCGCCCCCTGGATCAGCATATGCATCTCTTTGACACAGACATCCAGATCGTCATTGATCACCAGATAATCATACTGCCCGATCCCTTCCGCCTCTGCCTGTGCACGGACAAGCCGTGCCGCTATCACTTCTTCCGTTTCTGTCCCCCTGCCTGACAACCTGCGGCGCAGCTCCCGGATACTGGGCGGGGTTACAAACAAAAGCAGGGCGGACGGAAACTGCTCCCTGATCTTCTGTGCACCCTGTATCTCAATTTCCAGAATCACATCCCGGCCGCTTTGTAACTGCTTTTCCACATACTCTCTGGGGGTGCCATAATAATGGTCGCAGTACCGGGCATATTCAATCAGTCCGTTTCCCCGGATTTTCTCTTCAAAAGCCTCCTGTGAGACAAAAAAGTACTCTTTGCCGTCCGTCTCTCCCGGTCTGGGCGCTCTCGTTGTCATGGAAACCGACAGGGCATAGGTATCATATGTCCTGACAAGCTGTTTCATAAGCGTTCCCTTGCCTGCGCCGGAAAACCCGGATACCACTACCAAAATTCCCTTATGCCTCATCCTCTTCCACCTTTTCTACCTGTGCTCTGCCTGCAATCGTCTCCGGCAGAAGCGCCGACAGGACGATCTGTCCGTTTTCCATTACAAGCACCGCCTTGGTCTTTCTGCCCTGTGTGGCATCCACCGCGGTGCCGCTCTCTCTGGCCTTCTGCACCAGACGCTTGACCGGAGCGGAATCCGGCGTCACAATTGCTATCATTTTATCCGTATTTACAATATTTCCAAATCCTACGTGAATTAAGCGATTCAATCCCATTCTCCATCCGGCCGCCTGCGCTTGCAGCCGTCTTTATTCAATATTCTGTATCTGCTCACGGACTTTTTCGATTTCGGTTTTCAGTTCGATGGCACAGCCGGAAATCTCCAGATCCGTGGTCTTGGAAAGTATGGTATTGGCCTCCCGGTTCATTTCCTGTGCAATAAAATCCAGCTTGCGCCCCACGCTGCCTCCGGCGACCAGCGCTTCCTTTGTCTGTGCAATATGGCTTCTGAGCCTTACCAGCTCTTCGTCCACGCATACTTTATCCGCAAAAATCGTCACTTCTGTAAGGAGCCTGGATTCTTCCATACGGGTATCCTCCAACAGCTCCTGAATCTTCTCCCTCAGTTTTTCCCTGTATCTGGAAATGATCAGCGGAGAACGCTCCGTAATAAAGTCCACATACTCCAGCATCCTGTTCAGTTTACCCAGCAGATCCTCACGGAGATTACTGCCCTCCGCGATCCTTGTCTCCACAAATTTCTCTGCCGCGCCGCAGACAGCCTTTTCCAGCCCCTTCCAAAGCTCCTTTTCATCCATTGTCTGCTCTTCCATCGCAAATACTTCCGGATATCTGGACAGAGTAGAGACCCGGATATCATTTTCCAGAGAAAACTCTTCCGCCATCTGTGTCAGATACTTCATATAAGCCGCCGCCACATCCCGGTTGTATCTGACAGATACATTGCCTTCCGTAAAATCTTCATACGTAATGTAAATATCCACCTTGCCCCGCTCGATGTAGCCTTTGAGCAGACTTCTGATGGCGGACTCAAAAAAATTCAGTTTCTTGGGCATCTTGAGGTTCACGTCCAGATACCTGTGATTGACTGCTTTCATCTCCACAGTAAACTTGTGTTCCGCTTCCGCAATTTCGCATCTTCCAAAGCCCGTCATACTCTTTATCATGTTTGCAGCTTCCCTTTCCGATTCGGGTATTTTGACCGGTAAAGCCTGTCATTTCTTTATTATAATGCAAGAATCTTTATGCGTCAAGATAAGCCATTTCCCTGCCTTTGATATATCTGCGCCATGTTATCACAAACAAAACCAGGGCCAGCACTGTGGAAAGGTAATCCGTTACAGGCTGGGCCAGCGCCAGTGTCTGGGCCGACTGCAGGATTCTGTGAAAGGCAAAGAGAATCGGTATATACAAAAGCCCCTGCCGGCTTACTGACAAAACAAGCGCAGGAAGCGCCGCCCCTGTGGCCTGAATGGCATTGATCAGCACAAACAGAATTCCCATAACAGGCCCGGACAGAATATAGATCCTGGAAAAGGACATCCCGAAACCAAATGCATCCGCATTGTCCAGAAAGGCTGTTACCAAAGGCCCCGCGCCCAGATAACAGATGATTGTCATAACCACACTCATGCCAAAAGCAAGGCAAAGTGAAAACCTCAGCACTTCCATATACCGTTTCCCATTTCCTGCCCCATAGCAGTATCCCAGCAAAGGCTGTATCCCGGTTCCCAGACCGATCAGCAGCATCACCACGATCATATTTACCTTCATGGCCACTCCCAGTCCTGCCACTGCCATATCGCCATAGCCTGCCATCATATTATTGACAAGAATATTGGATGTGCTCATCAATATACTGTTCAGCGAAGCGGGAATACCGATGGCAAACACCCCGGCCGCAATACCGCCCCGAACCCGATATTCTTTCGGCCGCAGAGACAGTATGCTCTTTTGGGAAAGCAGATGCCGGATATAGAACAGCGCTGAAATCACATTGCTCAGTGTAGTGGCAATGGCCGCCCCTGCCACATTCCAGTGCAGTCCCAATATCAGAATGGGATCCAGCACAATATTGAGCAGATTTCCAAACACCATACCCTTCATGGCCACTCCCGCATTGCCTTCCGCCCGGATAATATTGCTGAAACTGTTACTTAAAATCAGAAAGGGTATGCCGGCAGATACGATGCTCAGATACTGAGAAGCATAGCCGGCAGTATCCTCACTGGCCCCGATCATCCGGCAGATCGGCCGGACAAATATCCAGATCAGTATCATGGATAAGATACCGATGACCAACCCTGTCCAGAAACAAAAAGATGAGGTCTGTCTGGCTTTTTCTTCATTCCCCTCTCCCAGCATTCTGGAAATCAGAGAAGTGCCGCCGATACCGAACAGCATACCCACCGCCATAAAAAACAAAAAAGCCGGAGTCGCAACCGAAACGGCTGCCACCATATAGGCATCCTTTGTTTTCCCGATAAAAAAGGTATCCGCCAGATTATAAAGCAGCACCATAATCATGCTGACAATGGACGGTATGATATTGCGCAGCACCGCCTGTGGAACCGGTGCATCCCGAAACACTTCTGTGGTATTGTTTTTCATCTTCACAAACTCTCCTTTCTTTTTTCCAGACGGGCTTCTCCGTACTTCAGATTCCGATAGAGCCGCTCCAGGAGACGCAGCAGTG
Organism: Lachnospiraceae bacterium; assembly: GCA_009774625.1. GTDB lineage: Bacteria > Bacillota > Clostridia > Lachnospirales > Lachnospiraceae > VSOB01. Next base: position 25,275 of record VSOB01000004.1, read on the forward strand.
TCTGCTGCTCCTCTTCTGTCATCCCCAGCAGCATAACCCGTTCTGCTTCGGATTTACATCTGTCTATTTCCTGCATCAGCCCTTCTCCTGTCTGCGTCAGAACAATCTGCCTCAGACGGCTGCCCTGCTGTTTTTCCTCCCGGCTGATCAGTTGCTTTTTTTCCAATACTTTCACGACATGCAATACGCTGGTATGTTTCACATCAAAAAATGCGGCAATGCCTGTTACCGTACGCTCCCCCGCCGGTCTGTCATGAAGATATTCCAGTACCTCCATCTGGGTACCCGTCAGGCCATACAGCTTCAAATCATGATTCTTTCCCCGTTCCAGCAGATTGCTGATTTTTTTCAGATGCAATCCTACATTATGTTCATGCAATGAGTACACCTCCTTTTAGTAGCATGCTACATAATAACTTATACTCGGCAAAAATGCAACCATTCTTTTCAGGATATTTGCATATTTCTGCAAAATGATGTACGATACTAACAGTAAAAGGAGGTGTGATCATGAAAAAATTACAGGTATTCAGCTTTTTCCTGTGTCTCGGTATACTCTGCGCACCGGTTTCCAGCCATGCCAACGAAGGTTTCTCCTGGGAAATGCTTTCAGATCAAACTGAGGAAGATGTATCTGACAGTCTGTTTGACGATGATTCTGAAACAGAAGATACACAGGCAGAGGACGATTCCGACGAAGAAGCAGACGAAAAAGAAACAAAAGAAAAGGATGAAGATAAGCCCTCCCTGAAAGGCAATTACCCTTCCGAAATTATATATTCCCAGTCGGAAATAGAAGAAATGATCGAAGAAAAATATGAAGAACTGGAAGAAGCCTATCAGATCAAAGACCGTTTTAAAAAGACAAAAACCATTGATCAGATCGACTCCTTTATTCTGAACTTTTGTGGAGATCCACTCCATGATAAAAAAATCGTCTTTCTGGGCGACAGCATCACTGCCGGAAACGGCGGCACTCTGACACCGGACGGCAGCGGTCTGGACTATACGAATTTTATTTCCAAATATACTTCCGCCCGGATTATCAATCTGGGGATCGGGGGTGCCCCTTTTGAAGGAAATGATAACGACGATGCCCTTGTCCACCGCTATACGGATATCCCAAAAGATGCAGACATTATCGTCCTGTTCGCAGGCATCAACGATTTGTTTGCAGGCTCGGAAAACTTCGGTTCTCTGGAAGAGCTGGAAGAAGGCACCTATTGCGGCGACATTTACCAGACTTTCCGGCAGATAGACAAGCTGTATCCGCATGCGGATGTCCATGTGGTCATCACCTATCCCAACAAAATGGAGGACTACAAGGAGTTTGTCAATGAAAACTGGCAGGATTATGCCGATGTACAGATCGAGCTGGCCCAAAAATATGATTTTCATGTGATCAACCTGTACGAAGAGGGATTTATGGACAGCGGGGATACCAAGATAAGAAATGCCTTTTTTAAGGATGACATCCATCCGGACGATCTGGGAAGTGAGATATTAGGCCGGCATATTCTGGTACATCTCGTCAGGGACTATATTTAATCCCATGAAACAATGGAAAATACGCCTGGCGAATCTTTTATTATCATAAATAACAGGCATTATTTATCTGGCCGCAGAGCTTGCCTTTCTCTGCGGCCAGATAAATTAATTCATAAATTAACAACTTTTCCCCTTCATCTCTGTTTTCCAGTTTTCATTTTTATTTGTGCTGGTTGCAGTCGCTTTGGTTATCTGCCAGATCACTTCACTGAAATATCGTTCCGGCACCTCTGACAGAAGATATGCTTTTTTATCATCTGCCTCATCGTATACATAACTGCCATGCTGCACACTGCCTGCCGGATAAAATATTATATTGTAAATAGTCACATCCTCATTGAGCCCGCCTACATAACTGCCTGAGAAATGCAGCTCTGCTCCCATACTGTTTTCCGGATCTTCACGATAATACGTATAAAATCCGCCTCCGTCCAGCACCGAACCACGATACCAGCCCAGCGCCGTCAGTTTACCGCTCAGCGAAAGGTCATTGACCACGATACCGCCGAAACGCTCCAGTGTCTTTCCGGCAGCCTCTTCTTTTGTCCTGCGGTATACACTGCGGGAAAGCTGCTCAACAGGCTGGGTAATCTCATAGTCCTCCAACTGTTCTTTCCAGGCAGCACAGGATTCATCCGAAAGTTCGATCGGATGCACCAGGCCGATCCGGCCCGAATCCGGCAGTGTAAACTCCTCTTCCTCCTCTGTATTGAACGAACCATCTTCCATATAGCGAAAACTCTGCTGCAGACTGTGATTTTCATAGATACCCCAGATCAGCCCGATGGCAAACTGATGCATGATAGGATTCTGTACAAACAGTTCCTTCCAGGCAGAGATCTCCCACTCTCTGCCTACGGACAGCGCCAACTCCAGCCGGGTTTTCTGACTGGATACCGTAGCCTTCATCTGTTTTTTCATTTCTTTAAAGGCATCATAGGATGCTTTTGCCACCTCTTCCTGATCCCGTTTTCCCGGCGCCGGCATATTCTTTAACTTTTTGCCGCTTTCGTCAAATATCTCTATTTCCAGAGACGGCGTAATCGTAACCGTAAACTTGCGCTCTCCATAGTCAAAGATTCTCTGCATCCTCTCATCAAAGCCAAGATCCGGGACAATCTTATCAGCCAGCTCTTCCCTGGAAAGGCCCAACTGAGACGCCGCAAACTCCAGTGCAGATCCCGCAGCCGCTTTTACCTGTCTGAACTTAAATTTCCTGGCAATCCCGTCCACAATCAGAAGCGCCTGCGGCAGTGGATTCAGCGCCAATGCACAAACCGCATCCGACGCAATGGCGCCTCTGGAATGTGCCGGCCATTCCTGAATCTGATGGTGCAGTTTACTGATAATTTCCGATCCGCCATGAATCGATACCGCATAGAGCACCCATCGTTTCTTTGCTTCCGCACCTGCTTCCAGCCATTTGTCAAACAGTTCTCCCATATATACGGCAAGATCGGCTTCCGAAAGCGCCTCTGCCAGCAGTTTCGCTTCCTGGCTCACCCCCGGCTTTCCCATCGACGCATAACAGAGCAGAATCGCCTGCAGATACTCTTCTTCCGCCGGCTGCCCGTCCTTTCGGGCAACAGCAGAAAAAGGGGTCTGATAAGCCCAGGCCAATGTACGCTTTTTTCCGCCCCGGTGCACAGCCTTTACAATATCCGCCTGAGAAAGCTCTTTTGCAGCGCTCTTTCCGTCGGTAAACAATCCCTCCAGAAGCGCCCGCACCTTTCCGTTTTTTTCTTTTTCATACACTTCCTGCAAGGTCTTTTTATAGCCCTCTTCATCCCAGGTCAGCAGAGTGCGAACTGCTGCCTCCCGTTCTGCGGCTTTTTTAGAAGCCAGCAGTGCAAGCACACCCGTCTCCCATTCCCGATGATTCTTCAGGATCTCCAAAAGTCTCTCCCGTACCTGTTTGGAACTGTCCTTACTGTAGGAAAGAATCTCTTCTCTGTTTTCTTCCCCGTCCAGCTCCAATACTTCCAGAGCAAAACACCGGCCCGATGCGTCCGCTTCCCTGAAAGCGGTCAACAACTCCTGTCTGTTTTCTTTCAGATATCCGCGGAAAATCGGTTTCATCTCTTCTGTCAGCACAGACTTTCGATAAGTCAGAACTTCCTGTATCAGCATGGCCGCTTTTAACTGGCGAGTCATATCCAGTTTTTCCTGCTGCAGCATCCGGAACACCAGTTTCACTTTTTCTTTCTTGATTTCTCCCCGTTCTGTCAAAAGATGATGAAATGCATAGGCCGCCTCCCGGAAAACGATCATAACCAGACAGCGTCGGTAAAAATCATCCTGTCCATAGCTCTCCGCATACTGCTGCATCGCCTGATACTCCCCTGTTCCGGCATACCAGGAACGCCCCGCAAACTGCTCTGCCAGAGGATACAGACTTTCCACATCGCTTCTTCCCATCAGATACGCCTCTCCGTCCCTGCAGGACTGTATGGAATCCGGACAGAGTACCTTGACGATCTGCTCCTGCCGCGTCTCTTTGCCTTTGCGGATCAATTCATGATAGAGCGCATCGTCCTTGCTTTTGATGATTTCCAGCAAAAGCGCGGCAGTTCCCAGATCCGCCTCCTGATAACACTCCAGAAAAACATCCCGGTACATCATAAACTGCCCGGCCAAAAGATTCTTGACCTTTTTGTTTGCCGCCCACCCGATATACCATTTCGTATCCATTCCAAACACCTGGTCAAAGCAGACGCCTCTTCCCCGCAGATCATAGCGCAGATCCATTTCGTCCATTGCAGTCAGCGCTGCCTTCTCATCCACAGCCAGACAGACAGAAACCACATTTTTCAGACGCAGGGACAGTGTAAAATTTCCAAATGCACAGCCGCACAAAAGCCTCATCAAAAACGGACTGAATCTTTGTTTCCGGGCCATCGCTCTCACTTCATCGGTCACCTTATCACGATTGATAGCATCTGTTATCATATTTAGCTCCGCCTGGGCAATCCCTTTGGAAAACAGGTTTTCCAGACTGTCCACAATCAAATCCTCATAAGCAGTCAGCAGTTTCCTGTCCTCCTCAACCACAGTAAAAATCATACTGCGGTTTCCCGTTCCAAACAGTTTCGTCATTGACTGCAGCAGCGTTCCTCCGGACTTTTCGCCTCCTGTCCTGACAGACTCTTCCCGAAATCTTGCATCCGGATATTTTACCCAGAAATATGCCGTATACAAAATCAACAATCCATTGTCCGGACTGCTTTTATGATGGGTCATAGCCTTTCTGATCTGTGCCGGATCCCCTCCGGCAAGTTTTTTCAGACGCTCCATCATCAGGGTCCTGATCCAGAACTGGCTCTCCCCCACGTTCTCTGCCAGAATGGATATGGTCTGGTCTGCCGGGAAAATCTCCTGCGCATCATTTTTATATGCCAGTACATCCGAAGGAATCAGGCTGCTCATGGTGGATTTTCCCACTGCAAACAGCACTGCAAACAGCCTCTGTGCCTCTTTCGTCCTGCCTCTGTTTACCAGAGTACGGAAGAACGCTGAAAACTGCCTCCTGACATGGTCAGGCAACGCAGACAAATCCTGAAAGCCCAGCTTTTCCGGCGCCTCTCCCTCTCCCGTCAGATAATCCTGTACCATTTCGCTTTCCTGTTCCGGCAAGTGTAAGCTTTCCAAAAGCTCCATCATTTTCCGCATTTGAATGTCCTGCGGCTGCATCATAATCCTGTTCCTCCTCTGTAATATTCATAGGCTTCATCCCATCGTATCTTCTGCCCGCAAAGATACAGATATCTGTTTATCTTCCCATACAGCGCCGCTGCATCGTCCTCTTCTGTCCGTGTCCTGTGTCTGCGCATGGAAATTGCCTCCCACAGAGCCGTTACCATTTCCGACAAACCAGTCAGTCCGTATGCCTCTGCCGTATCCTTCATTTTTCCAAGCGCCTCCAAAGTATCGTCGTGGACGGTATTCAGTCCGCTCTGACAGAGTTCTTCCATCAGCCCGGCCGCTTCTTTTGTCACTTCCCGGACAGCCGACACCCCTCCTACGTCCATCTGCGGATATGTAATCTGCCCATCCTGCTGTATCCCCGACACCTCTGCCATCTCCTTTTCCTCAAACAAAGCCAGGGGATACATATGGATCCTGCCGTTCTTTAAATAAATTTTCCCCAGAAAACAGGGAGGTTTTCGTTCCGCTTTCTCTGCATCCGACAGATCCCGGCGCCACTTTTTGATATACCGTTCCAAATAGCGTATGGTATCTGATTCCCGTTTCGAATAGGCTACCTCCACGATCAGTTCCCGGCCTGCCCGGTCCAGAAGCGGCAGCGTAAACAACTGCCTGGTATCCGAAAAATCCGGCACACCGAAATCGGCAGGCCGGACAAAAGCCAGTTCCGGCCGCTTTTCCGGCAGACCATCCTGTGCCTCTCCCGTTTCTTCTCCGGTATCCCTTCCCCTGATCCGCTCGGTAAACAGTGTAAGAAAATCGTCATAATACCAGGAAGCCAGCAGCTCGTTTGAAAACTTCCGCCCACCTGCCGTCTCTGCTCTGCTCTCCCCGGATGCAGAAAGCCTTCCCCGTTCGTCCACTCTGGCTCCTTTCAGACAAATCCTGACCGATGCCAGCTCTTCTAATGTAAGCGAAAGTCCCCAGGGAGCCTGACTCTTGCCGTTTCCCTGGAATCTGCGGCTCCCTTCATAAAAGACCGGCCTGGCATTGGTATAGGTATACCACTTCTGTTCCTTTTCATCCAGAAAATAAACCGTCTCCCCTGCGTATCCGGATCTGCTTTCAAAAGACTCCAGTACAATACCTGTCAGAGCCAGCTCTCCGGCCACCTGATACCGACCGCGAAAGCTCCCCGCATACGCGGCGATTTCCTCTGACTCTCTGGCTTCCAGTACAAAGCATACCACTGCGTAAAGCTCCGTCAACTGCCGGATCCATTCCTGAATCCGAAAAGAGGCCGCTCTCCTGAAGTAACTACTGCAGGTTTTCCGAAGCGCCCGGAAGCTGCTTTCAAACCGGGCCAGACCCGCATTGTGACCGATAATTGCCATCCGCTCCATATCCTGCATCACTTCCGGCGCTGCTCTGGCCAGGCCCGTATCCAGCAGTACTTCCAGAAATCTCTTCATCGATCCGGCCGCCTCTTTCACCAGTGCAGGATCCCATTCCGGCTGCTGCTGCGCTTCCTGTTCCAGTTCCTGTGCCGTCAGCATACCGGCCTGATACTGACACCATAAAATCGCAGCCGCTTTATGGGCACAGAGTTCTTTTTTATGACAGGTGCAACTGGCATAGTCAAGCGGGGACAAGAGTTTTACCGTAAATTCCTGTCCGGGAAGCGGTACGGTAATCACGGAAGTCTCCCGGATCTTTGGACGGGCTCCTGCCTGAACCTGCTCTGCAAACTGCCGGAAATACCGGCTTCCCATCACCCTTCTGGCTTTCTGCACAGAAAAGGAGCGTATCTCCTGCCAGAGAACCGTGTTTCCTGCCGGGGATGCTTCACTGCCCGCTTCCTCCACAGCTCCGGCCTGTATGTTCACGCCGTCAGTCCCCTCTGTATCTCCCTGGATTTCCAAAGACGTCCTATCTATACTTGTTCCCGCTTCTGGCTTTGTGCTTCCGGCGCCATCTCCCAGCTCCTTCTTCAGTACAAGCAATGCCTGCACCACATGACGGCAGATACTTCTGGAAGGACAGGTACATTTACTCTCTCCCAATGGACTGCATATTGTTACGGTTTCTGATCCTACCAGCACTTTTGCTTCATCGGCTACGCTGCAGACCTTTGCCTCCACCGTTTCCATATCCTTATGTGCCCGTTTGACAATGCCTTTATTGGACAGTCCGATCAGATATTCCTCATCTGTCTCCGCCAATATCTGTTTTAAATCCCTCATCCCATTATTTTCCCCATCCACTCCGAAAGCTGCTCCGGTGTCATGGCCCCCACATGTGCCCCCATACCGGCCAGCATCGCAGCCGCATTTTTATCATAGTTAGGCTTTGCATCCATATCCAGCGCCGTCAGGACCAGCAGTCTGGCGCCGCTCTCTATGATCCCTCTGCTGACGGAATAAAGATTCTGGTATCCGCCGCCCTCATACAGGTCCGTAATCAGAATCAGCAATGTGCGGTCCGGAAACTCGATCAATCCTTCACAATACTGCAACGCTCCGGCAATATTGGTACCGCCGCCAAGCTGAATGCTCATCAGCGTTTCCACAGGATCCTCCACATATCCGCTTAAATCCACGACGCTGGTATCAAATATTACCAATTTGGTTTCCAGCATAGGCAGTCTGGCAAATATCCCGGCCATAACCGCACTGTGAATCACGGAATCCAGCATGGATCCGCTTTCATCCACACAGATAATCACCCGCCACTTATGATACCGTTTCAGCCTGGAATGAAAATACACATCCTGTAAAATCATCTGCTGGCTGTCTTTATCATAATGCTTCAGATTCATACGGATCGTTTTTTTCATATCCAGATTCCGGGCACAGGCCACCGGACTGCTGGAGTTCTTATCCAGTCTGCCGGTCAGATGTCGGCGCATATCCCGTTCCATTTTCTCCATCAGCTCCTGCGCCACCTTCCGGACTATCTCCCTGGCCAACGCCAGCACTTCGCCCTTCATCATATGTTTAAATTCCAGAATGGTCTTTAACAGCGCCTGACTCGGCTCCATCTTCCTGAGCACCTCCGGATCGGTCAAAAGCTCTTTCATCCCATACTGCTCCAGTGCATGGCGCTCCATAATCTCCACAGTCTGTCTGGGAAATAACTTTCTGATTTTCTCTATCCAGGAAGGCACCGTAAGACTGGAACCGTCCCGGCCGCCTGTCCTGTCTTTTCTGATATCCTGTTCTTCCCCATACTCCCGGTCATACAGATAGTCCAGCACATCTTCCATTTCCAGATAACGCAGGTTATTTTCCGTAAACCCGATCTGTCCCTGTGCATACTTTCCCAGCATCAGCCGCCACCTGTTTAAAACCTCCTGATCGTCTGTCATTGCTCAATCCTTCCACATTGCCATCACATAAGCATCCAGCTCTTTGCCATACGTATACCATCCGGGCAGAACCTCTTTGGCCCTTTGCAGCGCTTCCCCCGTCTTTCCATGCAGCCCGGCCGCCATCTCAGCGATCCGGTCAATCTCACCCGGTGTGAAATACCCAAACGCCATACGCAGCTCCGGCAGCAGTTCCATAAATTCCGTTCCTTCCACACTGCCCAGAAAATGATCCAGCATCCCGGTAAACTGACTGCCGATAAACACAAGGTCCCGCGCCGTAAAAAACAGGCCCCTGAAAAACCGGGCAATTTTCAAAAGCTGTTCATGGGTCCCCAGCAGATAGCTGCGGCAGGCTCCCGCCGCATCTTCCGATGTTTCTCTGCCGCTGCCATAGAGAATCCCGTGGATGCATCCGTCCAGGCCCGGATGCAGCTGGGTATCCTGTTCCATCACGGTCAACGCTTCAAAAAACATCTCCTGCAGGCTCCTGCATTCATGCCCGGTTATCTGATACAACAGCTTGCATGCATTCATACACTTCTCACTGTCCTCATCCCTGATCCGTGTCATGGAGGGCAGACATGTAATCAGCTTCTGACAGCACATCATCGTCAATCCATCCAACTCCAAATGTGTTCTGTACAGGCCCTGCAGCCGCTGCATATCCAGAAAATACTGCAGCGCCCTTGTCAGAGAATAGAAATCAGCATCCTGCAGCAGCAATTCATGTACCCGCTGATAAACCGGCTCCATCTGTACTTCCAGCCCCATTTCAAACACCTGTGTCAGCAGCATCGCTCCGGTCCCCGCATCCATATCCTGCTGCAGCCTTTGTTTTGTCATACTGACCGCCGCCTCCTCGACAGTGCCCCCATATACGGAAACATCGATCAAAGCCGCCGACACCTGTGTATTCCATTTATATTTCCAAATCTCCCGGATCAGATTATGGTCTTTTTTCTGCTGCAGATTGGGGCCTTTGATCCTTCTGGCAAATCCGGTCTGCAAAAATACCACCCTCTGCAAAAACATACTCATACATCGATGCTTTTCTACAGCAAACAAAGACAATGTCACTTCTGATTCCAGGACTGAGCGGGACTTTATCCCAAAGCGTTTACACTGAATCTCAAAATCACATATAATTGGCGGTACGGCGGCATCTTTGCCCAGCTTTCCCATCTGCCTGCCCGTCATCTGTTCCTTCAGAATCCGAAGGGGCTGATCTGTAGCCAGATTACATTCTCCTTTGATAAAAGCCGAAAGCACCGCATCTCTCAGCTCATATGCTCCCGGTTCCGGTTTTCCCCGCAGCGCAGCCAGGCCATCCGCCATCTGCAATGCACAGATTTCATCATAAGTAGATAAAAGCTCTGATTTTCTCCGCACTGCCTTTCCTGTCGTCACAAGCATATCCAACACTGTTTCATGATAGGGAAAAGCGCCCGGTTCCAATCCCTCCCATATCTTCTGATAAAACCCGGGACAGGGCATACCGCTGGCATATCCGTTTAAAGCATCCGCGGCCTCCATTGAATAGGGCATAATATATACTTCCTGATCTTCCGCTCCGATCCGTTTTTTCTGCAAATCTGATTTCTGCTCTCCGGAAACAAGAGATTTCAGCCCCGCCGTATGAAATCCGCCTGTCACCACAACAATCCGCCTGCAGGCATCACTGCCTGCCTTTTCGCCTCTTACAGACAATCTTTTCGCATGCTCCAGAATCCGGGCCGCCATAAAGGCTTCCCGTTCCAGACAGCCCTCTGCCTCCAACGCCTCCTGCGGCGTGTCCCTCCTGGCCAGTTCACAATAAGTACTCAAGTGGGAAAACCAGGTTTCACTGGTTTCCCGTATTCCTCTGATTTCAAAATATTTTTCCCAAAATTCATCAAAGCTGCGAAGGCCTGCTTTTTCACAAAGCTGCTGCAGATATCTGTTTCTGGAAAGCAGATAGTCGTCGTTATAATTGGGTTTCTCCACATCCTGCAACAAGCCCCTTCCCTGTCTGGTAGCAGCCAGGATCTCCGCATAAGGCAAATCAATAAAAGCCGTCTCAATGCCCAGCTTCCCGCCTTCCCGCAGCGCCACCAGCTCCGGCGAATAGTCCAGAAACGGATAATAGCATCTGTAATGCCCTTTTTCCCCGGAAATACGCCCCATCCTGTCCCGGTAAGAATAATATACCGAAAACGGCGCCTTTGTCTCCTCATCCGTCATGAGCGGAATCAGCTCATTGGCATTGCAGGGTCCTTCCACAAGAAGCAAAGCCGGACGCAGCTCTTCTATCACCTGTTTCACATGCCAGGCACAGGCCGGGCTGTGATGCCGGATCGGAAGAAATGTTATTTCAACCATTTCTTTGCTTCGTAATATTGTTTCCATACCCCGCCCTCTTTGCTGCTCTTATCCCGGATCACCGTATTAAAATAGGCTTTTACCTTTTCCAGATCCTCTTTGTTTTCTTTGGACACGGCTCCTACCAGATTCTGTACCAGGGCATCCACGCTGATACTGCCGTTTCCATAATAATAGCCGGTAATCATCGTCTGATAATAGACAGAAACGGCCTCTGCCGTACTCATTACCGCCGCAGGCTTATCAATTCTGTGTCCATAAGAAGATATTCCTTCCCGCAGCTCATGATAAGTGGAAGCCAGAATCTCTGCCACATCCTCGTCTGCCTGCATCTGTATATGAGCCTCTTCTGCCAGAGCGTTCACTTCATTCTGAATGATCTGTTTTTCCAGTGCTGCTTCCCGCACCGGCATCACAGTCTCAAAATTAAAACGGCGTTTCAGCGCACTGCTCATCTCATTGACGCCTTTGTCCCTTGTATTCGCCGTTCCGATTACATTGAATCCCGGCCGGGCAAACAAAAATCCATCCTCTTCCAGCTCCGGTACATTCAGTACCTTGTCGCTGAGCACACTGATCAGACTGTCCTGTATCTCTGCCGGTGTTCTGGTAATTTCCTCAAATCTGGTAATCACCCCTTTTTCCATCCCTATGTACAACGGCGCCGGAACCAATGCTTCCCGCGCCGGCCCTTTGGCCAGAAGCAGTGCATAGTTCCAGGAATATTTAATCATGTCCTCTGTGGTGCCTGCCGTACCCTGAATCGTATTGGTACTGACTCCGCTGACAGCCGCCGACAACAGCTCCGAAAGCATCGTCTTGGCCGTGCCTGGTTCTCCCACCAGCATCAGGCCCCGATTGCCTGCCAATGTAATAATACACCGCTCTACCAGCGCATCATTTCCAAAATATTTTTTCTGAATCTGATATGATCTGCCATTGTATTCAATCGGTTCCCGGCTTCCCAGAATAAACGTCCTCACAGCCCTGGGTGACATCTTCCAGTTCTCCGGCCGTATCCCGTCATCCACTGCCCGCAATGCTTCCAGTTCCTGTGCATATCTGACCTCCACCGGCGGCTTGATCAGTTTTCCTGCTTCCATGCGCTACTCCTCCCTGCCTGATCCCCATACGCTTCCTCCATACAGGAGAACTCATTTCTCAAATCTATTCTTATTATAACGCGATCCTTTGTAAGATTGTACCAGAATATTTGTTCTTTTCCAACATTTTTTTATTACAAAATTCTACTTAAAAACACCTTTCCCTATCTGTATACAAAACAACAGAACATTCTCAGAGTGTGTTTTCTATTGGTATGAATCAGAAAAGGGAATGTCCATGCCGCAGCATCAAACATTCCCTTTTCATAATTGATTTTCTGTGTCTGTCAGACTCCGGTCCCTTACATACAAAAAAGAGCCGAAGATTTAATAAGGATTTTCAAACAACCTGCGATAAACGCAGGCACCCAGCAGCGCATGTCCTGCCGCATTGGGATGCAGCCCGTCCACCAGGTACACTGCCTGCCTGCTGGAAAAATCCAGCTCAGGCTCATTGAACAGATCAATCACACGAATCCCCCAGAATGCCGCCATATCCTGTATGGCAAATACATACTGATTCAGATAATAACCATTCTGATTTCTCCGCATATATCCCACACGCCGCAGGGGTGTCATAAAGACAATCTCTCCGTCAGGATACATCTGCTTCAGACCACACATCATCAGATTCAGACTGCCGTAAAAAGTATCCGGTGTCAGATCTCCCAGCGCTCCCACAGGTGTTCCTGCTTTGTTAAATTCCCCGTAATCATTGGTGCCGCCCAGTACAAGGATCAGGTTGGCATCCCGGTCCATCGACGGATAACGGTCAATCAGTCTGTCGGGATGGGGACCTGCCACACTGGAACCGTTCCAGCCGTAATTGTTCAGCTTCACAGCTCCTGTTCTGGCACTGACTACATTCGGAAAGGCAAGACCTCTGTCCGACAGCTTATCCCCGTAAGTGATGCTGTCCCCCAGCGCATTGATCTTAATCTCTCCCTCGATGGAAATATTGCCCCAGAGGGTAGGTTCTGGAATCGTATAGGCTTCCGCTACATCTCCCGGAATATAGCCGGTCATTCCTATATAGTAAATCTGTATCCAGCCATTGTCTGTCTTACCGGTGGCGATGGCAGGCTGCCCTTCCTGCAGTCTGCCGATTGCCTCCCAGGAGGTTCCGGGCATAATATGTACATCCGTTTCTGTTTTCATGGACAGGTATGCCGTGTAAGGAGCAATGCTGACTGCCCCCTGGTCTTCCTCTGCCTGCACTTCCAATCCGCTGCCAAACAAACAGAATATTCCGCAGACAATTCCTGCGATCCACGCTGCCGTCCTCTTTTTCATGTTTTTCTTTCCCCTATCTGGCTGTGATCACCTGACTCCAGTCAGAGATTCCCATCAGCGCCTTTGCCTGCTCGGTATAAGCGCCTGCATTGCCCGTATCGATGTTTTTGTAAAAATCATAGATCAGCTTGGGGCTGCCGTCCACATTGGTCAGACCAAATGCAAGGCCCTGTGCAATCTCTCCGGGCACATCCGTCTCTCTGGACAGAATGAACGCATCAATATGCTGATTATTTTCTGCCTGCAGATAGCCATGTACAAACGCTGCCGCCTGCATATCCTCTCCCTGAGAAGAAGTATAACCCACTTCGCTGGCAATGATGGAACGCACCTGTCCATTGGGCGAAAGCAGTTCCGGTCTGCACATATAATCGGTCAGAACTTCGATATTCTCCATCGTAACATAAGCGCTTCCCACATTGTGTTTTACAAGATTTTTATAATAAGCGCCTGTTGACCAGTAAGGTGCCCATGTCAGAGGCAAAGGCATCGGATGGCACGCAAGGCCCCAGTCAATATTGCCGCCTGCGGCAATGTTCAGATTAAAGGAATCAATCAGATCCTTGCTGTCATATTTTCCAATCTCTTTTCTGTTTCTGTCCCACTGCTGGTCAATGCAGATATATACATTGGCATTGGCATTTTTACTCTTGATGCCATTGTAGAACAGACGAAAGGCTTCTGCATACTCATTCACATATGCGTTCAGATCCTGAATATTGATATAGTTCCATTCCACTCTTGCAGTCACTTCATTTCCAATCACCCAGTTGTCCACCTTGCCGTGTCCCTGATTGGAATACCGCTCTGCAAGGAAGGACGCGGTTGCCGCGATATACTCCACGCCTTCCGGCTCTGCCGTATTGAATGCATAATACGGACACGGGGAACCGTCTCTGGCAAGCGGATGGATCATCTGCGGAAATCTTCCGTCATTGTTATTCAGAAGCGCAGCCGTTATGGCAATCCCACGATCCGACATAGTCTTGAAAATATTGTCATACTCAGCCACTACAAGTCCGTTAAACTGATAGGTCTTGCCGTTGAAGGAGTAATTGATGGTAGGGTAGCTGCCGTTGGTCGTCGGCCCAAGTATATTGGAAATCGGGATATTATAGATTGCCTGCTTCACACCCAGATCCACCATCTCTCCGCCGGAAAGTTTGGCAGGATCAATCAGGAGTCCTTTCTTTCCTGCATTTGTCCTTCCCACTGTATGGTTGGCAATCGCTTCCGGATTAACAATATAAGCGCCTGTGTTCAGAGGCACATACTGTCCGCCCTGCACTGCAGCCACAATAAACTTAGAAAACAGACGGGAATCCGCACTGTTGGCATTCAGCGGTGTGGTAAATGTAGCATTGCCCCCAGCCGGTGCGCTGGCCAACGCGCTGGTGGTAATGGTATCAGAATAAATCGGCTCTGCAAACAGATAAAGCATCCCGTCATCACTGGCAGGTACGCTGGCAGCGCTGGCTGTTACATTCACCTGATCGCCGCTGATGGCAGCCGCCACATTCATGCTGCCTCCCGCAGCCATGACAACCTCTGCTCCTTTTCCCGCTCCGCCGGATATCACCAGCACAAACGCGGTGAGAACTCCGGCCGCCAGAATTCTCAAACTTCTTTTGAATCTCATAAATACTTTCCCCTTTCGCTTTATAGATTCTCACTCCAGTTACCTTCCGCCGGACAACTTTTATCCCTTTCATCCAAAGAAACTCTGACACAACACCTCTATGGGACAAAATAAATATATGAACAGGCGGAATTATTTACATTTTATCAGAATTCTGTTTAATTCGCAATAGATACTGTGCAGCTTGTTTCTTTTCTGTTATACTAAGATAGCCGCTGGAACTGTGTCTTGTGCAATCTTCAGCCGGATACCGCTCCTTGGTCATGGCCCGGTCATCGCTTTGTTATGCCCCTGCCAAATATAAATAAAGAAGGAATCCACTATGGCATTTGACGGAATCACCATTGCATGTATCACAAAAGAACTGCATACCGCCCTGGCCGGCGGACGTATCATAAAAATATCACAACCGCAGCCCGATGCTCTGCTGCTGACCATACGAAACGGCGGCGAACAGCGCAGACTCTATCTTTCTGCCAGCGCCTCCCTGCCGCTGCTCTATCTGATCCCGGATAACATGTCCAGCCCTCTGACTGCGCCCAATTTCTGCATGCTGCTGCGAAAATACATCCAGAACGGCAGGATCTTAAGCATCAGCCAGCCTGGGCTGGAACGAATCGTCCGTATCCGCATCGAACATCTGAACGATCTGGGAGATCTCTGTACCAAAGTATTGATCATCGAACTGATGGGCAAACACAGCAATCTTATTTTCTGTGAGGAAACCGATACGATCATAGACAGCATCAAGCATGTGTCGGGCATGGTAAGCTCTGTCCGGGAAGTACTGCCCGGCAGGACTTATTTCATCCCACAGACTCAGGAAAAATACGACCCGCTTACCACCAGCGAAGAAGTATTTCATTCAGTTCTGCCGACTAAAGCGGTACCGGTCTTTCGGGCGCTGTATACAACTTTTACCGGCCTCTCTCCCCTGATCGCACAGGAGATGTGTTATCAGGCCGGAGTCGATGCAGACCGGCCTGCCCGGACATTAGAGCCGCATGAACTGACCGGACTCTGGAATGTCTTTCATGCCCTGATGCGGCAGGTACAGAAAGGGATATTTTCCCCTGCCGTCATATATGAAAACGGTCTGCCAAAAGAGTATGCCTGCATACCGCTGACATCATTTGCAGACAGCCCGCAAAAAAGCTACTCTTCGGTTTCCGAACTGCTCCATGCCTATTATGCGGAAAAAAACACCATCACCCATGTACGGCAGAAATCTGCCGATCTGCGCCGCATCGTTCAGACTGCTCTGGAACGGAACATCAAAAAATATGACCTGCAGTTAAAACAGATCAAGGACACGGAGAAAAAGGAAACCTATAAAATATATGGAGAGCTTTTAAACACCTACGGCTACGATCTGGCGCCTGGCAGCAAAACAATGGAGGCCATAAATTTCTATACCCAGGAGCCCATTACCGTTCCCCTTGACCCGCTCCTGACCCCGTCGGAAAACGCTAAAAAATACTTTGACAGATATGGAAAACTGAAGCGGACCTATGAAGCCCTGTCTGAATTAACCAAAAAGGTGAAATCCGAAATAGATCATCTGGAATCCATTGCCGCTTCTCTGGATATTGCATTAAAAGAAGCCGATCTGGTACAGATCAAAGAAGAGTTGATTGAAAGCGGCTATATCCGCAGAAAAGGCGGCACAAAAAAAGCAAAGATCACCAGCAAACCTTTTCACTACCAAAGCAGCGACGGATATGACATCTATGTGGGAAAAAACAACTATCAGAATGATGCTCTGACCTTTCACTTCGCAGAGGGCAGCGACTGGTGGTTCCATGCCAAAGGCATGCCAGGCTCCCATGTGATCCTGAAAGCCGATAAAGACCAGGAAATACCTGACCGTGCGTTTGAAGAAGCAGGAAAACTGGCCGCCTATTATTCCAAAGCCAGAGGGCAGCAGAAAGCGGAAATCGACTATACCCGAAAGAAAAATGTGAAAAAACCGGGCGGCGGTGCTCCGGGTTTTGTGGTATATTACACCAACTATTCCCTGGTCATTGATTCGGATATCTCCGGTATCCGCCTTGTGTCAGACTAACTGCAAAATCCGGGGCAGGAGGAAATCCTGTCTTTGATCCGGAAGCGTAGTATAATACAAATATCTGTTAAATCAAACGACCAGAAGGCAGCACAGTGAATACCTTACCGGGAGAAGATATGCGTAAAACCTACCTTGAGCATTCAATGGTGATCCATAATTTTGTCATCGAAATAGGGAACTATCCCTATCTTTACAAGACTGTCACAGAAATAAACAAAAACGATTTGCAGCTTGTGATATTCCCTGCCTTCAAGATTACATTTGATGAACTTTTTAATCTCGAATAACAGTATCCGTATTAAAAAGCTCTGAAAAAACGATCATACAATAACAGCCCTTCTGACTATCAGAAGGGCTGTTATTTCTTTTACTTATCCGATCAGCCAGTCATACATTTCCTGATACTTCCGCGCGGATACATTCCAGGAAAAATCAATGGCCATCGCTCTGTCCACAATTTTATTCCATTCCCGTTTCTTATCATAGTAGATACGCTCTGCATAACGGATGGCAGCAAGCATCTCATGAGCATTGTAATTGGTAAAGGTAAAGCCGGTACCGGTGCTTTCATATTCATTGTAAGGCTCCACCGTATCCTTCAAACCGCCTGTCTCCCGTACAATGGGCACCGTGCCGTAATGCAGCGCCATCAACTGGCTCAGCCCGCATGGTTCAAACAAGGACGGCATCAGGAACGCATCGCAGGCGCCGTATATCTTATGAGACAATTCTTCGGAATAGTAAATATTGGCCGATACTTTATCTCCGTATTTCCAGTCAAAATGACGGAACATATTTTCATACTGCTCTGCTCCGGTCCCCAGTACCACAAGCTGGATATTGTCCTGACACAACTCATCCATTACATAAGAAATCAGATCAAACCCTTTCTGATCTGTCAGACGGGATACAATACCGATCATAAACTTTTTATCATCCTGCTCCAGCCCCAGTTCCTTCTGCAGTTCCCGTTTGTTCTTTACTTTTTCCTTCCGGAAATTCACTGCATTGTACCGGTAAGGCAGATAGATATCTTCCTGAGGATTAAATTCATCATAATCTATCCCATTGACAATACCACGCAGATCCCCGCTTCTGGCGCAGAGAAGCCCGTTCAGGCCCTCGCCGTAAAAATCTGTCTTGATCTCTTCTGCATAAGTATCGCTGACTGTGGTGATTGCATCCGCATAAACCAAACCGCCTTTTAACAGATTGGCATCTTTGTAGCACTCCAGCTTATCCGGGGTAAAAAAATAATCCGGCAGACCGGTAATCTCTTTGACTGTTTTCACATCCCATTTACCCTGGAATTTCAGATTATGTATCGTCATAACCGTCTTGATGCCATGATAAAAATCATTGCCCTGGAACCGCTCTTTCAGATAAACCGGCACCAGACCTGTCTGCCAGTCGTGGCAGTGGATCACTTCCGGCCTGAACTCAATGACCGGAAGAATCGAAAGCAGCGCTTTGGAGAAAAATGCAAATTTGGTAACCTCCCACAGAGTGTCATCCCCGTAGGGTTTCATACCACCGAAGTATTCCTCATTGTCGATAAAATAAAATCTGACCCCGTCCACTTCTGCTTCCAGAATACCAACATACTCACTCTTAAAATGGAAATCCATATAAAAATGAGACACATATTTCATCTTATCCTTTACTTCCTGTTTCATGCAGGGATATTTTGGCATAACCACCCTTACGTCAAAATATTCCTTATCAATGCATTTGGGCAATGACCCCACTACATCGGCCAAACCTCCTGTTTTAATAAAGGGGACCCCCTCTGATGCTGCAAATAAAATGTGTTTCATAGCTATCCTCTCATAAAATCATCTGTTGTTATAGTGTACCTTCTTTGTAAAAACTGACCCCTGTTTCTTCGCTCACGGGCTCCGCCCTATGAAAACTTCTTTCGATTCTTCCGGCTGCCGGCAGCCGGAGCATCTCTCTTCGTTTTCTTTCTTTCGCTGCGCCCGCTCAGTAGCTACGCTTCTTCGCTCACGTGCTTCGCCCTATGAAAACTTCTTTCGATTCTTCCGGCTGCCAGCAGCCGGAGCATCTCTCTTCGTTTTCGCACAGCTCAATGCTTTTTGGATATTATACCATTATAGTTGTGAATTGGGAAGATTAATTTCTGTACTGCAGGCGGATTTTGTCTGCAATCAGTGCAATAAACTCGGAATTTGTGGGTTTTCCTTTTCCGGTGTTGATGGTGTAGCCGAACATGGCATCCAGGGTTTCCATTTTGCCCCGGTTCCATGCCACCTCTATCGCATGGCGTATGGCACGTTCCACTCTGCTGGAAGTGGTCTGAAATTTCTTGGCGATAGTAGGATACAGTATCTTGGTAATCGAATTGAGCATTTCCACATCCTGTACGGACATCATGATTGCTTCCCTCAGGTACTGATACCCTTTGATATGTGCGGGAACACCAATCTCATGAATCATATTGGTAACGTCTTTTTCCAGATCCCGTACCGTCGGCCGGCTCTCGCCGTACACAGGTTTTGACTCCTCACGATGGCCCGCGGACGGTACCGTTATCATAATCTGAAATTCTTTATTTGTGTGAATCAAATCGGAAAGTAATTTGAAAACCTGTTCGTTATCTTTCGTAGCCGCTACACTCAGTTGTTCCATAATTGACCTCCGTTCACTAAATTTCTCATCGATACGGCATATATCGCCTATATTCATTATAAACAGATGTCAATTTTCGTTCAACTCTTAAGAATCGCAGAATCTGCGAAAAATCGCCTCTTTCCTACAGCCTTGATTCCAGATCCTCCAGCGACGCATAGCCATACAGCAATGCGGAATTGCCGATGGTGGCTTCCGCCAGATTCTTTCCTTCCCTGCAGAGCTGCGCAACAAATCTGCCATACAGATCCAGAGTTCTGTCGGAATACGTCGAAATCTCCCCACGCAGATATGTCTCGTAGGAAGTATTGTACAGGCTGTCCTCTCTGGTATGAATACTGCGGGCCATTGCCGCCGCCTTCGGATATTTTCCGGCACATTCTTCCATCCAGCCTACCTGTATTCTGACTATTTCTTCGATAATCGCCTTTTTTTCCAGTGGAATCCGGGGGAATCTTTCCGCTATCTCCGCATATCCTTCCGGATCAGTGCTCTCCATCATCCTGCCGTATTTCTCTGCGATCAGATTCCAGCCGCAGGCATCCGCTCTTTCAAAATCTTCTATATAGCTTCGGAGCATGGGAATCGTCCAAGTCAGATACTGACTTTTCCGCATGAGGAAGAATGTATTCCAGTCATCCTGACAGTCTGCCCGGCCTCCAATGTTTTTCACCTGGTCAAAATCCCGCCATTCCATGCCGATCAGTTCCCGGATCAGGCTCTCCTTTACAGTCCCGCCCGACTGTTCATTCTGTGTGATGCCATGCAGAATATTGTCTGTATGATGATCCAGATAATTGTCATTTCCGGTGGTCAGGCTCTGCTTTTTCATCTCGTCAATAATCAGGGAAACAATAATCTCTATGGTCTGAGGGATCCGTTCGTCACCGATTGCCATATCGGAAATGGCGTTCAGAATATCTCCGATCACTGCCAGAATCGGCAGATGCTCCATTCCCTTGTGCATCCATTTATAAAAAGGCGCATATTTCCGGTTCAGAAGATACACGATGGCCATTGTATGTTTCATAAATTCACCCAACGCCACCTGAGCCGTCACCTTATCGCCCCGCTCCAGCATCCGGCTGTAATTATACTGGCCGGACTGGGCAATCAGCGCCGCCTCCCTTGCGATTTTCCGCAGCCTTACATCCTTGGGATAATGGGCCAGAAGCCCTTTTCGAATCCGGGTAAATTCTCCCAGTTCATCCCGGAATACCCGGCCGCCGGTGGCAGCGGCCAGCCGGTAATCCTCCGCATAAAGCCACTGGCTGTTAGTCGTAGGCACATCGGAAAACCCGGTCAGGCGTTCGTAAAATTCCCCAATACGGAATACGCCCACCCGTTTGGGTGATTTGGGCGAAACCCTTCTGGTAATTCCCATATAAGTCACGGGAAGCCTGTCGTATTCCGCCTGCAGCGCCTCCCCGATTTCCTCATACACAGAATCTGTCAGAAACAGGCAAAACCCCGGCCCAAAATCATGATCTCTGGATATTTCATCATCAAATCCCAGACATTCGGAACCTTCCCCCACCAGTCCGGCCGCGATATACGGAAGATAGGCCGGAAATTTAGTCCGCAGCATAGGTTCCCCATACTCATGATAAAATGCTTCACAAAGATCCAGTCCTTTGGCAAACTGCCTTATCACACTGGGTTTCCCTGTAAGCTGCTTTTCCACCGCACTCAGATTCTGTGCCACAATCTCATAGGCAGTGGAATGTCCTGTATTTTTCTCAATCTCCGCCAGCGCCATCCGGTAGTACCTGGCAGACTCCTCCAGATTGCCTGCCATATACTGGGCCTCTCCCATAGCAGACAGTGCGCCGCTGTAATGAAAATCTTTCTGCTCATCCATCTCAAAGATAGAAAAGGCCGCCTTTAAATGACCCATGGCTTCTTCATACCGGTCCAGCTTTAACAGGGACGCCGCCAGATTCGTATGGGTAACCGCCGTTTCAATCCGGGCGTCCATATTGGCGCTGACTATGGGCAGCGCCCGCTCCAGGCAGACACAGGCCTCCTCAAAGTCTCCCATCTCCTGATACAGAAGGCTCATATTATTATAAAGACTGGCAAACCGGAAATCCGCATCCTCCAGATGACTCTGATAAATGAGCAGCACTGTCTTATAATTGGTCATAGACTCGGCAAGTTTTCCGGCAGCCCTGTAGGCATTGGCAATGTTCAGCAATGAAGTGGCATAGGGAATGCTGCCCTGCAGATGATTCCGCTCCAGCACCTCCATCAACTTATCGCAGTACATACAGCACTTCTCATATTTGCTCACATCCCGCAGATATCCGATCATCTCATTGAGCAGGGTAATCAGCGCATTGTCGTCTCCTGACTGCACAGCCTGTGCCATCCGGTTATCCAGATATCCCTCCACCTTATCCATCTGATACGTGGCAAACAATCTGTCAAGTTCCTGTAAAATCGTGTCCATATCCATACAATCACCTCTGTCATGCAATATCGTGTCAGCGTAAAACCGCAGACAAGCTACACCTTCGTGCATTGTTTTTATTATAACACCTTTGCAGTAATTTTCACATAAAATTATTTTACCTGACCATTGGGCACAGCATTGCAAGCAAATGCAGTATGTTATTTGCTGTTTAACTGCATCGAATCATGCAGGATAGCCGAATCCAAAAAGTTTAATAAATTCTGTCCAGCCTAAAATGCAGACCCCGACAGCAAACAATACCGCAAATGCAAGCAACGGTATCCAGATAAGTGAGTTCCTTTTATTGCTGCATTTTTTGCACAGAACAACTGTTACGGGTAACATGGCAAGCAGCCAGAAAATAAGCAATACAAATCCAAAAAATACCGCAATATCAGCTTCGGATCCCAAATCATACGCATACCCCTTGCCATGGCCTGTAATATTCATGTAGATACAGCCAATCCAAAGCGGGGAAACGATACTGATACACAAAAACCATACTGTCTGGAAAAAAGTTTTCACCTTTTGCATTGTATGTCCGTCCCTTCTCCCGCTGCTGTTAAAAGCCGTTCTGTTTCCTTCATAAATTTTATGATACCATCCATTCTGCCCTTCCTCCTCCAATCCGGATTTATCTCTTTGTTTTCCCCTATTATACTGCAAATCTGAATACATGGAAACCGAAATTGTGTATCAAAACAATAGAAAGCCCGCTGCGCGGGCTTTCTATTGTCATAAATCGCTGAGGATATCCCCAAAGCCCCAAAAGGCCCTGAGAATACCCACTTTTTTATTCTCCCATCATCATTTCTTCAATAAAAATCCCATATCCCCTAGTGGCATCCTGTACAAACACATGGGTGACGGCACCGATCAGTTTTCCGTTCTGCAGAATGGGCGCACCGCTCATCCCCTGAATGATGCCTCCGGTCTGTTGTATCAGCTCTTCATCCGTGATCTGCAGTACGATTTCTCTGTTGATATGTTCCCTGTCATAGGTAATATCGGTAATCTTTGCATCATAGAGCTTTGCCGTCTCTCCGTCCAGACTGCAGAGGATCTTGGCCGGTCCGATTTTTGTATCCTGCTTCAGACCGATCTCCACCGGCCCGAACGGGACCTCCTCTTCCAGTTCCTCCCCGCATACACCGAAAATCCCTTTTTCCTCATTCCGTTCTATGCTCCCCAGAATATGGTCATCTGCATAATCAATCAGTCCTGTCAGCTCTCCCGGACTGCCTGACTCCCCTTTTTTCACTCCGATAATATCCGTATGGTACAGGGTTCCCTTACGCAGCTCCATCAACGTACTGGTATCCATATCATTGATACCGTGTCCCAGTGCACCGAACCCCCCGTTGCCGTCGATGTAAGTAAGCGTCCCCACTCCCTGTGCATTGTCCCGAATCCAGATTCCGATTTTATACGTGCCTGCCTGATCCTGTATCGGAACAGTCTTGATATCGAACACCTCTTCCTCCCTGCGGATCGTCAGTACCACATCTTTGCTGCCCGCCTCCTGCAGCATATTGATAAACATCTTTTTTCCTGTGACATCTTCTCCGTTGATTTTTAATATATAATCGCCGCTTTTCAAAACCGGCTTTGCAGGAGAATACCGAACCCCGTCAAATCCGGTAAACTCACCCGTCCCCACCACCAGCACACCGTCTGTTTTGACATAAATGCCCACCGGAAGGCCCGCCGGAATCACACTGGTCCCTTCGATCACCTGTACTCTGACCTGTTTGAGCGGAAGGATTCCAAACAGCTTCACATCCATGTCATAACTGTTTTTTTCTCTGGCATAAAAAATAAGAGGACGATTCAAACTCACCGGTATCGCCTCTTCACCGGCAGCATGCAGCATCCCGGAAGCCGGAATGGCAAAATTCATCTCTTCCCGTTCCCCTGCCCTGATCTTAACCCGATCCGGTATTTTATGCCAGGCGGAAAGATACAGCGCACACGCCAGAAGGCAGAGCGCCTGTCCGGCTATCATACATAATATGCGCCGGTATTTCTTTTTCAGTTCCATATGACCACTTCCTTTCCCATACTGACCATTCAAAGGAATTTTTTCTATTAGAATTTCCTATATAACAAAGAGAAAAAGCATTCCGTAAGGGATGCTTTTTTAGTATGTGAGGAAACAGAAATTTTACTTTAGTATTGTTTTGTATCTCTTGCCAATTCTTTCATTTCCCTGGCATTGGAAACTGCCGCATCTGTCAGCAAATCACTGCCCAAAAGTCTGGCCAGCTCCTTTGTACTCTCTGGCTCATCCAGAATAGTAATATCTGTTCTGGTCTGACTCTCCTTTTGGTTTTTTTCGATTTTAAAATGCTGATCTGCCATAGCCGCAATCTGGGGCAGATGGGTGATACAGATAATCTGGTGTTCTTTGCCCAAAAGGGCCAGTTTTTTAGATACCTGCCAGGCAGTCCTGCCGCTGATGCCCGCATCAATTTCATCAAAAATCAGAGTGGAAATGGCATCTTTTTCCGCCATTACGGTTTTCAGTCCCAGCATGATACGGGACAGCTCCCCTCCGCTGGCAATGCTGCCCAGCGGCTTTACCGGCTCTCCCGGATTGGTGGAAATCAGAAATTCCACCTCATCATAGCCTTTTTCACCCGCCTTTTTCGGATCGGAATCGATCTGGATCCGAAACTTTACTTCCATGAAATTCAGATCATGCAGCGCCTCCGTCATTTTCTTTTCCAGCGCTTTGGCCTGGCGCCTGCGGATCTCCGAACTCTTTTTGCAGGATGAGAGCAGCTTTTCTTCCGCCTGCTCCATCTCCTGTTTCAGAGTTTCCAGATAGGCATCATAGTTCATCAGCTTTTCCAGCCGCTCTTCCTGTGCCTCTCTGTAAGCAAGCACTTCTTCCACTGTGGCTCCGTATTTGGATTTCAGGTGGTTTAACAGATCCAGCCGCTTCTCAGTTTTGTCAAATGTCTCCGGATCAAATTCCAGGGTTTCTTCATAGGAAGCCAGTTCTCTGCACACATCCAGCACCAGCCCTTCTATTTCTGAAAGCTGCTGGGTTATATCTGTCAGGCCTTCGTCATAGCCCTCCACACTTTTCAGCTCCCGCAGCGCCCTTCCGGTCAGATCGGAAACGCTTTCTCCTTCTGTATTGCCCAGAAAACGCCGGGCCAGAGACACACCTTCCAGAATCTTTCTGGAATGTACCATCCGCCGGTACTCCGCCTCCAATGTCTCATCTTCCCCGATTTCCGGATGGGCATCTTCGATCTCTTCGCATTCAAACCGGGCAAGTGCACATTCCTTCTGCCTCATGCTGCCGTCTTTGTCAGAGGCTTCCCATTCTTTCACCAGTTCCCGGTATCGTTTATAGTATCCGGCCATTTTTTCTTTTATACGTCTTAACGGATCACCGCAAAAATCATCCAGAATTTCCAATTGTTTCTTTTTGCCGGTCAAAGACTGATGTTCATGCTGTCCATACACATCGATCAGTACTTCGGCCAGCTCTTTTAACTGTCTGGCTGTCATCGTCTCCCCGTTGACACGGCACACACTTTTACCCGCCGATATTTTTCTGGATATGATAAGCATATCCTCTTCCGGCTCCACATCCAGCTCTCTGCACCGCTCCTTCTGTGCTTCGTCATCCAATGTAAAAGCCAGCTCGATCAGGGCGGATTCTTTTCCGGTACGTATCATCTCCTTGTCCGCCTTGGCCCCCAGCGCCAGATTGATGGAACCGATGATTACCGATTTCCCCGCACCGGTTTCCCCGGTCAGGATATTCAGCCCCTTTCCGAACTGTACTTCCGTTTCTTCTATCAGAGCCAGATTTTTCACATGTAAACTATTCAGCATACCCTACGATTTCCTCAATCTTCCTCATTACGATTTCTGTATCTTCCCGTGTCCGTATTGCCATCATAATCGTATCGTCTCCGGCTATCGTGCCTGCAATCTCCCGAAGTTTCATGGCGTCCAGCGCCGCCGCCACCGCCATTGCCATACCGGATACGGTTTTGACCACCAGCAGATTTTCTGCCATCCCCATCGAAGCAAATCCTTCTTTCAATACCCGGCTGTACTTGTCTCCCAGAACGGTTTCTTCCTGATGAAATGCCGTATATTTCTGCCTGCCGCCGTCAGATACCTTGGACAGTTTCAATTCTCTGATGTCTCTGGAGACAGTGGCCTGTGTTACCTCAAATCCTTCTTCTTTCAAATACACTGCCAGCTCTTCCTGTGTACCGATGTCATATTCTGCAATCAGGCGAAGTATCTCACTTTGTCTCTTCTCTTTCATATCAATTCCCGCTCATCTTTTTATGTAATGCTTCCAGAAAACCTACCTGACTGATTTTTACAATCTCTGTCCGCCTCCCGGACTTAGTCACAGTCATCCGGTCCCCCAGCTCCAGAAGCGCTCCGCAGCCGCCGTCAAAATAAACTTCTGCACGAAAAGCCGCATCCTTTTTCCATGCGGCGATCTCTATCATAACCTCATCGTCCCCGGAAAGCACCACGCTTCTGCTATTCAGCGTGTGCGGACAGATCGGTGTCACTACGATCAGATCCGCCCCCGGCTCCACAATAGGTCCGCCGGCAGACATATTATAACCGGTGGAACCTGTGGGTGTGGACAAAATCACCCCGTCTGCATTGTACTCATTCAAAAACTGTCCGTTCACATACAGATGAAAATGAATGATCTGCATGGGACCGCTTCTTGTGATCACAATGTCATTCAGTGCATAGGAACTCTCCACACAGCGTTCTCCCCGGACAAGCTGCCCGTTTAACATCATCCGGCTCTCTGTCTCATACTGATCCCGGAGCAGAAGTCCCAGCGCATGCCTGATGTTGTTTTTTTCCACTTCCGCCAGAAACCCCAGGCTCCCCAGATTGATCCCCAGAAGCGGTATCCCCCGCTCCACAGTATCTCTGGCCGCTTCAATCAACGTACCGTCGCCGCCCAGTACCAGAATGCACTCGGTTTCTTCCGGAATCTCGGCAGCATCCGTATAAACCCTGCCGCCTTCCATAGCCGTCCTGGCAATCTTGACCTGACAACTGCAGCCTTTCTCTGCAAGAAATGCTGTCACTTCTCTGGTAGTTTCCAGTTCCTGATCCTTAAACGGATTGGTAATGATAAAAAAGTGTTTCATACACCCGTCCTTATATTCTAATCCAATGCATCATGAGCCGCCAGAACCACATCGGCAATCCACCGGGACACTGGCTCTCCCGGCGCTTTATATTCCTGACTCTGCTCCGTTCTCCCGGCTTCTTCCTGCTTTTTTTTCAGATAAACCAGATATTCGATATTGCCTTCCGGGCCTTTCACCGGGGAATACGTAAGATGCAGTACCAAAAATCCTGCCTCTCCGGCAAAGTCAAAGACCTTCTCAATCACTTCTCTGTGCACTGCCGCATCCCTGACCACGCCCTTTTTACCCACTTTTTCCCGTCCTGCCTCAAACTGGGGTTTGATCAGACATACCATCTCACCGTCCTGCGCCAGCAAAGCCGCGGCAGGGGGCAGGATTTTGGAGAGGGAAATAAAGGACACATCCACGGAAGCAAACTCCGGCCGCTCTTCAATATCCTCTCTGACCATATAGCGGAAATTGGTCTTTTCCATACAGACCACCCGCTCGTCACACCGCAGTTTCCATGCCAACTGTCCATGTCCCACATCCACGGCATAAACCTTTTTCGCCCCGTTCTGCAGCATACAGTCCGTAAAACCGCCGGTGGAAGCTCCGATGTCCATACAGATCCGCCCCTGCAGATTAAGGCCAAATTCTTCCATCGCCTTTTCCAGCTTCAGTCCGCCCCGGCTCACATATTTCAGCGTACTGCCCCGAACTTCGATGCGGCTTTTCTCTTCCTCAAATACAGCGCCGGCCTTGTCCTCCCGCTGCCCGTTGACAAACACACTGCCGGACATGATCACCGCTTTTGCCTTTTCCCGCGACGGAGCCAGCCCCTGTTTTACCAGGAGCACATCCAACCGTTCTTTCATCCCATGCTCCTGTCTTTTGCCGCTTCTGCCTGCCCGTGTCCTTCTCCGCAGGCCTCCTTCTGTGTTACCCCGGCTCCGATATAAGCCGTCGCCACCCGTTTCAATACGGTATCCGCATCGATACCCACTTCCTGATACAAAAGAGACACATTGCCATGCTCCACATATTCATCCGGGATCGCCACGGACAGCATCCGGCAGGACGTATCCAGACCCGACATATACTCTCTGACCCGTTCCCCAAAGCCGCCGCTGGCCACATTTTCCTCCATCGTCACAAGCAGCTTATGCCCCTTAACCATTTCCCGGATCATATCTTCATCCAGTGGCTTGACGAAACGGGCATTCACAAGACTGCAGGCATAGCCGATCTCCTTCAGCCTCTGACGCACTCTGACAGCGGTTTTCACCATACTGCCTACAGCCACCAGCACAATATCTTCTTCTTCATACAAAATCTCGCTTTTCCCATATGCCATCGGTTTCCGAAATTCCTTCAGTCCGTCCCAGGCGCTGCCTCTGGGATAGCGGACTGCCGCAGGAACTCCTAAAGTTAAAGCGTACTTTAACATATCGGACAGTTCCCATTTATTTTTTGGCGCCATAATATGCATTCCCGGTATACTGGAGAGATAGGACAGATCAAAGATCCCCTGATGTGTCTCCCCGTCGCTTCCTACCAGACCGGCCCGGTCCACAGCAAATACCACCGGGAGATTCTGAATACACACATCATGTAAAATCTGATCGTAGGCTCTCTGCAAAAAAGAAGAATATACCGCCACGATGGGCTTCATCCCGCCGGCTGCCAGCCCTGCCGCAAATGTTACCGCATGCTGCTCCGCAATGCCCACGTCAAAAAACCGTTCCGGATACATATTACGGAACCGCTTCAGTCCGGTGCCATCCGGCATAGCGGCGGTAATGGCCACCACCT
This sequence comes from Lachnospiraceae bacterium, assembly GCA_009774625.1. Classification (GTDB taxonomy): domain Bacteria; phylum Bacillota; class Clostridia; order Lachnospirales; family Lachnospiraceae; genus VSOB01. The sequence continues at coordinate 54,362 of VSOB01000004.1, forward strand.
TTTCATCTCTGGCCCCCAGCTTTGTCATCACCGTGGAAAAAATATCCGTATAATTAGGCGCCGCTTTCGGACTGGACGGAAGTCCGGTTTCTTTGTCAAAAGGCTCTGTCCCGTGGAACCGGGCCGGATGCCGCTCCGCCGGGGCAAATCCCTTCCCTTTCTGCGTAATGACATGGATCAGCACCGCATTTTTGCATCGCTTGGCTTCCCGCATTACCTGCATCATGGCCTCTACATTGTGTCCGTCCACAGGGCCCAGATACGTGATCCCCATATCTTCAAAAAACATACCCGGAATCACCAGATGTTTCACACTGCTTTTGGCACGGCGGATATTTCTGACAATATGCTCGCCTTTGGGGATATTCTGCAGCGCATTGTATATGCCTTCCTTCAGATCCAGATAACCGGTGGCAGTACGGATATTGTTCAGATACTTGGAAACACCACCCACATTTTCAGAAATGGACATATTGTTATCATTTAATATTATGATAAAATTGGTCCGGAGCTGGGCTGCATTGTTCAGCGCCTCATAAGCCATCCCTCCGGTCAGAGAGCCGTCTCCGATGACAGATACAATGGTACGCGTCTCCTGGCACAAATCTCTTGCCTTCACAAGCCCCAGCCCTGCAGAGACGGAGGTGGAGCTGTGGCCTGTGTCAAAACAGTCGCAGTCACTTTCCTTCCGTTTGGGAAAACCACTCATGCCTCCATACTTCCGAAGTGTTTCAAAGCCCTCCCGTCTGCCGGTCAGCAGCTTATGGGTATAAGCCTGATGCCCTACATCCCATATGATCTTGTCGTTGGGAAGATCCAGGCTCAGATGCAGCGCCATTGTCAGCTCCACCGCTCCCAGATTGGAACCCAGATGTCCGCCGGTCACACTGATCTTCTGGATCAGGAACTGCCGGATTTCCTCTGCCAGCGCCTTATATTCTTCTTTCTTGATTTTCTTGATATCGTTCTCTTTTGCAATTTTCTCCAGAAGCATCTCCATACTCCTTTTATTTTTTTCTGGTCACCAGAGCCTCTATCATATCTTCCAGAAACAGATTCCGCCGTTCAAAGGAACGTAGCAGCAAAACTGCCTCACCGGACAGCTCCTTCTGATCTGCCTGTGCCTGCTTCATCCCTTTTAAGGTAACATATGTTACTTTATGATTTCTCTCATCACTGCCGATGGGCTTACCCAGCTCTTCTATCGTACCTGTCACATCCAGAATATCATCCTGAATCTGAAACGCAATCCCGATGTTATACCCGATTTTCTCTATTTTGGCCACATCCTCCCCGGATGCGCCTGCCAGAACGGCTCCGGTCATCATCGCACTCTGAATCAGCGCCGCCGTTTTGTGGGCATGAATAAATAACAGAAGTTCTTCCGTCATTTCACTGCCTTTTTCCTCAGCCTCAACATCGGCACACTGCCCTCCGATCATACCATAAACACCGGCTTTTGCAGCAAACAGGGCCAGTGCCTGTCCCACCCGCGCCGGATCACTGCACAGCGTAAATGCTTTAGCCGCTGTCTCAAACGCCAGGTTTAAAAGCCCGTCTCCGGCCAGAACCGCCATAGCCTCTCCATATATAACATGCGTTGTTTTTCTTCCCCGGCGATACTCGTCATTGTCCATCGCCGGCAGATCGTCATGCACCAGAGAATAGGTATGCACCATCTCGATCGCCGCCAGAAAAGGCTCTATCTCTCTGCCGCTGCCTCCGAACAGTTCATAAGTCTCTTTCATCAGCATGGGCCGCAGCCGCTTTCCGCCTGCCAATATGGAATAATTCATTGCAGCAAGCACTGTTTTCTGAAATCCTGTTTCTTTTGGCAGATAACTCTGTATTACGTTCTCCACCCATCTGGTTCTCTTTTCTGTCTCTTCCTCAAAATTCATCCAGTCCACCATTTTCGTTTAATTTCAGTACTTTTTTTTCCACTCTGTCAAGAGAAGCGTTGCAGAACTGCAGCAGCTCCATTCCCTCGCTGTAAGCCCCAAAAGCCTCCTCCAGAGAAATATCCTCCGCTTCCAGCCGCTCTATCACTGCTTCCAACTGGACGAATGCATCTTCCAATGTCTGTTGCTTTTTCAACGTATCACCTTTTCCTTCCGTTCCACTCTGGCATACACAGTGCCGTTTTTCATCTGGATCGTCAAAAGCTGACCTGGGCTGACCTGCTCCGTATCCCGCACAGACCGTCCCTTTTCGTCTGCCACCCAGGAAAAGCCCTGACTGAGCTTATCCAGCGGAGAAAGCCCCCGCAGCTTTTCCAGATTCAGTGAGAGCCGGTGCCGCTTTTGTTGCAGCGCCTCCTTCATGGCGCTCTGCAGCCTCTCTTCCAGACGCAGCAGATAGAGACGCTTTTGTTTCAACTGCCCCATCGGACTGCTCCCGCGCAGCCGCGCAGCCAACGTTTCCATACGGCTGCGGTAACGATTGCACCGGCCTGCCATCTCCCGACAGAGCACTGCCGCATATTCTTCCATTTTTTCTTCCAGTCGGGAAAATTCACAGACGGCAAGCTCAGCCGCTGCCGAAGGCGTAGGTGCACGCAGATCCGCCGCAAAATCAGCGATGGTGGTATCTGTCTCATGCCCCACTGCAGATATGATCGGTACAGGGCAGTCAAAGATCGCCTGTGCCACTTCCCGTTCATTAAATGCCCACAGGTCCTCTATGGAGCCGCCGCCCCTGCCCACTATGATAACATCCACCTCCAGCTCCGTCAATGCGTGAATGCCGTTTATAATACTGGCCGGCGCCATCTCTCCCTGCACTATGGCAGGGTACAGAATGATCTGGACATAGGGATTTCTCCGGGAAGCGATCTGGATAATATCCCTGACCGCAGCCCCTGTAGGAGCCGTCACCACACCCAGCGTCCGAATGATCCCCGGTATGGGCTGTTTGTACTCCTGCGCAAACATGCCAAGCTCCGACAGCTCCGCTTTCAGGCGTTCAAACTGTTCATAGAGCAGCCCCGTACCGTCTCTTGTAATCATTCTGGCATACATCTGATATTTGCCGTCCCGTTCATAGACGTCCATACTGCCGTCCACAATCACCTGCTGCCCTTCCTGCATCCGGAAGGTAAGCCCGCTTCGGTTTCCGGCGAACATCACACAGGCAACCGCCGCTTTTGCATCCTTCAGCGTAAAGTAAATATGTCCGGAAGAATGATATTTGCAGTTGCTGATCTCGCCTCTCACCCGGATGGACTGCAGCATAAAATCCTGGGTAAACATATTTCTGATGTAAGAATTAACCTGTGTCACGGAATAAACAGTTTTCATCGCCTCTTATCCCTTGTTCGCAAATCTGGCCAGAATACCGTTGACAAATGCACCGGCATTTTCCTGTCCGTATTTTTTTGCCAGCTCTACCGCCTCATTAATGGCCACACCCACCGGTACCTCTTCGTCAAACAGAATCTCATATACGGCCAGACGCAGAATGGTCAGCTCTGCCTTTCCCATCCGGTCCGTGGTCCATTTTTCCGCCTTCTCATTGATCAGACGGTCTATTTCCGAAAGCCTGTCCATGATCCTGCTGTATTTTCCCGTCATATAAAGTCGTTCTGATTCCGATGCCGCCGGCTCTGCCTCTTCCCATAAAAAAGTGAGCTGCTGGGACATATCCTCCCTGTCATGAAACTCCACCCGGAACAACATCCTGAATATCTGTTCCCTCTGTTCTCTTCTGCCCATCTTCCGTCCTTATCCGTTCATGACCACGCCAACGATCCGGATATTCACATCCGACACCGTAAGGCCTGTCATCGTTTCAATTGCACTCTTTACCTTTTCCTGAATCTTTCCCGAAACCGCGGGAATGTTGTATCCGTATTTCAGATTCACGGCCATCTCCACACTGACGACCCGCGCTTCCACTTCCACTTTCGCACCTTTATTCGCGCCCTTTACACCGACTCTGGAAAGCAGCTCATCCGTGGCATTTCCCGCCATAGAAGCCACGCCGTCCACCTCCAGCGCCGCCAGAGCTGCAATCGAAGCAACCACCTCATCGGCAATCCGTACTTCCCCAATCTGACCCTGTTCTTTCGGCATGCTGATATTACGTTCCGTATCTTTTTCCATATCTTTTTTCCTTTCTCAGAATTATTTATGATTATAGCAAAGTTGCCGCCAATTGACAAGAATCCCATTTTATGGGCGCTACAGCCAAAAGCTCAGATGGAGCTGTTCCTCATTGGTAGTATAGGCCACTGTCCCGTCGGAAGTCTGCAGAAAGCGGAATACCTGCTGCTGCTGTACCAGGCGTTTCTCCATCTCCTCATAGACTGCCCGGTCCGCACATTTAATCGTCACATAAGTGTTCTGATCCTGATAGGCCTTTTCAAACAACGCCGACACTTTGTCCATATCCGGTTCAGTAAAATAAGCGCCTTCCCGTACATAATAATTGGCTTCCATACTGCCGCAGGCAGGGATGGGCACAATACTGTCTATCGTATGGGTGCGAAAAAGCTGGCCGTCCGGCACACACAGATATTCATAGTTGATTTCCGGCAGCTTTCCGTCAAAGCCGCCTGCCTCTTCACCGCTTACATAAGAAGCATCACCCCAGGTAATATCCACATGGTAGTATGCCCCGCCGATCCGCACCAGATTCCAGACATGATCCTCTCCGCTCTCCACCTTTCCGGATACAAATATGGAATAGATGCCCGACTCCCGGAACAGATACTGGGCCGCCTTCGCATACCCCTGACAGACGGATTCCCCTCTCAGAAAGACAGAACATATATTCTGATTGTCCTCCGCACCCCGCACATACTCTGTGTTGGCCACCAGATATTCATAAATATATTTTACCTTTTCATAGTCATCCATCCCGGACGGTATCTGATCCAGGATTTTCTCTGCCTGCTCCCTGATCTGTTCGTATCTTTTCCCGATCTCCTCCCGGTCATAGATGTAGCTGCCGGAAAACGCATTCCCTGTTAACTGCTCCCCTCTGGTGTATCTGATAAAAGTATACCCATCTACATAAAAAATTTCCGGATGATCGTTCATAACACACTGAAAAACTTTATCAAATACCTCTTCCGACGAAACGGCAATAGGAACATCCGACGCGCAGGAACGCAGCGCCTCTAAAATGATCCCATACAGCTCCTGCTCCTGCTCGGTAAGACAGGTATAATAATAGGCATACTCCGACAGCTCCGCTGCCGTATCCTCTGCCCCGTCCCCTTCGGCGCCGGCTGCTTCCTGCATGACCGTATCATCCATTCTGACAGTATCTGCGGCGGCGGGTTCATCACCTGCCTCTTCTTCTGTTTTATCCTCCAGTGCACTGCCTTCTGCGATTTCCTCTGCCGCCTCCGCCAGACTGTCCATCATCTCTCCCGCCTGGCCCGGCACATCAGCGCCGCCCGGCAGGGAAACGCTGCAGCCGCATAACAGCAGGGAACACAGCCCCAATAAAGCAAGCAATCGTTTCATTAATCACGTCCAAATTCCGAAAGGACCAATCCCTTATTTCTGTCCATTGTCATCCCCACACTCCAGGCATTCACAAACAACAGCAGCGGATTGCCTTTCATATCCTTTACTTTTTTCATGTCGGAAGTACCGGTCAGAGCATCCAGATCAATCTCTTTGTTCTCAATCCAGCGAATATGCTCATAAGGCAGATTTTCCAGACGGATCTCCACATTGTATTCATTTTCCAGGCGGTATTTCAATACTTCAAACTGCAATACCCCCACTACGCCGACGATGATCTCTTCCATGCCGGCGCTCAGCTCCTGGAAAATCTGAATCGCACCTTCCTGGGCAATCTGGGTAATGCCCTTGACAAATGCCTTCCGCTTCATGGTATCCATCTGCCGCACCCTGGCAAAATGCTCCGGCGCAAAAGTGGGGATCCCTTCATAGGCAAACTGCTCCTTCGGCATACACACTGTGTCCCCAATGGAAAATATGCCCGGATCAAACACACCGATAATATCTCCGGCAAATGCTTCCTCCACCACTTTTCTCTCACTGGCCATAATCTGCTGAGGCTGAGAAAGTCGCATCACCTTATTGCCCTGTACATGCCGTACCTCCGCTCCCGCGTCAAACCGGCCGGAACAGATCCTCATAAATGCCACCCTGTCCCTGTGGGCCCGGTTCATATTGGCCTGGATCTTAAACACAAATGCAGAAAATTCCCGCTCCACCGGATCAATCATCCCCACATCCGCCTTCCTGGGAAGGGGCGGTGTTGCCATTTCCAGAAAATACTGCAGAAAAATCTCCACACCGAAATTGGTCAATGCAGAACCGAAAAATACCGGGGTCAGCTCTCCCCGGCGAACCTGTTCCAGATCAAAAGGGGCGCTGGCGCCGTCCAGCAGTGCAATCTCCTCCTGCAATATCGAAAGCGCCTCCTGTCCGACAGCGGATACGGCCTGTCCTTCTTCCCCGATCGGAATCTCCCGGCTCTCGCCTTCTTTTGTCCCCTTCTGTGTATCCTCATACGTAAGGATACACCTCTTTTCTCTGTCATATACTCCCTGAAATGCTTTGCCGCAGCCGATAGGCCAGTTCACCGGACAGGTGGCAATTCCCAGTTCCTTCTCTATATCATCCAACAGCTCAAAGGTATCTCTGGCATCCCGGTCCAGCTTATTGATAAAAGTAAAAATCGGGATTTTCCGCATCACGCAGACCTTGAACAGCTTTCTCGTCTGTGCTTCCACACCTTTGGAAGCGTCGATTACCATAACCGCCGAATCCGCCGCCATCAGAGTCCGATACGTATCCTCGGAAAAATCCTGATGGCCGGGCGTGTCCAATATATTGATGCAATACCCTCTGTAGGCAAACTGAAGTACAGAAGAGGTAACCGAGATTCCCCTCTCCTTTTCAATCTCCATCCAGTCCGATACCGCATGTCTGGCTGTTGCCTTTCCTTTTACGCTTCCCGCCAGATTAATGGCTCCTCCATACAGCAGAAACTTCTCTGTCAATGTAGTCTTTCCCGCATCCGGGTGGGATATGATAGCAAATGTCCTTCTTCGTTTAATCTCCTGTGCATCATCCATGCTCACGTTTTTTTCCTCTTTTCCTTTTCCTGTTATCAAAACCCTGCAGCAGGCCGCTTCCGCGACATCATTTTTTCTGCTGCAGTGCGGTCCTGCCCGGAGGGCTTTTCATCATACAGAAAATAACAGAAGGAATTTTCCGTATGATGAAAACAATAGAAAGCACGCTCCGCGGACTTTCTATTGTTAAAAAGCAGTATATCATAGTTTTTTCCTATTTGCTACACTGGATAATGATATTTTCAGGCGCGGTTCCGGTCTTTCTTGTCACGATATCTTCTATCTGTGCACACTGGGCATCTGTCAGCGTATCCGCACTGACCACCACATCCACACCGCTTTCACTGATGCTGACCACCACATCCTCAAATCCTTTTGCCTCCAAAAGAATTTCCGCTGCGGTTTCCTTTTCCGCGATGTCAGTAAGCTGAATCATCCCTTCAATGGCGCTCTGTTTCTGTTCCTCGGAAACACTGGTACTGTTGATAATATCCAGCAATGTTTCCTTGTTTTTTGCCCGTGTCTGCTCCTTCATCAGTTTTGCGCCTGACATTGTTGTCACATTTGTTGTGGAAGTAAACACCGCCTCTCCCGGCGTATCCTCCTGTGTCACCTCATTCTGTGCCATTTCCTCAGACAGATAATCGGCAGAGGCTGTGATATCATCTGTATCCAGACTCTCAATGTCCTGGAATACCGACTCCTGCCCCGTATCCGCCGACGTCAGCGCCGCATCCGCCAGTTCCATATCCTCATCCGAAATTTCAAGGGAAGCAGACGAATACGTCTCTCCGGCCAAAGCAGCGTCCTCCAGCTCCAGGTCCTCTCCATTTTCCGCTACCACCGACTGCCCGGAGACATTCATCAGTTCTTCATCGCTCAATTTTGTTCCCGCAAAATTGAGATACCCTGCCACCGCTATCATAATAGCCAGTGCCGTAATCATGATCTGGTTCTTTTTCAGTACGTTTTTCAAGATATTCTCCCCTTACTTTGCCGTTTTCATTTTTGCTATTTTAATTTTATTCGCATTGATCCCAAATAATGCCTGAATTGCTTCACTAATATTTGCCCTTACCGTTTCCACACCGCCGCCCTCTGCCAGCACAGCCACACCGCCCACTGCAGGCTGCATTTTTTTGCGTACATAGGGAATCTGCCTGCCCTGGGCATCCGTCACAAATACGGTGGACTCCTGACTGTCCATCTCACTGGTATTGCGGCTGCCTCCCGCCGCGTCGTTTTCCGTCATATTGGAACGGGCGGCAGGCCGGTCCTTTTCCACGATGTCCTCACCTGTGGACTCCAGTGTAATCATCACCTTAACCCGTCCCACTCCATCCATACAGGTAAGCAGCTCTTCCAGCTCCTGTTCCAGCCCCCTGACATAGGCGTCCGTATCCCACTGCTGTGCCGCCTGGCTGCTCTGGGCCTGCTGTTCCTTTGCCCCGGCTGACTCCGTATAGGATACGGTATCCTCATTCCCAGCTTTGGTATCCTCCTTTTTCACCGGAATGCAGACAATCAAAAGCAGCACACCGGCCAATGCAAAAATAATGAATTTTTCTTTTTTTTCACTCAATCAGCTTCACCTCCAGCATGCTCTCTTCCACACCCAGCACATCTGCAAACAAGACAGTCAACATTTGTCCGTTTCCTCCATCCGCCGGCCCGTCCGTCTCCTTTTGCAGACTGATCTCATCCACCTGTACCTTTCGGATCTCTGCTCCTGCCGGAGCCACCCGGATCCGTATCCGGCAGGTATTTTCTTCATCCATCCCGCTTTCTTCCGGAATATCCAGCACTTCCACTTTCTGCACCGTATATCCGTGCTGCTGCGCACACGGCTCCAGCTTATCCCTGATCTCCTCTCCGATCTGTGCCAGATAGTTTTCGGATGGCGTCATATCAAACGCCGGTTCCTGAACAGAAAGTTCCTGCAGCTTGTCCGTATAGGTGTTCATACAGGTCCTGTACTCCTCCCTGGCCCCGCTGTGAAACCATTCCACCAGTGGGATCACCAAAATAACAAGTGTCATGATCCCCACAAGAAATCTGAAATATTTCTCATAAGACGGATTGGGACGGAAATGGATCAGCGCCTGCGCCAGTATCATAAATACACTGGTCCGCTTTATGATTTCCATCAGATAGTCTTCCATTAAAATCCCCGATTCGTTGTCATAGCCGCTATGGCTATCATAATCAAAAACAGACCGCATGCAGTCAGTACGATGCGAAGGACAAGCAGACTGCCCTCTCCCACCTGGTCCATACAGGAAGTGATCCTTCTGTCACTGACGATTCCCGCAAGCGCCGCCGAAAGTTTCAGCAGCATGGCGAGAATCCATATCTTAATTGCCGGCAATGCACACAACAGCACCAGCAGCAGCACCGCCAGAACGCCAATGCTGTTTTTAATCAGGACTGCGGAACCGATCACCAGCTCCGCCACACTGTCGCTGACCGTACCGATTCCCGGTATCAGGGCAATGGTTTTCTGCAAAGTGGACATTTTCATAGCATCTATTACAGGTGTTATCATTGACTGTATCATGCTGATGCCGGTAATCACTGCAAAAAACAGCTTCAGCAGATAGCCAATGACCCGTTTCAGCAACTCCAGCAGCATATGCAGTTTTTCCTCCGCCCACAGGCCGTTCATAAACGTCAGAAAAATATAGACTTTGATCAGCGGCATCAGAAAAGCCGACAGCGCAGCTTCCATCACATAAATCAGCATCAGTATAAACTGATAATATAAAAGTCCTGTGGTCACACCGCTGGCAGCTCCCACTGCCAGAAAATAGACCGGCATAAACAGCTTCATAAACACCAGCATATCTGAAATCAGGGACTGGGCCGTATCTGTCACCGTGCCGAAGATACGAAGCAGCAGCAGAATCAAAAACAGATAGACAAAATAAAATCCGATGTCCGCAATCTGTTTGTTTTCAAACAAATCCGTCAGATTCATCAAAAGGGCCGCCAGAATCCCCACACATAAAAGCATCACTACAACCCTGGAAAAACTCTGAAACTCTCCCTGCATGATCTGTGCCAGATCCTGAAAACATAACTGAAGGGCACCTGTAACATCCCCTGAAAGAAGCAGTCTGAGCATCTCCTGCAGATCCACCTCACAGCCCGGAAACAGGCTGCTGATTTGATTGTTCAATCCATTGATTTCCTCTGTCAGATCCATTTGTTACCCCTTGAAATTCTGAATCGTCTGGATCACTGAAAGCAGAATCGGAAGCCCGGTCAGAAGTACCATTACCTTTCCGAAAATCTCAATCTGCCCGCCCACTGCACCGTATCCCGCATCCCGGCAGATTCCGGCGCAAAATTCACAAATATAGGTAATACCCACTATCTTCAGTAAAATAGCCAGAAATCCGTTGTCCGCCGATATCACCGACTGAAACCGCTGTACCTCATCCATAAACACTGCCAGATTCTGTATGGTAATTCCAAAGATCAAAAGGCCGGTGATCACCCCGATGTAAACACTGTACTCCGCCTTTATCGTCCGGAAAAAAACAGCCAGAAGTACACCGGTGATACCGATTGCCCCGATTTTTACGATGTCCATAGTCCTCCCTAAATCTGAAATAAATTCCGTATGGTTTCAAACAGGTCTGCCACATAGGGGACAATCCATGACAAAACCAGAATCAATCCTGCCAGACTGACCAGAAACGCATGTTCCTCCCTTCCGCTGTGCTTCAGTACCTGGCTTAATATTGTGACCAGAATCCCCACTGCCGCAATTTTAAAAATCAGACCTATGCCCATTTTTTCCTCCCGGTCTTTCATAATAATATGATGACAAGCAGCAGGCCTCCCATTACGCCGAAGCTCATAATCATCTTTTCCCGTTCTGCTCTGTGCGCTTCCAGAGTCCCTATTTTCTCTGATAAAGCAGCCAGTTGATTGTCTATTGCCTGCTCTTGCAGTTCCCGGTCCGCACACCCCAGGCTTCTGGCAAATCCGGTGAGAAACATCTTGTCCTCTTTGTTCAGAGGAAACTGTTCAAACCAATCCAGAGCCTGCTCTTCCCAAATCTGCGGCAGGGGTTTTCCTGTATTTTGCTCTGCCTCCTCAAAGATAGCGGTAAGCAGTCCGGAAAAAGGCGGCTGCATAGACTGTGCCACCATCCTGCACGCTTCCGGGACGGCGGCCAGACAATACCCCACCTGACTGGCAAGCAGCTCATACATCCGTTTCATCTCCTGCAGGCCGAGCAGTCGCTCCCGCATCTCTCTGCAGCAGCAGACGCTGTAACCCACTGTGCCAAGCAGCAGAAAAACCGCCCCTAAAAACCGGAACATAAGGCAAATTCCTCATTAAAAATCCCTTCCACAAAACCGTTTCCCCTGTTTCGCCCAAGCAGGATAAACCGCCTGAATTCCCCAAGTTCCAGCAGATCCTTTATGTATCTTTTTCCTCTGACCTCTTCCATACTGCTGCCATGTACCGTCACGATCAGACTGCTGCCGCACTGCAGCACCTGAAGCAGAGCCTGTACATCTTCCGGACTGCCGATCTCATCCACCGCCACCACCTGCGGGGCCATAGAACGAATCAGCATCATCATGCCTGCCGCTTTGGGACATCCGTCCAGCACATCCGTCCGGATCCCCACTCTGTTCTGAGCGATTCCCATATAACATCCTGCGATTTCCGAACGTTCATCCACCACACCGACACACAGCCCCGCGCCATGAGGATTTCCGTCTGAAACCTGACGCACAATATCTCTGAGCAGGGTTGTCTTACCGCAGCCCGGCGGTGATACGATCATACCGCTTAAAAAACGGCCTTTTTCATAAAGAAACGGCATCACCGAATCTGCCGCACCTATTACCTCATGGGCAATCCTGATATTCAGATAGGAAATATGCTTCAGCCGTTTCACTCTTCCGCCTTCCTCTGCCACAACCTGTCCCGCCACACCGATGCGGTGGCCTCCCGGCACGGTCAGAAAACCCTGTCGCAGCTCTTCTTCAAACGCATACACGGAATATCGGCAGATATGATTTAAAATACCTTCCAGTTCCTTTCTTCCGATATAGTATGCCTGTGCTATGTCATCTGTCATACTGCCGTCCCTGGCAAGAAAGCACTCTCTCCGCCCAAGACGCAGCAGTACCGGACCGTCCGCCCGCAGCCGAATCTCCTGTAAAAAAGCGGCCTGAGCCGCTGTATGCTCCCACACGCCCCGCAGATAATCGGGAAACAGTCCCAGTATATCCTCTCCGTCTTTCATAGCCTTCACCTCTTTATCTCAATATATGAACGGAATCCAAAGTTATGACTGTTTTCAAAAAAATACAAAATTTATCCAAAATATCTCTGGACACATGGAGCATATGGTGCTATGATACATATATAAACAGTAACTGTTACTATTATTAATAATTTTTAAAAGGAGAGAGTATTATGGCAGTGAACACAGCACAGGTAGATAATCTGGTATCTTTATTAGACGGTTATGCAACAAAGGGCGGCCATCATCTGAATGTTAATGTATTGAACAGAGATATGCTGCTGGATGCTCAGAAGCATCCTGAAAATTATCCTCAGCTTACCATCCGTGTATCCGGCTACGCAGTAAACTTTATTAAATTAACACCGGAACAGCAGGCAGATGTCATTTCCAGAACATTCCATGAATCTGTATAAATCTTCCAATTTTTTCTATGTCAGGTCTGTAATCCCATCCTGACACAGAAAAAAGGAGCTGTCGTACCGATTTGCCTCTCATCAGGCAGTCAGTAGACAGCTCCTTTTTTTGTGATCCGGGAAACGCCGCTGGCAGAGAATCCTGCGTGCAGGATTCATGTTATTCATGGCAATAGAAAATTCACGCGGCGTACTTTCTATTGTTCACTTCAATCATCATTTGTTTCCTGAGAAGTCATCATACGGCTCTCCTGCCTCTCTTCTTTTTTTCCCTGCCTTCTTCTCACTATGATTTCTACAATCAATGCAAATATTACCAGCAGCCCTGCCAGCACCTGGGAAACCGCTATATCTGTATGTCCAATCAGCAACTGGTCGGTGCGCAGCCCCTCAATCACACATCTGCCCAGGCCATAGCCTCCCAGATAGAGAAGCGCCACCTCTCCTTCAAACTTTTTATGCTTGCGATAGGCCATCAAACATATCAATACCAGCAGATTCCATGCACTTTCATATAAAAAGGTGGGATGTACCTGAATATAATTGGTGCCTTCCACAATATGGGCGGAAAGCTCCGCCGAAATATCCCAGGGACGCACTGCATCAATGGGCAGCCGCATAGCGAACAGGCTGTCCGTATACTGTCCAAAGGCCTCCCTGTTCATAAAATTGCCCCATCTGCCGATGATCTGTCCGAGAATCAAGCCCACAATCCCGGTATCACAGAGCCGCAGGAAAGACAGTTTCTTTATATGACAGTAAATGCCTGCCGTAAGAAACGCCGCAATCACCGTGCCGTAAATCGCCAGTCCGCCGTGACGCAGATTGAAGATTTCCAGCAAATTATCTTTATACATATCCCAGGAAAAGACCACATAATAAATACGGGAACCAAGAATACAGAAAAAAATGGCGTACAGGGCAAAATCCCAGTAGACCTCCGGATCCTGGCCTGTCACCTTTGCTTCCCGCACTGCCATCAGAACCCCCAGGACTACCCCAAGACCGATAATCATTCCATAGAAAGCAATGGAAAATCCAAATACCGTTATGGTCTTAGGCACATTTTCCAGATACAGCTGCAGATGGGGAAATGCAATATCCCCCACATCCATGATTTCCTTCATTGTATCCTCCTTTTTTTCACCTGCACTGCCGGTTACACATTAAACCGGAACAAGATGACATCTCCGTCCTTCACCACATACTCTTTGCCTTCCATGCCCACAAGTCCCTTCTCTCTGGCGGCTGCCAGAGAACCTTGTTCCAGCAGATCTTTATAGTTTACCACCTCGGCCTTGATAAAGCCACGCTCAAAATCAGAGTGAATTTTTCCCGCTGCCTGAGGCGCCTTTGTTCCGATCTGAATGGTCCATGCTCTTGTCTCATCCTCTCCTGCCGTCAGAAAGCTCTGCAGCCCAAGCAGACGATAGCTGGCCCTGATCAGCTTTTCCAGTCCTGATTCCTCCAGTCCCAGATCCTCCAGAAACATGGCCTTTTCTTCTTCCTCCAGCTCTGCGATCTCCTGCTCGATCTGGGCACAGATGACAAATACTTCACTGCCTGTCTTTTTAGCAAATTCACGAACTGCCAGAACCCCCTGATTGCCTGCGCCGTCATCCGACAGATCTTCCTCGCCCACATTGGCGGCAAAAATCACCGGCTTGGCTGTCAGCAGATGGTAATTCCAAAACAGGGTACACTCTTCCTCATCCAGATCCGCTTCAAATCCCATCGCCAGACAGCCGCTCTCCAGATGGGCTTTAAGACGGTTTAACAGTTCCAGCTCTCTGGCCTGTATCTTGTCCATTCTGGCCCCTTTCGATACCTTAGCAATCCTTCTTTCCAAAATCTCAAGATCGGAAAAGATCAGTTCCAGATTGATCGTCTCAATATCCCTGAGAGGATCCACGCTGCCGTCCACATGCACCACATTGTCATCCGCAAAGCACCTGACCACATGCACCACCGCATCCACTTCCCGGATATTGCTGAGAAACTGATTACCCAGTCCCTCTCCTTTTGATGCCCCCCTGACCAGACCGGCTATATCCACAAACTCAATCACTGCCGGCGTCACCTTTTTGGAATGATACATATCCCCCAAAAGCCGGAGACGCTTATCCGGCACAGCCACGATTCCCACATTCGGATCTATGGTGCAGAACGGATAATTGGCCGACTCTGCACCGGCCTTTGTCAACGAGTTAAACAATGTGCTTTTTCCCACATTCGGCAGTCCTACAATCCCTAATTTCATTTTTATCCTTACCCACCCAGAAATCCTTAAACATAAAGCATTTCTGCCTTTCTCTTTATTTTTATTACACAAATTCCATACTCAAATGTGCAGCTGACTCTATTGACTGATAATATATCTTCTAAAGACAAAATATAGCAAGCGAAACGCTATGCCATACACAACAGTAAAAAAACCAATGCTGCAAAGCGCATCACCAATCCCTAAGCTGACGGCATATTGAATCTGTAATTCAAGCGGCGGGTCCTGGTAAGGGATTCCGGCCTTTATGACCTCATAATAGGCCCCGATTGCAAAAATGATGACTCCGGCTAAAACCGCGGCGCCGCTTATCCTGTAAAATACACTTTTGATTTTTCCTGTCATAACTGCCCCCTCCTGGCGTCCTTTCAGCTAATACCGTTTCTGTCCCTTCAGTTCTTCATACAGCAGACAGTAATTCTGATACCGCCCGGTATTTATCTTCCCATCTGTCAGTGCCTGTCTGACCCGGCAGTCCGGCTCATGGATATGGACACAGCCCTGAAATCTGCACTGTCCTTCATAGGGTACAAATTCCGGATAGAAATGCCGCAGCTCCTCTTTTTCCATAGAAAACAGCGCCAGGGAACTGAACCCCGGCGTATCCATAATATAAGTATCCTCTTCCATACGGATCAGCTCACTGTGCCTTGTGGTATGTCTGCCTCTGGCAATTTTTTCGCTGACCGTCCCTGTTTCCATAAGGATGTCCGGCTGCAGCAGATTGATCAGCGAGGATTTTCCCACACCGCTGGGACCTGCCACCGCAGTGGTCCTGCCCTGCAGCTCTTCTTTCAGTTCCCGTATGCCGTTGCCATCCTGGGCACTGGTGAAAATCAACCGGCAGCCGCACAGATCATACATATCCTTCAGCCTTTTTTGCTCCTTTCCGGTCGCCAGATCTGACTTGTTAAAACAGATCAGACAGGAAAGCGCCTGCTGCTGCATCATAATCAGAAACCGGTCCAACAGGTTAAGATTCGGTTCCGGTTTCTGCACGGCAAATATAATCAATGCCTGATCAATGTTGGCAACCGCAGGACGGATCAGTGTACTCCTTCTGGGAAATATACGGTCTACATTGCCTTCTTTTGTCTCTTCATCCAGAACGGACAGCTCAACATCATCACCCACCAGAGGTTTGACATTCAGCTTACGGAAGATTCCTTTTGCCTTACAGGTATAGATTCCCCCTTTTCCTGTATGGACATAGTAAAATCCCGCGATTCCTTTGATAATCTTCCCCTTCATATCCCTCTGATCTCCCTGCTTTCATTACTATGATTCCGGTACAAACTGCACAGGCCGCTCGATCATTTTCGGCTCCTCCACTCCCGGTGTGGTAACAACCTCTCCGGTCGCCGGATCTGTGGTGGTAACAGGCTGTGCCGCCGCTGTATACTGAAAGATCACCTTCCCCACACCGCTGCCCTTGATGCCTGACAGATTCATCGTCACCGGGAAAGCAGCCGTTTGGGTACGCATCAGCTCCTGCCCCTCCGCCGTAGCCAGAATCACTGTCACCACCGTACCGGATACAAATGTGGGATCCTCCAGCACAGGGCTTTCCACATTGGCATTGAACGCATAGGTCACATCCACCGGCCCTTTGCTGATCTTAATGTCCACCGCCGTGCCTGGATCCACATAATCCCCTACGGAATAGCTCTGATAGCATACCAGCCCGGTAAAGGCCGCATCCTCATAATTCACCTCTTCCACACTGCCCACTGTAAGGCCCAGTTCCGTCAGCGTCACAGTGGCATCCATTTCAGACATTCCCATTACGCTGGGCACACTGATCTTACTGGAATCCGGCCCGCTGCTGACCTCCAATGTGACGGCGGTGCCTCTGGGCACCTTTTCCCCCGCCTCCGGTGACTGGCTGATCACATAGCCCTTTTCCACGGTATCGGAAGGCGCCTCATTTTTGCTGACCTGAAATCCTTCTTTTTCCAGCAGCGCTGTGGCCTCTGCCAGGGACTTGCCGGATACATCGGTTACTTTGACCCCTTCTTTGCCCGCACTGACTGTGAGCTGCACCACTGTGCCTGACGCAACCTTTCTGCCGGCCTTGATGTTGCTGCCGATTACAATATCCTCTGCATACTCTGCAGATTCCTCATAGGTCATTTCATAATCCAGTCCCAGCCCGCTGAGCATTTCCTTGGCACGGGTCAGCGACATACCGGACACCTCCGGCATTTCCACTTCCTCACTCTTCTCTGTCCCGAAATGAGATTTGATCTCTTCCAGATCCACGATTCCCAGTGTCTTTCCTGCAATGAAAAGGATAATACAGCCGATCAGCACAGCGGCTATCACCGCCAGAATCGTTGTCACCCGCTCCATTTTCGGGTCGTACTCATCCTCTTCGTCCTCTTCCTCCTCTTCCTCCACAAATGTTTCCCGGCTTTTGTGGGAACTGCTCTTTTTCGGGCGCACCTTCTCCGCATTGTTCAGCCGAAGGTGCTCTTCGTCATTGTCCTTTTTTACTGTCTTCTTTTTGGGCCGGTTCCCCTCTCCTCCTGTCACCACTCTGGTCTGGCCGGAAGTTTCCCCATCGTCAATGACCACAAAATTTTCGTCCGGACTGATCAGAGAACGTTTCAGATCTTCGATGACCTCCTCCATTTTCTGATAACGCCTGTCCGGGCTCTTCTGGGTGCATTTAAACACGATCTGTTCCACGCTGATGGGAATCTCCGGTACAAAATCCCGCGGAGAAGGCATGGGGTCCTGAATATGCTTGATGGCAATGGCAACCGTGGTTTCTCCGTTAAAAGGAACCCGACCGGTCAGCATTTCAAACAAAGTGACACCCAGGGAATAAATATCACTTTTGGCATCACTGTAACCGCCTCTTGCCTGTTCCGGTGACGTATAATGGACCGATCCCATTACATTGGACGTAATGGTATTGCTGGTGGCAGCCTTGGCAATACCAAAATCCGTTACCTTTACCTTTCCGTCCTTGGATATGATAATATTCTGTGGCTTGATATCCCGGTGAATGATATGATTGTTATGGGCAGCCTCAATCCCCATAGAAACCTGAATGGCAATGCTGACCGCTTCCTTAACCGATAACCTGGCTTTCTTCTCAATATATTTTTTCAGGGTAATCCCCTCGACCAGCTCCATAACGATATAATAAATATCATCCTCTTCTCCCACATCGTATACATTTACGATATTGGAATGCATCAGCCCTGCCGCCGCCTGGGCCTCGCTTCGAAACTTGGCCACAAAATTTGTATTTTCGCTGAATTCCTGCTTCAATACCTTTACCGCTACAGGACGATAGAGTTTATGATCTTTGGCTTTATATACATCAGACATACCGCCGGTACCGATCTTTTCCAATATTTCATATCGGTCGCCTAGAAGCATTCCTATTTTTATCATCTTAACCTCCAGTAACTACGTTTCCTTCTGCTCCGAAAACGGATCAATCAGGATAACCGCAATATTATCTTTGCCTCCATTGTCATTTGCTGCGCCAACCAGTCTCTTTCCCTTTTCCGAAAGACTCGCTGCGCCGACAACGATCCGATGAATTTCTTCATCCTCCAGCATATTGGTCAGACCGTCCGAGCATAACAGCACAATATCCCCCGGATGCAGTGTTTCCCGGAAAAAATCCACCTCCACTGTATCCAGCGCTCCTATGGCTCTCGTGATAATATTTTTATCCGGATGGCTTCTGGCTGTCATCCTGTCGATGCCGCCCATACGCACCATCTCTTCCACAAGAGAATGGTCCCTTGTGATCTGTCTGATTTCATTCTGATTCACTATATATAAACGGCTGTCTCCTACATTGGCAACCTGTAGCAGCCCATCCGAAAGAGTGGACGCCACCACTGTCGTCCCCATACCGGAAAGATGCTCATCCTCCCGTGCCATAGAACGAATATAGGCATTGGCCTCCCTGATTGCACATCCAAGCATATCCGCCGGCTCCGTCAGTCCGGATTCCCTGACCTGCTCCTCGATCTTTTCCACTGTATATTTTGATGCATAATCACCTGCATTATGACCGCCCATGCCGTCTGCCACAATAAACAGATTGGGCAGAACTCCAATCGGGCTCACCGACACAAACACATAATCCTGATTTATTTTTCTCCGTTTTCCAATATCCGTTATGGAAAATGCCTGTACCACCTTTACGCCTCCCGCTCTTCTTTCATATGTCTGCGCCTGAGCTGTCCGCATGCGCCGTCAATGTCACGGCCCATTTCCCTTCTAATCGTAACATTTATTCTGTTTTTTTCAAGTTTATTTTGAAACGCCCCGGCCCGGTCCCGCTTCGGAGGGACAAATCCCCTTCCGATTACCGGATTGACCCGGATCAGATTGACATGACAGTGCAGAGATCCGGCAATCCGGATCAGCCCTGCCGCATCTTCCTCTGTATCGTTCACACCTTCTGCCAGACTATACTCCAGTGTCACCCTCCGGCCTGTCTGTTTCTGATAGTATTCACAGGCTGACAGCACTTCATCCAGAGGATACTGACGGGCTATGGGCATCAGCGCCGTACGTTTTTCGTCGGTGACGCCATGAAGTGACAAAGCCAGGGTAATCTGCAGCTTCTCATCGGCCAGCCGGCGGATGTTCGGTACGATGCCGCAGGTGGATACTGTAATACTGCGCTGACTGATATGAAGCCCCCGTTCATCGGTCAGCAGACGAAGAAAGCGCAGCAGATTGTCATAGTTATCCAATGGCTCTCCCGTTCCCATCACCACCACATTGGAAATGCGTTCACCGGTCAGACGCGTCGCTGTATAGACCTGTTCCAACATCTCGGACGGCAGAAGATTCCGTTCCAGACCGTCCAGGGTGGAGGCACAGAAACGGCAGCCCATCCGGCAGCCCACCTGCGAAGAAACACATATGCTGTTGCCATGACGGTAACGCATCCACACGCTTTCTATCACATTGTCATCCGGCAGCCGGAACAGGTATTTCCGTGTCCCGTCCAGCTTTGATTCCTGCATCCTGACCTGTTCCAGTGTCACCAGACAAAACCGCTCCTCCAGCACATGGCGGAGCGGCCGGGAGAGATTGCTCATTTCCTCAAAACTTCGGGCCAGTTTATTATGAAGCCATTCATAAATCTGCCCGCCCCGGAAAGACTTTTCTCCCAAATCCTCCAGTGTATTCTGCAATTCTTCTATTGTATATGATTTGATATCAGTTTTCAACATCTCTTTTTGTCATTCCCGCACAAACCGTGCAATAAAAAACCCATCCGACTCATATATCCCCGGCAGGAGCTGCACATATCCCTCAGATATTGTCTCCTCCCGGACGGCTTTTGGCAGATACGGCGCCAGACTTTCCGCCCGGAACGGAAAACGGTCAAGAAACCATTTCCGGACATCTTCATTTTCTGCCCGGCTGATGGTACAGGTGGAATACAGTAATACTCCGCCCCGCTTTACATACTGCTGTGCCTGTTCCAGAATCTGCTTCTGCAGAGCCGCAAGCGTACCAATGTTTTCCTCTGTCATCCGATATTTGATGTCCCTTTTTCTGCCGATCACACCCAGGCCGGAGCAAGGTGCGTCCACCAGCACCACATCGGCCCATCCCCGCTTTGTCTCATCGAATACCGTTCCGTCCCACTGTTCCAGCATTACATTTTCCGCTCCCAGCCTGCTCCTTGTCTCTTCCAGCAGCGCCAGCCGCCTTTCGGAACTGTCCCTGGCCAGGACCTGTCCCCGGTACGCCTTTTGCGCCGCAAACATAGTCTTGCCTCCCGGCGCAGCACAAACATCTATTACAAACGCATCCGGCCCGATTCCCGCCGCTTCCACGGCCAGCATCGAACCGATGTCCTGTACGGTAAACAGCCCCGCCTCAAAAGCGGGAATATTTCTCATTCCTTCTGTTTTTTCCAGATGCCATGCACAGGGCAGGAGTCCGCTCTCCCGAATCCCAATTCCTGCCTGCTCCATCTCTTCCCGGACTGCCTCCCGATGCCTGTCCGTCAGGCCGTCCCGGATACGGACCGTAACCGGGCGGGCGGCCAGCAGCCCTTCCAATATCTCCTCCGTCCGCTCCCTGCCCTGTTCCCGGTCCCATTTTGCGATCAGCCAACAGGGCATGGAATAACGGACAGAAAGATAAGTCTCCCTGTCCTGTTCTCTGTCCGGCCAGACGATTCTGTCCCGGTTTCTGCAGAGACTGCGCAGCACACCATTCACAAAACCTTTCAGCGAACAAAATCCCCTCTGCTGTGCCAGCCTGACCGCCTCATTGCATACGGCGCTGTCCGGTACCGCATCCATAAACAGGATCTGATACCCACTCATACGCATCAGCTCCCGGATCAACGGCTTCATACGGCGCACTGGAACTGAGGAAACGCTGTCAATCGCATAATCCAGCGTGATCCGCCTTTCCAGTGTACCTTCAATCAGCCGTTTGATAAACGCCTTTTCCCTGGCCTCCAGATAATTGTATTTGTCCAGTATACCGCCTGTCACCACATGACTGTATTCCTGCTCTCTTTCGATGGTCAGCAGTCCATCCAATACCAGTTCCCTGGCATTGACACGGTTCTGCCCCGGCCTGCGTCCCATCTAATCTCTCCTTCTTCCGCCGCCAAACAGCAGAATCAGCCGAAGGAGCTGCAAAATCGAAGCCGCTGCCGCCGCCACATACGTAAAGGCAGCCGCATTCAGCACCTTTTTACACTGTCCCACTTCCGCTCCTGCCAGAATCCCCTGTCTGTCCAGAATCTGTACCGCCCTGCGGGATGCGTCAAACTCCACGGGAAGCGTTACGATCTGAAACAGCACCGCCAGGGAAAATACCCATATCCCGATGGTAACCAGCGTAGGGTTGGCTCCCAGTAAAATACCCACCAGAATCAGCGGAATCCCCAGTTTGGAGCCTATGTTGGCGGCCGGCACCAATGCCGTCCTGAATTTCAGCGGCACATAGCCCTCCTTATGCTGCAATACATGACCACATTCATGGGCCGCCACTCCCACTGCCGCCACAGAAGGAGAACGGTAGGTGGAATCCGAAAGACGTACCACCTTTCTCGCCGGATCATAGTGGTCCGTCAGACTGCCGCTGACATGCTCAATCTTCACGTCCCGGATGCCTGCCTGATACAGGATCCGCTCCGCTGCCTGCGCACCGGTCATGCCGGTCATACTGCGCACCCTGGCATATTTTCTGTAGGTACTGTTTACCCTGGCAGACGCCAGAATGGAAAGCACCGCTCCGATCAAGACAAGAATATAGGTAGAATCGAAATAATATCCATAATATGGCATCATCATATACATCTCTCCTTTTTGCTCTGATTTCTCTCCTGTATCCGGGGTACAGTAACATCCGGCATCATAACACCGGGCCGCCCAGCCTCTCCCCCGGCTTCACCGGATATCCCAGAAGGAAATCCCGGACTGCCATCCTCTTTTTGCCTTCCGGCTGAACACTTTTCAGTATCAGAATCCCATTTCCGGTCTGTACCTCGATCGTCTCCTTCGTCACCTGAGTCACAACACCGGGCGCCGCTTTCTCTTCCGCCTCATCCCTCTTTGTATCAGAAGGGCCGGATGTCTGTCTGCCCGTCTGTGACTCCCATATCTTCAGTGTTTTATTCCGAAACTGCGTATAAGCTCCCGGCCAGGAGTTCAATCCTCTCACCTGACGCTCTAAAACCTCCGCATCCCTGCTCCAGTCTATTTTTCCCGCCGATTTTTTCAGCATTCCGGCGTAACAGGAATCCTCGTCCTTCTGGGGCCTTTTTGTCACACATCCCTCACCGATCTGTCTGATGGTTTCCACCACCAGTCCTGCTCCTGCTTCCATCAGCTTATCATGCAGACTGTCCCCGGTGTCCTCCGGCAGTATCGACACCGCAGTCTGGGTCAGAATATCTCCGGTATCCAGTCCCTCGTCCATCTGCATAATAGTGACGCCGCTCTGTTTCTCTCCGTCCAGTATGGCCTGCTGAATCGGAGACGCTCCCCGGTATTTGGGAAGCAAAGAAGCATGGATATTGATACAGCCGTACCTTGGCATATGCAAAAGCTCCGAAGAAAGAATCTGCCCGAAAGCCGCCACCACAAACAGATCCGCCTCCTGCCGCCCAAGCTCCGCCACTGCTTCTGGCTCTCTGATCTTAACCGGCTGCAGTACCGTAATCCCATGCGCAAGGGCCAGCTCTTTCACGGGAGAAAAGCATACCTCCCGTCCCCTGCCTCTGGGTCTGTCCGGCTGGGTCACAACACATACTACCTCATGCCCCGCATCCAGAATGGACTCCAGCGCACCCCTGGCAAATTCCGGGGTTCCCATGAAAACAATCTTCATTCTCTCACTCCTCTTCCGGTTCCAGATCCTGCACGTCCATCAGTTCGCCTTCCACCCGTTCCACATACAGATGGCCGTCCAGATGTTCCACCTCATGACAGATGGCCCGCGCCAGAAGTTCTGTTCCCTCCAGCTCAAACGGCTCCATTTCCTCATTATAAGCCCTTACCTTTACATAATTAGGCCTTAAAACCACGCCGGTCTTTCCCGGCACACTCAGGCAGCCTTCCTGTCCGCTCTGCTCTCCGCTGGTTTCCAGAATACGCGGATTGATCAGCACATACGGATCGTCCCCTGTGGTATCTATGACTACGATCCGCTTTAAAATCCCCACCTGGGAAGCCGCCAGTCCCACACCGTTCGCCTCATACATAGTGTCAAACATATCGTCAATGAGCTGACGGGTACGCGGCGTCATCTCCTTTACTTCCTTACATGTCTTTTGCAGCACTTCATCTCCGATGACCCGGATGTTTCTGATTGCCATATCCATTCTCCTTGTCTGTTTCCTAGTAACTGTTCATTGGATCAAAATCAAACTGTACCGTTTCCGTCCGGCTCCTGCAGACCTCCCACACGGCTTCCAGTCTGTCTCTGAGCCGTATCAACGCCTTGCCCTGACCGCTTTTGGCATAAAATACCATGCGGTATTGATCGCCTATCCTTGCAATGGAGGCAGGCGACGGGCCTATGATCTGCACACATCCCATTTTCCCTGCCTGACGGATGCCTTCCTGCGCCAGATACCCCGCAAGCTGCCTTCCACGCTCTTCTTCATAAGACAGCACCAGTACCGCAAGCATATGGCCCGCAGGCGGATACCCCATCAATGCCCGGTATGCCATCTCTTTTTCATAAAATCCGGGATAATCCTGCCGGGATGCATAAACTATGCTGTGATGCTGCGGCTGATAGGTCTGGATCACCACCTCTCCCGGCCTGCTGCCCCGGCCTGCCCGGCCTGCTGCCTGAGTCAGGAGCTGAAAGGTACGTTCCCCTGCCCGGTAATCGCCCGCATACAGCGACAAATCTGCCGCCAGTATCCCCACCAGCGTTACATTGGGAAAATCATGTCCTTTTACTATCATCTGGGTTCCGACCAGGATATCGGCCTCCCCCTCCGCAAAGGCTTTCAGAATCTCTTCCAGGCTTCCTTTTTTTCTTGTGGTATCCGCATCCATGCGCAGCACTCTGGCCTGAGGCAGAAATCTGTGCAGCATCTCTTCTATCTGCTGTGTCCCCGCCCGAAACCCCATGATATAAGGGGAACCGCATTTGGGGCACTGTTTCACAGCCGGCTGTTCATACCCACAATAATGACAGATCAGACGTCCGCCTCCATGTTCCGACAACGAAACATCACAGTGGGGACATTTCATCACATGGCCGCAGGAACGGCAGGAGACAAATCCCGCATATCCCCTCCGGTTTAAAAACAGGATGCTCTGCTCTTGATCGGAAAGCCGCTGTCTGAGAAGCGATTGCAGCCTTCTGCTGAACACAGAACGATTACCGCTGCGCAGCTCCTTTCGCAAATCCTCCACATATACCTGGGGAAGCGCACCCCCTGTCAGCCGCCTGGTCAGCTCAAACCGCCGTATTATTCCCTGCTCCGACGCATAATAGGCTTCCAGCGAAGGTGTGGCAGAACCCAGTACGACACTGGCCCCGTAATAGGATGCCAGCTCCTGCGCCGTCTCTCTGGCATGGTATTTTGGCATGGATTCACTTTTATAACTGTTTTCATGTTCTTCATCTATTAAAATCAGCCCCAGCCTGTCAAACGGCGTAAACAGTGCAGATCTGGGACCGATCATCACATCGATCTCTCCCTTTGCGGCACGCAGACACTGGTCATACCGCTCGCCTGCAGAAAGCCGGGAATGCAGCACCGAAACCCGTTCCCCGAATCTGGCCGTAAAACGGGATACGGTCTGATAAGTCAGGGCAATCTCCGGAATCAGCATAATCGCCTGCCTGCCCAATGCTGTCATTCCGGCAATCAGTTCCATATACACCTCGGTCTTACCGCTTCCGGTAATCCCGTGAATCAAATAGGTGCCGGGCTTTCCGTCCCGATACTCCGCCAATATCTCCCGTGCAATATACTGCTGCTCCCGGCTCAGAGAGATCCTGTGCGCTTTCCCAAACGTACCCACCGGACTGCGGTACACATCCTCCGACAGTACCTTCACAACCCCCTTCTGTTCCAGAGTACGGATCACGGAAGGCGCCACCGAAAGTGTTTTGGTGGCACATTCATAGGAAATCTCCCCTTCCCGGCATACTCGTTCCAGCAGTCTGAGTCTGGCATTCTGATGCTTTCTTTTCAGCTCTTCCATACAGGCCTGTGCTTCTTCGCCAAAAACAGCCGGGACAATCCGCCGCTTTGTGGCCGACTTTACTTTCTGACGTACCGGCAGTACGGTTTTCAGCGCAGTAATCATGGTAGAGCCATACTGCCTTCGTATCCATGCTGCCAGCCGGATCTGATTGCTCTGCACCAGTACCCCTCTGGACGAAATCCGCAGCACTTCTTTGATTTTATCCGGCGCATACTCCGGCTTATTTGTCAGCTCCATTACATAGCCGCTCCGTTCTGTATTCCCCTTGCCGAACGGAACTTCCACACACATGCCCACTTCAATTTTTCCCAGCAGAGCGTCTGGTATCCGGTACTGAAAAGGCCGGTCCACCTTCTCATGCGAAATATCGATAATCACATTGGCATAGCAAACAGGCTCCGGCGTACCGGCATCGGTTAAAGACTGCCCGTACCGGCTCATAAACCGGCGCCTCTTTCCTCCAGGATCTCCCGGATCAGCACCCTCTCATCCATGGGATACTTCTTTCCCTGAATCTCCTGATAGTCCTCATGGCCTTTTCCCGCCAACACAATAATGTCTCCCGGTTCCCCGTTGTCGATCACATAGCGGATGGCCTCTTTTCTGTCACAAATTTCCACATACCTGCCCTTTGTTCTGCCGATTCCCACCTTTATGTCATCTATGATCGCCTGAGGCTCTTCGAATCTGGGATTGTCGGAGGTAATCACACTCAGATCAGCCAGTCTGCCGCTGACCTCTCCCATCTCATATCTGCGCAGCCTGGAACGGTTGCCGCCGCATCCGAACAGACAAACCAGCCTGTGGGGCTGATACTCCCGCAGAGTTACCAGCAGGCTTTCCAATGCCATCGCATTGTGTGCATAATCAATCATCAGAGTAAATGCATCGGACACCCGGATGATCTCGATTCTCCCCTTCACATGGGCAGAAAGCAAAGCCTCCCGGATATCTTCCCCCAAAACACCAAAATGCCTGCAGATGGCAATGGCTGTCAGAGCATTGTATACACTGAACCGGCCCGGCGTATTGGTTTCCACCGAAAGATGCAGCAGCCCTGTGACATCAAACCTGACACCCAGGCTTCCCGGCTTTTTTATAAGCTGCATGTTATGCGCCTGCAGATCTGCCTTCTCCGAAAATCCATAGGTTTCCAGCCTGCAGGTATGTCCCTTTACCACGCTCTGCCAGTGGGTATCGTCACAGTTTACAATGCCGATACGGCACTGCCGGAACAAAAGACCCTTACACGCCATATAATCTGCAAAATCCTCATGTTCATTCGGTCCGATATGATCCGGCTCTATATTGGTGAAAATACCGATGTCAAATACAAAGCCCTGTGTCCTGTGCATCATCAGTCCCTGTGAGGACACCTCCATCACCACCGTATCACATCCCTGATCTTTCATCTGCCTGAAATACTCCTGCAGAACATAGGATTCCGGTGTGGTATTGCCTGCCGGAATATGTCTGTCCCCGATGATGGCTTCGATCGTCCCGATCAGTCCCACCTTTCTGCCGGCATGCTCCAGAATAGATTTGACAAGATAGGTGGTAGTGGTTTTTCCCTTTGTCCCGGTAATGCCGATGATCTTCATCTCTTCTGCCGGATAGCCAAACCAGGCGGCAGATAAAAAGGCCAGGGCATACCGGGTATCCTTTGTTCTGATCACGGTTACATCGCACTCTGGCGGAAGATCCACCTCCTTTTGCGTCACAAGCACCGCTGCGCCCGCCTGAGCTGCCTGTGCTGCAAAGCTGTGTCCGTCCACATTGGCGCCCGCAATACAGACAAACATACAGCCCTTTTCTATTTTTCTGGAATCATAAACCAGGCCGCTCACTTCCCGGTCCGTATTTCCTCTGACACATGTATACGTAAGTTTCTCCAATAATACCGAAGCACGGATCATAGCACTCCCTCTTTTCTTTTCACATCTTTTACCTTACTATAAAATAGCATAAAACCATTTGCTTTTCAACAAAACGAAAGTGCGGAACCAAAAATCACCCGTTTCCCGGCAGAAACGACTTCTGTTTTTTGGCATTTTTACTTCTATTTTATGATTTCTTTATAAAATTATATTTATTTCAGATTATGGACACATTTTCAACACATTTATCGGGTATAGTAAGAACAGATAGTCGAACAACAACTCACTATCTCCCCCTCATAAGAAAAGAAAAACCCCCGTTGCCCCGGAGGTTTTTCTTTTTGCACATTTCTCCTGTCCCGTCATACTATACAATATATCTTCCTATAAATGAGGGCTATTATGAATTCCAACGAGTACATGAATGACAATGGCGCCACACCCATTGTTCCACTTTCCACTCCGGGTGAAAGCGGCGCAGCATTCCCCGGCAATGACTTCGGCAACGGCAGTGATAACAATGCAGCCGGCACACCGGTGATCCCCCTGCCCAACCCCGGGGAAGGCGGCCCCGTCTATCCCGGCAATTCCGGCGGCAACAATAACAATATGGCCGGCACCCCGGTGATCCCCCTGCCCAATCACAGATAACCCTGCCCGCTCCAACCCGGCCATACAAGCGGGCACAAGAA
>VSOB01000040.1 GCA_009774625.1 Lachnospiraceae bacterium
TTATTATACAGTGTTTCCGTCCGTTGTCAACGGAAATTACAAAAAATCTGTAAATTTTACAAAAGCCCGCTATTGAGATTCCCCGTCCCCCATGATATAATGAGCGTTAGTGAGGAGAGTATGCTCGCATATTTGACGAACGGCGAATGACAGACATAAATCGCAGATTTATGGAATAATGAGCGTTAGTGAGGAGAGTATGTTCGCATATTCGACGAATGGCGAATGGCAGAAAAAATTCCCGGGCCGACAGCCGGGATGGAGGATAAACGGGATGGAGGATAAAACAGAAATGAAAACAGATCGGTATGTTGCTTATGTGTCTACCTATACGACGTCAGGAGATGCCCGCGGCATTAAAATTTATGATGTGGATATGGAAAACGGCAGATTTGTAGAGAAAGATCAGGTAAAGATCACCAATTCATCTTACGTAACGATTTCACACAATATGAAATATTTATATTCCATTACCGATACCGGGGTGGAAGCCTATGAAATCGACTCTGCCAGCGGAGAACTGAAGATATTGGGACATGGTTCGATCAATGGTATGCGGGGATGTTATCTATCTACAGATTACAATGACCAGTATCTGTTTGTGGCAGGCTATCACGACGGAAAGCTGACTGTGCTGCGCTTAAATGAGGACGGCAGCATCGGCGGGATCACCGATGAAGTATTTCACAAAGGGCTGGGCAGCATTGCAGAGCGCAATTTCAGGCCCCATATCAGTTGTGTGAAGATGACACGGGACAATAAATATCTGCTTGCTGCGGATCTGGGAATGGATCATGTGAATGTTTACCGGTTTTATGAGGCAACCGGAAAAGTGAAACAGATCGATGTGATCCGAAGTGAGATCGAATCGGCGCCCCGTCATGTCAAGTTTACAAAGGACGGTAAGTTCCTTTATATTGTACATGAACTGAAAAATAATATCGATGTATACACTTATAAAGAAGTGAAGGGAAATCCTGAATTTGAGAAAATTCAGACCATATCTACACTGAATGATTACCATTCCACCGGATCTGCTGCCTGCACGCTGAATTTTTCGCTGGATGACAATTATATCATCAGCTCTAATGCAGGAGACAACAGTGTGGTCACCTATCAGGTTAACCATGAAACAGGAGAACTGACCAAACTGTTCTGTCTGCCCATCAGCGGTGATTACCCGAAGGATGCCAATTTCTTTCCGGATTTGCGGCATATCGTATCCCTGAATCATGAATCCAATACCATGACATTTTTCAGCGTGGATCTGGAGAAGGGTCTGCTGGTTATGAATGGGAAGGAAATACCGGTGGATAAACCGAACTGTGTGATTTTTCATAAACTGGTCTAATGGTGGAGAAGAGTAAACATCGGATTGCCATATCATAAAAACCGAACTGAAACATAACAGGGAGAGAAAGCGCTGCGTGAAGAAGAAACGAAACTGCCGGCGGCTTGAGACTGAAAAATTGACTGTGATATCATCAAAATATCAAATCAATGTCATGAGGCAGAATACGTGTTTGATTATAAAAAGTTTGAACAAGATCTTGTAATCGCGATGGAAACTACATTGCGAAAATGGGTCAGAGAGTATGATGATATTTACATACTGTCGTTAGACTGTTCGAGAGATATGACATCGATTGGTATGATAGCCAATACAAAACACTATTTAAGTGAACAGTCTGACCCTGATGTGGAAGATTATTGGTATTATAAATATTGCGAAGCAGAGTGGGAATTGTGGGAAGCCGACGGATTCATAAAGGAAATATCTTCCTATATGAATCAATATGTAGAAGAAAATGATGAATGCTTTACGGACCCGGAGACTTTTGAATTTTTGGATGTTTTTGATGAGCATTGCGATAAAATGATAGAAGCTTGCAAAAAAGCTCTGAAACGTTTTAGGGAATGTATCAGGATGGATTTTCCTGATTTGCTGCTCACATTTAATATTGGGGAATATCTAGACCATGAAGAACGTACACAATTTTTTGCATTGGTAAACAGCAAGGATGCTTCAGCGGAATATACAGAACATATTGCTCATTTTAATTAAATTTCTGTTTGTCTGTTAACTGCCCATTCAGCCATTTCGACGAAGGGAAGACTTTACAGGCATTTGTCAGCACAGAAGGCAAAAGAGAGGATAAATATGGGTGTTTTTAACCACATTAAGAAACAGGATAAGGCTCAGGAAGCCAAACCGGATGTTTCTGCCGCTTCACAGCTAAAGGATTTCCACCCCTATGACACTGGATTGTCTCAGGCTGTTCTGGCTTTGTCCGCAGAATTTTGTGAGAAGGCACTCCCTTCCCGAAACCTTTGCGACCGGGATCAGTTCATCGCCTTGCTTGCAGGCGTCTCTGCCCTGCGAAAGACTCCCGGCATCCCCGGTCCGAATCAGTCCGGCCCGGACTATTTTACCACCTTGCCCCGATGTGCTTCCCAGGAGGCTGAGGCTGAGTGCCGCACCCATATGGAAACGGTCTTCGGAATCACGGACAGGCAGTCCCTGCTGGATTTTTGCAATCGGGAAATTTGTTGTCACCGCCAGTATGTGGACTTTGTAGGGTTCTGGGAAAACCGTCCGCCCTTTGATATGGCTCAGTTAAATAAGGAAGCAATGGAATATTTTCAGGCAGCGCGGGATTTCTCTGCCCAGTTCTACCATATTGTAGGACATAAGGGCTATTTGGCCTGGGATATCAGTGAGTGTATAGGGCATCTGCGGGCGGGTTATGCCTGCGGCATACTGAGCCGGGAAGAGCTGGATGAGATGGCGGAATATTGGATTGTCCAGGCACAGAGTTTCGAAAGCTGGGTGGATTTTGCCGTCAGCCTGGTGTGCGGCGAGCTGTATTGGGACTTCCGGCACGGCTCCAGGCTGCCCGAACTGAACAAGGGGCTGGATCTGTGGACGCGGTTGGTTTGTATTCTGCTGGAAGATGGCGCTGCCTGGGGCAGCGGTATGTGGTATGAGCCGACAGAGGAGACAAAATAAATGATATAAGCTGTAAAACAAGAAAGTACGCCGGGCGGATTTTCTATTGTTATGAATTAAAAATCGGGAAGGATTCTTTTGACGGAGCCTTCCCGATTTTCTATGGTATTGGGTTAGGGTTTATAAAGCTGTTTATGCAATAAAGACAGTTACTGCAATGCATTGGCACTGTTTTTGGTACTGCACAGAAAATCAGCCGCGGCTGGGTTGGAAGCACCTGTTTTTCCGCAGGCAAAACCTATTTTCCGGCCGGGAATCGGGACCGGGGATTTGAGCCGGATCAACTTTCCGCTTTCCAGCTCGGTTTTGACAAAATCAGAGATGACACAGGCAATTCCCATATCAATTCTGGCAAATTCAATCAAAAGGTCCATTGTGGTCGCTTCGATCAATCGGTCGTTCTCCAGCATATCCAGGTTCAGATATTTGTCCACATACTGTCTTGTCAGATTGTCTTTGTCCAGAAGCAGGAGTGTGGCGTGGGAAAAAATGGAAACATGGCTTTGGGGCTGACTGAGCTGCATCCGCTTTTTCAGATTGTTCAGATAGCTTTTGGTAGTGACGAAAACATCCTGAATCTCCCGCAGAGGATAAAACTGGAGTTTACCGTACCTGGCCGGCTCTCCGATCAGTCCGATGTCGATATCGCCGTTTTCCAGCGCATGAATTGTCTGGAAGCTGGACTGGCAGGAGACAGAAATCCGGATATGGGGATTTTCATGAATAAAAGTGCGCAGATAGGGCAGAAGCACATAGCGGCAGAGCGTGGTGCTGACGCCGATGGACAGATGACCCATCCCCAGCTCACCTGCTTTGCGCAGTTGTTCTTCGCCCAGTCGGATAGCGGCAAAGGCAGCCTCCACCTGTCGGTAGAGAAGTTCTCCTTCCATAGTCAGGGAAACACCGCGGGAACTGCGGACAAAGAGGGTGGTTCCCAGATTCTGCTCCAGCCGGGATATGGATTTGCTGATGGCGGGCTGACTGATAAAGAGCTGGTTTGCAGCAGCAGATATATTGCCACATTTGGCTGCCGTATAAAATATATGATACAGATTCAGATTGTGTTCCATAAACCCTCCATAAGTTATAATAAACGATTTTATCATAATATGAAGTTATAGTAAACATAAATAACAGATATTTTAAAAGAATCCTCATTTATGATAAGATAAAAAAGAATCCTGTGTACAGGATTTTCAGTCTGCAGCGGGCTGTATCAGCGGCATATCTTCAAACAGCCGCAGTGGGATCCATATTTTTGTTATAATGAAAACGATGAAAAGGAGTCAGATAAAAAGGAGGATATCTATCATGGGAATGACAATGACGCAGAAGATTCTGGCTGCCCATGCCGGTCTTGACAGGGTGGAAGCAGGCCAGTTGATTGAAGCGGACCTGGATCTTGTGCTGGGCAACGATATTACAAGTCCGGTAGCGATTCGGGAAATGGAAAAAATGAATATTCAGGGAGTATTTGACCGGGAAAAAATTGCGCTTGTACCGGATCATTTCGTACCGAATAAGGACATCAAATCCGCAGAGCACTGTAAATGTGTCCGGGAATTTGCCTGCAGGCATGGGATCACCAATTACTTTGAAGTGGGAGAAATGGGAATCGAACATGCCCTGCTGCCGGAGAAAGGGCTGACAGTGGCAGGTGACGTGATTATCGGTGCGGATTCCCATACCTGTACCTACGGCGCACTGGGAGCATTTTCCACAGGGGTGGGCAGTACGGATATGGCTGCCGGTATGGCAACCGGCAAAGCCTGGTTTAAGGTGCCTTCTGCGATCCGGTTCAGGCTGACGGGCAAGCCGTCCAAATGGGTCAGCGGAAAGGATGTGATCCTGCACATCATCGGTATGATCGGTGTGGACGGAGCGCTGTATAAATCTATGGAGTTTACCGGAGACGGCATTGCACATCTGTCTATGGACGACCGATTTACTATTGCCAATATGGCCATTGAAGCAGGCGGCAAAAACGGTATCTTTCCGGTGGATGAAAAAGCCATTGCCTATATGAAAGAGCATTCTCAGAAAGAATACACTGTCTATGAAGCGGATGAGGATGCGGTCTATGATGCAGTTTACACCATTGATCTGAGTACGCTGCGTCCTACTGTGGCGTTTCCACATCTTCCGGAAAATACAAAGACCATTGACGAGATTACAGAGGATGTAAAAATCGATCAGGTGGTAATCGGTTCCTGTACCAACGGCAGACTGGACGATATCAGGACTGCGGCGCAGGTTCTTTCTGGCCGTCATGTGGCAAAAGGGATACGCTGCATCATTCTTCCGGCTACCCAGGCTATTTATCTGCAGGCGATGGAAGAGGGGCTTCTGAAGATTTTCATTGAAGCGGGCGCAGTGGTCAGTACACCCACCTGTGGTCCCTGTCTGGGCGGCTATATGGGGATTCTGGCTGCAGGAGAGCGGTGCGTTTCCACGACGAACCGGAATTTTGTAGGACGTATGGGACATGTGGACTCAGAGGTTTATCTGGCCAGTCCGGCTGTGGCGGCTGCCAGTGCAGTCACCGGAAAGATTTCCAGTCCGGAGCAGCTTGATTAAGGAGGAAATGAACATGAAAGCAAAAGGAAATGTATTGAAATATGGAGACAATGTGGATACGGATGTGATCATTCCGGCAAGGTATTTGAATTCCTCTGATCCGGAAGAGCTGGCGGCACATTGCATGGAAGATATTGACAAAGATTTTGTCAAAAAGGTGCAGAAAGGGGACATCATTGTAGCCAATAAGAATTTCGGATGCGGTTCCTCCAGGGAGCATGCGCCGATCGCCATAAAAGCCGCAGGCGTAAGCTGTGTGATTGCAGAGACATTTGCCAGAATCTTTTACCGCAATGCCATCAACATCGGGCTGCCTATTATTGAGTGTCCGGAGGCCGCACAGGTAATAGAAGCGGGAGATCTGGTGGAAATTGATTTTGACAGTGGATTGATAACAGATGTTACGAAAGGGGTTTCCTGGCAGGGGCAGGCATTTCCGGAGTTTATGCAGAAAATCATCCGGGCCGAAGGACTGATCAACTACATCAATCAAAACAATCATAAATAATAGCGGCGGTTATGATATATCAATATGACAGTATTTTTTCATATCGATTCTGCGGGAATGACTTTGTCAGAACAGGATATGAGAATGTGTTTGGAATTTAAAAAAATGTTGAAACGTACGTTCGAATGTGCTACAATGGGTTCATGAAAAAATCTGATATGATATTGGCGGGAGCCGTGCTTGGGATTGCGGGTGCTATGTTATGTCTGCAGGGCATGGGAAAAGATGCGGAGGAAAGCGGGATGGCGGTGGTATATCAGGGAAGAGACAGGATTGCCGCCTATCCGTTGTCCGAAGAGCGGACGGAAGAGTTTTTGTCTCCTGACGGCGGCCGGAATATACTGGTTATTTCGGCAGGAGAAGCCTATATGCAGGATGCCGATTGTCCGGACAGGCTGTGTGTGGAACAGGGAAGGATTTCCCGGACGGGACAGACTCTGACCTGTCTGCCGCACCGGTTGTTGGTTACGATTGAAGAGGGCGAAGCGGCCGGGCTGGATGGGGTGACAGGATGACAGAGCGGGCAGACAGAAAGGACGGGAGAGCCACAGAGTCGGGGGGCCCGGCTGATCTGGGACTGATGCTGGCATTTGCCCTGATACTGGCATATGCAGAATCTTTACTTCCTTTTACATTTGGGATACCCGGAGTCAAGCTGGGGCTGGCCAATCTGGCAGTGCTTCTGACGCTGTACCGGACAGGGGCCAGGCAGGCCCTTTTGGTTTCCATGCTCCGGATTGTGCTGAACGGTTTTTTGTTCGGCAATCTATATGGTATCCTTTATAGCCTTGCAGGGGGGCTTTTGAGCTTTCTGGCAATGTACCTGGCGAAAAAGACAAAGTGCTTCAGTCTGCTGGGAGTGAGCATTGCAGGCGGTGTATTTCACAATACAGGCCAGATTGCGGTAGCCGCCTTTGTTGTGGAAACAAAGGGACTGTATTACTATCTGCCGTTT
Organism: Lachnospiraceae bacterium; assembly: GCA_009774625.1. Lineage (GTDB taxonomy): Bacteria > Bacillota > Clostridia > Lachnospirales > Lachnospiraceae > VSOB01. The sequence goes on from VSOB01000040.1 coordinate 7,051, forward strand.
CTTCTGGCAACGGGTGTGGTGACAGGATTTCTGATCGGCATGGTATCCGGACAGGTGTTACGCCGGCTTCCCGGAAGCAAGACGGAGAAAAAGGAACTATGATAGCATATGTAAAAGGTACACTGGAAGAAATTACGGAAAATAATGCGGTGGTGGAAGTAAACGGGATCGGATACAATATAAAGATATCCGCAGGCACGATGAACCGGCTGCCCGGACTGCATCAGGAAGTCAGGCTGCACACCTATACTGCTGTGCGGGAGGACGCTTTCTGGCTGTATGGATTTTTAAGCCGTGAGGAGCTGGAGCTGTTCAGACTGTTGATTACAGTCAATGGTGTGGGACCTAAGGGAGCGTTGGGCATTTTGTCCGTCATGAGTGTGTCCGAACTGCGTCTTGCGATTTTATCAGGTGACGGTAAGCTGCTTTCCAGGGCGCCGGGCATCGGCAAAAAGACAGCAGAACGGCTGATTCTGGATCTGAGGGATAAGATCTCCGCAGCAGGCGGAGAGGATGGGCGTCTGCAGACAGTCACGGCCGGGACTGAGAACAGTGCACGCGGTGAGGCAGTGGAAGCATTGGTTGCACTGGGCTATGGAGCGGGAGATGCGCTGAAGGCAGTAAACGAAGTGATCAGGACGGCCGGTATGGAGGATGCGGATACGGAATCGATTCTGAAGGCGGCATTAAAAAGAATACTTTAAAGCACGGGGAGAGTTATGGAGCGAAGAGTGATAGAAACCAATCTGACAGAAGAGGATGTCAAGCTGGAGGGAAGCCTCCGTCCCCGGTATTTAAAGGAGTATATCGGACAGGAAAAAGCAAAGGAAAGTCTGAAAATATACATAGAAGCTGCCAGGCAGAGAAAGGATGCGCTGGATCATGTATTATTTTATGGTCCGCCCGGACTGGGCAAGACCACATTAGCCGGTATCATTGCCAATGAGATGGAAGTCAATCTGAAAATAACCAGTGGTCCGGCGATTGAAAAGCCGGGAGAAATGGCCGCCATACTGAATAATCTGCAGGAAGGGGATCTGCTTTTTGTGGATGAGATACATCGTCTGAACCGACAGGTGGAGGAAGTGCTGTATCCGGCGATGGAGGATTTTGTGATTGACATCATGATCGGGAAAGGCGCTTCTGCCAGATCCATCCGGCTGGATTTGCCCAGATTTACACTGGTGGGGGCAACGACAAGGGCCGGACTTCTGACTGCGCCGCTGCGGGACCGGTTCGGGGTCATTCACAGACTGGAATTTTACAGCGTGGAAGAGCTGTGTCAGATCATACAGCATTCCGCCCGGATACTGGATGTGAAAATCGAGAAAAAAGGTGCGATGGAGCTGGCGAAAAGGAGCCGGGGCACACCACGGATCGCCAACCGTATCCTGAAGCGGGTGCGGGACTTTGCCCAGGTGCGTTATGATGGTGTGATTACCGCAAAAGTGGCGGATACGGCGCTGGATCTGCTGGATGTGGATAAGCTGGGGCTGGATCATGTGGACCGAAACCTTCTGCTGACGATGATTGAGAAGTTCGGAGGCGGGCCGGTGGGGCTGGATACCCTGTCCGCGGCCATCGGAGAGGATGCAGGGACCATAGAGGATGTATATGAACCCTACCTGATCCAGAACGGGCTTCTGAACAGGACGCCCAGAGGAAGAGTGGCCACAGATTTGGCTTATCGGCATTTGGGTATTGAAATTCCCACCTGATCCGGGTATAATAAAGTCATATAATATGGTTTGTGGTATTGCCATATCTTACGGATGAGGGGTGTGGAAATGTCGGCGAAAACAGATACGGAAGTCATCATCGGAGGAAAGGTTTTTACCTTAAGCGGGTATGAAAGTGAGGAATATCTTCAGAAGGTAGCTTCCTATATCAACAATAAAGTGGCAGAGTATAATAAAACTGACCAGTTCCGCAGACAGCCGGTGGATATTCAGAATGTCTTGTTGCAGCTTAATATAGCGGATGATTATTTTAAGGCAAAAAAACAGATCAGTATGCTGGAAGAGGACATCGAAAGCAAAGAAAAAGAGATTTACGATTTGAAGCATGAGTTGATCGCGGCCCAGATGAAGATGGAAAGCACGGAAAAGAATATGAAGGGGCTGCAGAAAGAACTGAACGAAAATGCCAAAAAAATCGTTCGCATGGAAACGGAATTAAAGGGACAAAAAAAGGCATGAAAAAAGTCGAGCTTTTAGCTCCGGCGGGCAGCTTCGAAGGATTTCGGGGAGCGATTCACGCAGGAGCAGATGCCGTGTATATTGGTGGCAGAAAATATGGAGCCAGAGCATACGCCGGGAATTTCAGTAAAGAGGAAGTGTGCCTGGCTATTCGTTATGCACATTTATCCGGAAGAAAGCTGTATCTTACGGTCAATACACTGGTCAAGGAGTCTGAAATGGAGGAACTGCCGGAGTATCTGAGGCCGTTTTATGAAGAGGGGCTGGACGGTGTGATCGTGCAGGACTGGGGTGTATTTTCCCTGCTGCGGGAGTGTTTTCCCGGACTGGCTCTGCATGGAAGTACACAAATGACAGTGACCGGAGCAAGAGGCGCAAGATTTCTGCTTTCCCAGGGGGCTTCCAGAGTGGTGCCGGCCAGAGAATTGTCGCTGGAAGAGCTGGCCCGGATCCGTAAGGTGGGGATAGAAGTGGAAGCCTTTGTTCATGGTGCCATGTGTTACGGTTATTCCGGTCAGTGCCTGTTCAGCAGTCTGCTGGGCGGAAGGAGCGGAAACCGGGGCCGGTGTGCACAGCCTTGCAGGCTGCCATACAGGATTCTGGAGGAAGGGCAGGCGGACGATACCAGGGCAGAGACCGGACAGTATCCGCCCTGTCCCTTAAGCCTGAAAGATCTGTGTGCGCTGCAGCTTCTTCCAAAGCTGCTCTCTGCCGGGATTGATTCCTTTAAAATCGAGGGCAGGATGAAGAAGCCGGAGTATACGGCCGGGGTGACGGCGCTGTATCGAAAGTACATCGACCAATATTATCATGCCCCTTCCGGGAGCTATCGGGTTGAGGAAGCGGATATGGAAAGGCTGCGCCGCCTGTATATTCGCAGCGGAATACAGGAAGGCTATTATCGCAGGCATAATGGCAGGGAAATGATAACGCCTCAAAACCCCGGCTATGAGAGCGTGGACGAGAGCTTTTGCGGACAGATAAGAGAGAGCTATCTGGAGCAGGCTCCCAAAATCCTGGTGAGCGGTAAGATCATTCTGCAGAGAGAAAAACCGGCTCTTTTAGAACTGTGGAAACAGACCGGGGATGGGACAGAGCTTTGCAGGATCCGGCAGACGGGGCAGATGGTGGAACCGGCAAAAAAGCAGCCTCTGACAATAGAAACGGTGGAAAAACAGATGCATAAGACAGGAAACACGCCCTTTTCTTTTGGAGAGTTTTCGGTTTGTCTGGATGAGGATTGTTTTCTGCCGGTTAAGGCAATGAACAATCTGCGCAGAGAAGGGTTGCAGGGGCTGGAAGAAGCCATGCAGGAGCCATACCGCCGGGATGGCGGGAGAGCGCCGCGGAGAAGTGAGAGGCCCAAAAAGGATGGGGCTGTGCCTTATCTGGCGGTTTCTGTAGAGAATACAGAGCAGTTGGAGGCCGTTTGCAGTGTTCCGTTTGTCCGCCGTCTTTATCTGAACGGGGATGTGATACTACAGGGAAAGAAAGAAGAGTTGTACTCTGAATTAAAAGCATGGAAAACGAAAGACGGGTATGAGAATGGGGATAGAGGCAGAAGTTTGTTTCTTGCTATGCCCCATGTGATCCGCCTTCGGGATGAAAAGTATCTGTCTTTGCTGCAGAAGGAACTGTTTTGCAGTGAATCTTTGTGGGACGGTGTGCTGATCCGGAATCTGGAGAGCCTGGGATTTCTGCAGGAAAATGATTATCCGGGAGAAATTACGGCGGATGCCGGTCTGTATGCCTGGAACGAAAGAGCCAGGGGGTTTTGGGAGGAGCAGGGTGTTACGGCAACTGCCCCGCTGGAATGCAGCAAGGAAGAGCTGCATAAAATGGGGATTGCCGGTATGGAGGTGATCGTTTACGGACGGAGCCTTTTGATGGTTTCGGCAAATTGTCTGCGAAAAACCGGTATGGCATGCCCGAAACAGCGCGGAGAGAAGGCGCCGGATCTTCCGGATCAGGAAGCAGTCCTCTGGCTGAGGGACCGGTACCGGACACTTTTTCCGGTGCGCACCATATGTATGCACTGTTACAATGAGATCTATAATAGCCTTCCGCTATCCCTGCATGAGTATGGAAAGTCAGTGATAAAAGAGGCGCCTGCAGGGGTACGGCTTTGCTTTACCATAGAAAAGGCAGCGGAGATCCGGCAGGTACTGACCTGTTTTGAAGAGTTTATAAAGGCGCCGGAGCTTTTACGGCAGGCTGATTTTTCCTTTACAAAAGGACATTATAAAAGAGGAGCGGAATAATCCGGAAAGCATATGATATGGGACAGGTAATAACAGAATTTTCCAAATATTTGATTGCACTGTTTGCATCATTTTATACCTATGAATGCTTTGCTGTATTCCGGTATCAGACTGAGGGAGAGAGAAGCGGCATTTATATCAGACAGTATATTTTTATGTTTCTTGTACATGTAAGCTGTTTTCTGCCGATCTATGTCAAGACAGGCAGAGTGGAATATATTTTCTTTTTTATTTTTCAGCAGATAGCTATGTATACCACCATTGTGCTGTATCATCTGATTTATCCTGCGGCTAACCGCCTGGTCATTAATAACATGTGTTTTCTTACATCGGTGGGATTTATGATTCTGACACGTCTTTCCTATGACAGAGCGGTTCGGCAGTTCGCAATCGCCGTATTTTCTTCGGTGATCGCACTGATGATTCCGGAGCTGATTCAGCGTGTGAAAAGCTGGAGAGATTTTACCTGGGTTTACGGCGGTGTGGGAATTGCCGCGCTGGGAGCGGTACTTCTTCTGGGTGCTGTGACTCACGGGGCCAAACTTTCTTTTTCTCTGTTCGGCATCCGGGTTCAGCCTTCCGAGTTTATCAAGATTCTGTTTTCTTGTTTTATTGCGTCTCTCCTGTGTCGTTCCCGTTCTTTCTGGAATGTGGCACTGTCTGCGGTGGCGGCAGGGGCGCATGTGATTCTGCTGGTGCTGTCCAGAGATCTGGGCAGTGCATTGATCTATTTTGTGGCATATGTGGTTATGGTGTATGTTGCAACCGGACGCAAGCGTTACCTTTTGGCCGGGCTTTTGGGCGGAAGTGCGGCGGCATGGCTGTCCTTCAGGATTTTTGCCCATGTTCAGGTGCGTGTACAGGCATGGCTGGACCCCTGGAGCGTAATAGACAGAGAGGGGTATCAGATTACACAGTCGCTGTTTGCCATCGGCTGCGGCGGTTTGTTCGGACTGGGACTTGGTCAGGGCAGTCCGTCCTCCATCCCGTTTGTGACGACCGATTTTATCTTTTCCGCCATTGCGGAAGAGCTGGGAATTTTATTTTCTCTGTGTCTGATTCTGGTGTATATCAGTTGCTTTATTATGTTTATGCAGATTGCCATTGCCATAAAGGATGAGTTTTACCGCCTGGCGGTAGTGGGGCTGGGGGTCACATATCTGTTTCAGATCTTTCTGACCATAGGAGGCGGTGTCAAATTTATTCCACTGACCGGTGTTACGCTGCCGTTTATCAGCTATGGCGGGAGCAGCATGCTGAGTACAATTATGACGTTTGCCGTGATTCAGGGCTTTTATCTGACAGGAGGAAGAAAAAATGCCTCAGACAAAACAACACAAAAAGAAACCAGACAGAGAAGTTCCGGGAAACGGACAAAGAAACGGCCGGAAACGGAGCCTTAAAAGCGCCGTGGATACAGAACGGGTGCAGAAAAAAGAGATTATGCAGGTAACCGTGTGCTTTGTGGCGCTTTTTCTTATTATGATGGGGTATTTTACCGTATATGCCATGACTCATGAAGAAGAGCTGATGAACAACAGCTATAACAATCGTCAGCAGATTTTAAGCGAACAGAACAGGCGGGGCAGTATTTATGCCAGAGACGGCGAAGTACTGGCAGAGACAAAGGAGGATGGTTCCGGCGGGGAAATAAGGGTATATCCCTATGGAAAACTGTTTTCCCATGTGGTAGGATATGCGGATAAGGGGAGAGCCGGCCTGGAAGCACAGGCAAATTATTATCTGATTCAGTCCAGTGTCCCTGTGATCTCCAAATTGAAACAGACTAGTCAGGAAGGGAAAAATCCCGGCGACAACGTCTATACTACTTTTGATGTGGGACTGCAGGAAGCGGCGGAGCGGGCACTGGGCGTTTATAAAGGAACGATCATTGCCATGAATCCCAAGACCGGGGAAATCCTGGCGATGGTGTCCAAGCCGGATTTTGATCCAAACCTGATAGCCCAGGAGTGGGATGCCATTCTGGCGGATGAGGAAAGCGGCACTCTGCTGAACCGGGCAACACAGGGGCTGTATCCGCCCGGTTCCACCTTTAAGATTGTAACAGCTCTTGAGTATATCAGAGAGCATCCGGATACTTACCAAAGCTATCGGTATTCCTGCAGCGGCAGCCTGCGGGAAGGGGAAGATGTGATCAACTGTTACCACGGGACCAGTCACGGATCGGTGGATTTGAAAAAATCCTTTGCCAAGTCATGCAATACATCTTTTGCCAGCATGGGGATGGAGTTTGATAAAGAGATGTTTGCAGATACGCTGGATTCTCTGCTGTTTAACCAGGAGCTTCCCCTGGATCTGGCTTATAATCAGAGTAAACTGGAGATTCTGCCGGATGACAGCAGGGGAGAGATGATGCAGAATGCCATCGGACAGGGCAGAACACAGATGACTCCCATTCATCTGACGATGATTACCGCCGCCATCGCCAATAACGGTGTACTGATGAAACCTTATACAATACAGAGGGTGGAAAGTGCGGAAGGGGCGCCGGTCAAGACTTATTCTTCCGAGGCCTATGGCGAACTGATGAGCAGTGAAGAAGCGGCGATTCTGGCAGAGTATATGGAGGAAGTGGTGGAAAACGGTACCGGGACCAAGCTGTCCGGCCTTACCTATTCGGCCGCAGGCAAAACCGGGTCGGCGGAATACGGAACAAAAAAAGGAGAGAGCCATGCCTGGTTTACCGGATTCGCTCCTGCGGAAGATCCACAGCTTGTGGTGACCGTCATCATAGAAGGCGCAGGAAGCGGCGGAGATTACGCGGTGCCTACGGCTCGGCGCGTATTTGATGCCTGCCTGAATGGGGACACCGGGGAAATACCGGAATAAAAGATTTGCGTAATGGGACAAGATAGGATATACTGTTATAGATAGTCAGACTGACACACCAGGGCAGGAGGAATTGCAATGATTGAAGCAACGAGCTGTGGCGGTGTGGTGATTTTTCGGGGAAAGATTCTGCTTTTATATAAAAATTATAAGAATAAATATGAGGGCTGGGTCTTGCCGAAGGGAACTGTAGAACCAGGAGAAGAGTTTAAGGATACTGCGCTCAGAGAAGTGCGGGAGGAATCCGGAGCCAGAGCATCCGTCATTAAATATGTGGGAAAAAGCGATTATACTTTTAATGTTCCGGATGATACGGTGGAAAAAGAAGTGCACTGGTATCTGATGATGGCTGACAGCTATTACAGCAAACCACAACGCGAAGAATATTTTGAGGATTCAGGATATTATAAGTTTCATGAAGCGTACCATCTGTTAAAATTTGCCAATGAAAAGCAGATATTGGAAAAGGCTTATCATGAATATCTGGAGCTGAAGAAAAATAATTTATGGGGAAATCGAAAATATTATTAAAGAGCGCATCCAATATGAGATTTCACAAAGAATTGTACATCGGTGATTCCGTCCGCAGGGCCGGACTGGTAAAATGGAAACTGAAGCATCATGCCGGACAGTTGCGGATTTTTGTAATCGTTCTGGCAAGAGGCGAAGATCAGCTTGAAATCATTCACTGTGCGTTTCTGCAGCAGAAGTATTACAGAAAAGTTCCGCTCTGTGTTGTGGGGATTGCAGGGGGATATGAAGAGGCACTTGGGCTGCTTCAGCGGATGATTGCCGATGTGTTTGCAAAGACAGGCGGATATGGGTTAAAGGATTATTTTATAAAGGATGGGAACTAGCAGAGGGATATATGCTGTATATACTGGAAATGATCGGAAAGGGAATCGGAATAGGACTGCTGTGCATCCTGATACTGCTGGTGACTGTACTGCTGGCGCTGTTATTTGTTCCGATCCGGTACCGTCTGCAGGGTAAAAAAGAAGAGACAGGCACGCCGGAGGGGATGGTCAGGGTATCCTGGCTTTTTTCTCTGCTTTGTTGTTTTGCCGTATGGGAGGGGAAGCTGCATTATGGCGTGAAAATATGCGGCGTTTCCATATTTGATAATCTGAATAAAGGACACAGGAAAAAGACACAAAAAAAGCAGACCCGAAAGAGGGAAAAGAAAGCCGGCAGAAAGAGAAAGCCTGAGGAGACATACAAGGACGAACCGGTTCTGCCAGAGCAGAAATGGGAAGTCCGAAATGAAACCACACAGTCCCGGCTTGAAAAAGAGCCAGAGGAGACGGCCCGGCCTGTGCAGACCGGCCAGAAGGCGCAAGAGGGTAAGGGAAGAAAACGGACAGAAAAAGCCAGTATATGGGACAAGCTGTATCATATATGGGAAAAAGTACTTTCTTTTTTCCGGAAATTGGGGAGCCTGATGGAAAAACTCCTGGAGTTTCCCGGTAAGCTCTGCAAAAAAACAGAAGATTGGCAAGAAAAGGCAGAGTGGTATCTGAACTTTTTTCAGCAGGAAAAGTTTCGCCGGGCGTTTGCCCTTGTGAAAAAACAGCTTCTTTTTCTCTGGAGAAGTATAAGGCCCAAAATGATCCGGGCAGACATCCGGTTGGGCTTTGCCGATCCGTCTGTTACAGGACAGGTTTTGGCATGGACGGGAATGATGTATCCCTTCTTTGGAAAAACTGTTACCATAAGACCGGATTTTGAAGAGACAGTATGCAGCGGAAAGGCTGTCATAAAGGGCAGAATCATTCTGTTTGCTCTACTCAGGGCAGCTTTGATTCTGTATTTCAATAAAGATATCAGGCAATTGATCCATATATGGAAGAAGGAGGACGCAGTACATGACAGACAATAATTTTTCAGGTGTGGTGGAGTCTTTGCTAAAAGGCATGGATACCGTATTGTCTACCAAGACGGTGGTAGGGGAAGCAACCAAAATCGGAGATACCATTATCCTGCCGCTGGTGGATGTGACCTTTGGCGTGGGGGCAGGCGCTTCCAAAGGAGACAAGAAAAACGGCGGGATGGGAGGTATGAGCGGAAAAATGACACCCTCAGCCGTACTGGTGATCAAGAATGGACAGACCAAGCTGGTCAATATCAAAAACCAGGATACTGTTACCAAGATACTGGACATGATTCCGGATCTGGTAGAGCGCTTTACATCGCCCAAAGAGGATATGCCGGCGGATGCGGAAGCGGTGGATCTGGCATTTCCGGAGGAGAAACAGTAACAGGCAGGGGGAATACGGCATATTATAGCTGGTAAGAAGCAGAGAAATGAATGTCTGTTATGAAAAAGCTGATTGGGTTTGCATCAATTTGGATTGCAGTGGGCATGCTGCTGATGCTGTTGCTCGGCAGCCGTTTTACCGGTCTTATGTTGATGGGGGTGTTTGCATTGCTGGGTTATCTTGCCATTTTCTGTGAATGACGGGGAAAGCCCAAAGAATCATCGTATCCCATGCGATAAGCATGGGGTCAGTAACGTTTAGCGAGGGTTGAAGCATACCGATATGAACACATTGGAGAACGAAATCAGGGAAGCCGCAGAAGAAACTGCGGAAGCTGTCCTGCAGCAGGACATATGCTGCGACGGGCAGGGGCAGGAAGAGGATGTCCCTGCAGAAGAGCAGGAGATACAGGCAGTAAAAAAACAGCTTTGGGAAGAAAAAGTCCGTCTTGAGGAGACGCGTACTGTATTGGAGCAGGAAAAGGAAAAGCTCCATGAAGAACAGGAGAGATTTCGGCAGGAAGTGCAGGAGATGCAGAAAGAAATGGCACGCCAGAATCAGAGACTGCTGGAGGCCCAAAAGAGTCTGAAAAAGGACGAGCTGTTTTTTCAGCAGAAGATGGAGATTTTAAAGGGTGGATTTGCCCAGTTGGCAGAAGATAAAAAAGCGATGGAACAGGAACGCATCCGGTTGGAGGCAAGAAGAGAAGAGCGAAACAGCGATTCGGGAAGTGCCGCCATCCGGCTGTTTTTCAGTGGTGTCAGCAATCCTCTGACATTGAAAAAGCGGTATCGGGATCTGATTAAGATTTTTCATCCGGACAACCTGTGTGGAGATACCAAGCTGCTGCAACAGATCAATAAGACCTATGAGGTGCTGCTGGAGGAAACCGGATGGCAAAAAAAAGCATAAGGAAAATTCCTTATGCTCTTTCTACTTTGTTGGATTTCAGACATCCGGTACAAATGTGCATTCTTTTTACTGTGCCATTTATGTTGCATTTTACTCTCTTAATGTTGGATTTCCAAATATGATTGGACCTTCTATGAGAATGGCTGACATTATTTCCAAAATGAACGCCTTTGCCGCAAACTTCACATTTTGCCATCTTTGCACCTCCTAAACGCATAGTGTATTGTATGATCATCCCGATGAGCATTCACGCTCACAACATTGAAATTTTAGCATATTTGGTATTGAAATGCAAGTATAAATATCTTAAAATTATGGAAAGAATGAGTTGAGGAGGTTAATGCCCCATGAAAGGAACATCAATGAATACCCGGATGGGAAATATTCTGATTGATAATGAAGTGATTGCCCAGTATGCAGGATCGGTTGCAGTGGAATGCTTCGGCATTGTCGGGATGGCGTCAGTGAATATGAAGGATGGTATCGTGAAACTGTTGAAAAAAGACAGGATAACACATGGCATTGCGGTTTCTCTTGGTGCGGATCAGAAACTGACACTTGACTTTCATGTCATTGTATCCTATGGTGTCAGTATTCTGACTGTTGCGGACAACCTGACTGACAGCGTCAAATACAAGGTGGAGGAATTTACAGGACTCGAAATAGAAAAAATCAATATTTTTGTGGAAGGGGTCCGAGTGATTGATTAAGGAGGAAACGACAGTGGCTTGTACTACGATAGATGCCGGAATGGTTGCCAGAATGTTTCTGGCGGGTGCCCGCAATCTGGAGGCAAAAAAAGACTGGATCAATGAACTGAATGTATTCCCGGTACCTGATGGGGATACCGGTACCAATATGACGATGACGGTGCTTTCCGCTGCGAGGGAAGTGGCGGCACTGGGGCAGCCGGATATGAAAGAGCTGGCCAGGGCGATTGCTTCCGGTTCACTCAGGGGCGCCAGGGGCAATTCAGGCGTGATTCTGTCCCAGTTGTTCCGGGGATTTACCAAGGGGGTCGAAAATCATACCAAACTGACAGTCCCGGTTTTTGCAGATGCATTTGCCAAAGCGGTGGAAACGGCATACAAAGCGGTGATGAAGCCCAAAGAAGGAACGATTCTGACCGTTGCCAGAGGCGGCGCGGAGAAAGCGGCCGAACTCAGTGAAGAAGGAGAAACAGACCTGGAGGTCTTTTTCCGGGAAATTCTGGAGCATATGGAGTATGTGCTGAGCCAGACTCCGGAGATTTTGCCGGTACTCGCCCAGGCGGGGGTGGTTGATTCCGGAGGCCAGGGACTGGTGGAAGTACTGCGGGGCGCTTTTGATGCATTTCTGGGAAAAGAGACTGCATATGAGCCGATCCTGCCGGTAAAGACTGTCCTGTCTGAAACATCTTCCGTACAGGAGGCTGCCGATATCCGATATGGCTATTGTACGGAATTTATTGTGATGCCGGAGCAGCCCGTATCAAAAGAAAAAGAAGATGCATTGAAAGCCTATCTGGAGTCAATCGGAGATTCTCTTGTGGTAGTGGCGGATGAAGAGGTCATCAAGGTACATGTACATACCAATGACCCCGGACTTGCCATCCAGAAAGCGTTGTCCTATGGAGCGCTTTCCAATATGAAGATCGATAATATGCGTCTGGAGCACCAGGAAAAGCTGTTCCGTACCGAAGAGAAGAAAGCGGCACAGTCATCGGACGCACCATCAGTGGAAATGCCGAAAAAAGAGATCGGATTTATTGCGGTCTGTGCGGGAAAGGGCCTGAGCCGGATCTTCCGGGAACTGGGCGTGGATGAAATCATCCAGGGCGGCCAGACGATGAACCCCAGTACGGAAGATATGCTGGATGCTATAAAACGGGTCAATGCAGATACCGTCTTTATTCTTCCCAATAATAAAAATATCATATTGGCGGCAAATCAGGCAAAAGAGATGGAAAAAGATAAAACCGTCATTGTGATCCCCACCCAGACCATTCCTCAGGGGATTACAGCCACGATTACCTATGTTCCGGATCTGTCTGCAGCAGAAAATGAAAGCGCTATGCTGGAGGAAATCAGTCATGTGAAAACAGGGCAGATTACCTATGCGGTCAGAGATACCTCTGTCAACGGCAGAGAGATCCGACAGGGAGATTATATGGGAATCGATGATACGGGAATTGTGGCAGTAAGTTCCCACTTGGATCGGGCAGTTCTTGAAACCATCGGCGCTATGACAGATGCAGATACCGAACTGCTCAGTATCTATTATGGCAGTGAAACCACACATGAGAATGCGCAGGCAATGAAAGAAAAAATAGAAGATAAATATCCGAATCTGGACGTTGAACTGCAGCATGGCGGACAGCCTGTATATTATTATCTGATTTCTGCAGAATAATATTTCGTAGAAGTATAAGAAGGCAGGCTATGTTCTCATTTTAGTCAGAACATAGCCGAACCGAATCCACTTGTCTGCACTCACTTCGTCCTTTCTGTCTATGGTGATCGTTTTTCCATAGCCGTTGATCGGCTCCAGCACCCAGGAGGCGGTAGCCTGCAGTTTGCGGATATAAGCGCGGCCGGTTTCCCTGTTCAGAAAGATGCCGGTATCTCCTTCCCGGACGTCTTTTCTGCATACCAGCAGAATATCACCCAGATTATAAACAGGATGGAGATGATCGGAGGTGACCTGTATCCCGCAGTAAAGGTCGTCTCCGAATTTTTTGCGGTAAGAAGCAGCATTTACTTTGTAAAAATGAGAAGAATCATAGATCATACCGTCCTCCATATTACCGGTGGGTACGAAAACGGTAATATAATCGTCCGTATCCTCGTGGCAGGCGGAAAACGCACTTTCAAATTCTACGATGCCTTTGATAAAATTTTTCTGGCGTGAGGACATAGCACGGAGGTTTAGGATAAACTGCGTATCTTCTTCGTAATCGTCAATCAATTCAAAAATCCATTTTCCTGTCATATTCTGCATAAGCTGAGCAGTGTACAGGTCTATTTTTGTAGTCACTCCGGAAATCATTTTTTTATATCCGGAAAGTGACATTTCCAGCTTTTTTGCCATTTGTGCCTGTGTCAGGTTGCGTCTCAGTCTTTCTTTTTCTACATTCAGCGTAAAATTTCTTACGATTTCCTGCTTTGTTAACATGGTACTACCTCAAATCGAATGGCCACTTTTCTGTCCATTTTTTATCTTCTGATTCTGAGAAAAGCTGTTTTTGGTCTACGACAGTGACGCCCTTCTCAGTATATAATTCGAATTATAACATACGCATATTAAAAAAGAAAGAATGAAAGGGTGGGATCGTTATGAAAAGGGAGTTTGTGGAGCATGTGTTGATGTTGATGGGAATGCCTGTAAAGTTAAAAGGATTCCGGTATATTACGGATGCGGTTCTGCTGTTGGATACTCCTGAATGGCAGAACCCGAAATGGACGGCGCTGTACTATAAGATCGGTACGATGAATCATGATACGGCTTCCCGTGTGGAGCGTGCGATTCGGAATGCTTTTATGACGACAAGAAATCGGGTGGCCGATTATGAAATGGTAGAACATTATATTGGTTTTACAAATTGTGAAAATTCTAATTCCATTACTTTTCTTTATAAAAATATCAAGAATGAGTATGCAGGCAGACTGAGAGCACAGGAAGAAGCAAAAGAGAGAAGGGAAGAGCATCCAGAAGAGACGGAGCCTGAACAGCTCCAGACTTTTAATGAAGTGACGGCGGAAATGATCAAGGACATCGTGCGCCAGACTTTGAAAGAGATGCTGTTTGAAATCGCATAGCAGAGAAAAAACGACGGCTGACCAAATTTTATGTCAACCGCCGTTTTTAATTTTACAAATCAGTCTGGTTATCTGACCAGAAGATCATCCAATCCTGCCGTATCGGCAATCGGATTATCCTCACATGCAACAATTTCAAGCTGTGCCAGATCTGCAAGCGGAGACAGATCAACAATATAATTGTCAGTAATATCCAGAGTCCGCAGATTGGTCAGACCGCATTCCGTGATGAAGGAAAGGTCTGTCAGTTCATTGCCTTTCAGATATAGCTGCTCCAGATTCGGAAAGTTTGCAAACAGACCTGTATGGTCAGACAGTGACAATGTTTCTTGCTCCTGCAGCCAGCCATAACCGTCGGATAACTGGTACAGCGTCACCTCATTCATATCCAGTACAGTCAGCGCTTCGTTGACAGGCACATGATCCATATCAAAACCAATGCTGCATTCCTCCATGTAGAACTCTTCCAGAGTCGGAATAGAAAGGAGTTTTGCCGCATCTGCATATACCACACTTCTGCTGATATCCAGTCCCAACAGGTTTGGCAGTTCCAGAACAGGGTCCAGAGAAACATAATAGCCGGACATATCCTGCAGATCCAGATACAACAGATTCGGCAGCTCTTTCATAAAGGACAGATCTTCACAGTCGCAGTTATCCAGTGAAAGATAGAGCAGCTCCTTGGCCTGAGCGATCGGGCTTAAATCATCTGCGCCATACAGGGACAGATAAGTCAGATTCTTCAGATTTTCAAAGGAAGGAAGCTGATGGTCATAGGAAAGTGTCAATTCCAAATCGGTCAGATTTGTCAGTTTTTCGATCACGCTGAAATCACTGAGCTTCCAGGTATCTTTCAGATACAGTTCTGTCAGTGTGCCGCTGCATGCTTCCAATGCTTCAATCGACATCAGTTCATCCGCATCTGCAATAGAAAGATGGTCCAGATAGGGCATATTTTTGACAAAACCGATGTCTTTTAAGGAAGAGGACTGGATGGAAAGAATCTCCAGTCCGGTCATCTCATAGAGCGGGCTGAAATCCGTAAGCCGGTCGCAGTCGGTCAGGGCCAGGCCTTCCAGATCCGGCAGGGCAGTGAGGGCGCTGATGTCCTGTAGATCCATACAGTCTGTGGCAAAATAGGTCAGATTCGGAAATTTTTCAATCCCGTCGCAGGAATCCATAAAAATAGCGGACTCAATCTGGATGTAGTCGATATTTTCAGGATGTGGTACAGCTTCGTACAGTTCCGCAAGCGTCATGTCAGAAGCGATGGAAGTAAGGCTTTCCATACCCATCAGATCCCCCGGGTTCAGATACCCGTATTCCAGAGACAGCCAGGAGACACCTTTAAAGCAGGAGAGATCCGCCCAATCCATATCCAGCGCTTCATTCAGAAAGAAATCAAAAGAGGTGCCGTCCTCCAGATAACAGGACACACATTTGCGATTGTCCTCGTCATAGTAAAATTCCAGTTCTGTAATCTGTTCCAGATCTGCAGGGGTAATGGCTGAAAAATCCTTACCAAAAACCTGGGCAACCAGAGCCTGAAACGATTCGGAAGCAGGAAGATGAGCGTCTGCAGTCAGCTCTTCCGGATCAAATTCCTCCTGCCACTGGGGCGTTGTGGGAGCGGACACCATTTCTTCTTTGTCAAAGAACTGGAACAGGGCGATACCAATCATGATCAGAAACATGACGGCAAACGTGATCCAGCCTACAATGGAAGCGGCAGAAATCTTATTGTTTCTGGAAGATGCGGAAACCGTAACGTCCTGCTGAGGATACCAGGTATTTGACTGGTTCTGACCGTAAGGCGAACCCGGCGGCCCGGACGGGCTTTCTGCCTGCCTTTGAGGAAGGGGCTGTGCAGGGATGGGGGCGGATGCATCTTTGTCTATGATCTGATAATAACCGCAGTTCTGACAGATCATTCTTCTGTCAGATTCCCGCATACGGGTTGAGCAAATGGGACATTTTTCCAATTTCATATGTATTTCATTCCTTTCCGATTATTCTGTATGCTTTTACTATTTTAACATAAAAAGGGTATTTGAGAAACAGTAATAGCGCTTTCTTCTTGTGAATTACCGGAAGAAATAGTAAAATAAAAAGAAAATCCTGTTTTAAAGGAGCATAAATCAATGAAACCGGAAAAAAAGAAACGCCGGCTTTTGTTCAGAGCCAGTGTATTTCTGCTGTTGGCGGTTTTGTGCGTCTGCGTGTCCGGACCGCTTTTTTATGATAAGATACAAAAAGCTCAGACGGAAGGCTTGAAAAGAACGAAGGCCGGGAAACGGATTTCCATAGAAGATGCTGAGAGTTATGCGCAGCATTTATCCTGTGTATTGCTGGGAGTTTGGCGGTATGCATATGATCCGGACAGGCCGGAGGTTTTGCTGGGAGAATATCTGTATGATGAGGACGGTTATCTGACTGAATGGACCGAATGGAGCTATGATGAGCGGGACAATATCATCTGTGAAGGGTTTCATACTCTGCATGATAAACCCGGTACGGCTGCCACTGAGGTTATCTATGAGTATGACGGGCAGGACCGCGTTGTGCACGAAAAAAGATATCAGTCTGGTGTCCTGAAGGAAGAGAGTTTTACCAGATATCTGGAGACGGGTTCGGCCAAAGTACGATATCGATATGAATTGGGAAGGACAAAGGCCGGAGAACCGCAGATGTATATTGTATCCCAGGAAGAGGCTGTGTATAACGAAAAGGGGGAGCCTTTATACTGCTGTAATTATAAAGAGTCGGACAAACCGGAATGTGTGATCCGGACGGTTTATGATGAAGAAGGGAAAATCCTGAGCAGGATGGAAGGAAAAACCAGGCAGAGTGTGGATGAGATATGGACTTATGACTGGACAGAGTCAGAAGGCAGTCTGTGGGAGAGCGTGGTCTGTAAAAATGGAGAAAGAGAGCAGACGGAACGCTACTTATACAATCCGGATACGGACGAGTGGCATCTGGCAGGCGTCTGGAACCGGGATTCAGAGGGTAATATTTCCCATGTTTACCGGGCCGTCTATGACGGAGAGCTGCTTTTATGGGAAATGGAGTGTTCTCATGGGAAACTATACACATTCAGGACTTTTTGTTATCAGGAAAACGGTACAAAACGCCTGTCCATGGAATATATGCAGGATTATAATACCCACCAGTTGATTCTATATCATTATGAATATGATGAAAAGGACCGTCTGGCGGGTATCTATCTGTATGACATGGAGGAGGTGGGAAACGTTCAGCCTTTCGGGACAAAGAAGCAGGGAGGGTATGCCCGGATAGAGTTTTATCCGATGCAGAGTGTAGCGGTCGGCATTGCGTTGTATGGGCCGGATGATACTTTGGACAGGAGATTTCGGTTTGATCAGTTCGGATATTACATAGAAGAGGAAGAAGCAGAGGAGTGAGAGAAATGGCAGTGATAGGAATCGATCTGGGAACCACCAATTCTCTGGCGGCAGTCTGGAGAGACGGTCACAGTGAATTGATTCCCAATTCCTTTGGGGAATATCTGACGCCGTCGGTGGTCAGTCTGGGGACTATGGGGGAAATCTCTGTAGGCAAAGTGGCACGGGAGCGGCTGATTACCGATCCGGACAATACCTTTGCCGAGTTTAAACGGAATATGGGATCGGACTGCAGGTATGGGACAGGCGGACTGTATACGGCAGAAGAACTGTCCAGTTTTGTGCTGCGCAGACTGAAAGAGGACGCAGAGCATTATCTGGGAGAAAAAGTGACGGAAGCGGTGATCAGTGTGCCGGCGTATTTTGATGATGACAAACGCTGTGCCACGAAAAATGCGGGAAAACTGGCGGGGCTTACTGTGGAGCGGCTGATCAATGAACCTTCTGCGGTGGCGCTGAAACATCATATGGGTGTGGAGGAGCCGGAGACTTTTATCATCTTTGATTTTGGCGGCGGTACATTGGATGTCTCTCTGGTAGAGGCCTTTGACAATATGGTGGAAATCCAGGCAGTGGCAGGGGACAACTACCTGGGCGGCAAAGATTTCAACGAATTGATTGCCAGGGATTTTTACCGGAACAATCAGATTTTGGAAAATCAGTTGTCAAAAGCCGATCAGGGAATCGTGATCCGGGAGGCAGAAATGCTGAAATGGGAGCTGACCAGGCAGAACCAGGCAGAGCGAAGAATCCGTCTGGAAAGCGGCGAGTATCTAATGGGGATGACAAATCAGCATTTGATTCATATCGGAGCCGAGCTGTTCAAGCGGATGTCCAAACCGATCCGCAAAGTGATCAATGACAGTATGACGGAGCCGGAACAGATCGATAAACTGATTATGGTGGGCGGCTCTTCCAGAATGCCGGTGGTGGCACAGTATCTGAGAAATCTTCTGGACATGCCGGTGGTGGCGGATAGACATCCTGATAAAAGCATTGCCGTAGGGGTGGGAATCGCCGCGGCGATCAAAGCCAGAACCGGAGATGTGAAAGATATGATTCTGGCGGATATCTGTCCGTTTTCTCTGGGAACGGCCATCTATGACGGCAGCTTTTCTCCGATTATTCAGAGGAACGACACACTGCCCTGCAGTAAGACCGAACATTATGTGACGGTCAGAGACAACCAGACTGTGATGACATTTCCCATCTATCAGGGTGATAATCTGATTGCAGAAGAAAATCTTCTGCTGGGAACAATGGAGGTGACGGATCTGCCCAAAGCACCCACGGGAGCGGTGGGGGCGGATGTGACGTTTCTGTATGATATCAATGGTATTCTGGATGTGCAGATCACCGGTGCGGGACAGAAGCTGCATAAGGTGATTCTGAATAAAAGGATGGGGCTTAGCGAAAAAGCGTTGGAGCAGCGGCTGGAGGAACTGCGTCTTATGACGCTCAGCCCGTTGGAAGAGGAACATAATCTGTTCCTGATCGAAAAGGCAAAGCGTCTGTATCGGGAATGCAGTCCCCAGGTACGGGAGTACATTGCCAGACAGCTTGCAGCATTTACTTACCGGTTAAAACACGGACAGGGACGGGAAATCCGGGAAGCCTATGTGAAGTTTTCTCTGTGTCTGGAGGCTGTGGAACGGGATAAATATGAGTTTGACGAGTTTGATGAGTCATTTTTTGATGATGATCCGGAGTAAAAATCAACGGACAGAGACCGGAAAACAGGTAAGGAGCAGGGGAGAGAGATGAGTTTTTGGGAATGGCTGGACATCAGTCCCACATCGGATATCCGGGAAATCAAATCGGCCTATGCCAGAGCGGCGAAGCGTTATCATCCGGAAGAGCATCCGGAACAATTTAAGGAGCTGCAGAAAGCATATAAAAGAGCAGTACAGTATGCAAAGCTGCAAAGCAGAGTGGCGGAAACCGGACAGAAGTCACAAAATCTCCGGAATCAGGAAGAGCAGACATTACAGAAAACAGAGGATCGACCGGGAGAGTCAACGAAGGAAACGGCAGAAAACAGACCAAAACAGCAGGCAGAAGAGAGACAGGAAACTCTGGCAGGGCGGCAGGCAGAACCTGCTGCGGAAACTGAGATTATCTGGAAAGGAGACAGCGTTCCAGAAGCTGCTCCCGATATGAAGCAGCCCCCGGAGACGGTGTTTGATTTCAGCGGGATCGATTCCTATGGAGATAAGGAGCAGTTTTTCCGATGCTTTTATCTGCTGGTCTACAATCCGTATCTGATCAATAACCGTATTGCATGGAACAGCTTTCTGTGTCTGCCTTCTTCTGTTTTGTTGTTTCACGACCCATTCTTTCGCAAAGAGTTTGTTCTGGCGCTGTGCGGTGTATACGGACTGAAAAAGGATACAATACTTTACTTTGAACAATATCTGCTGCAGTTTCACAGGCCGGAGTTTGCGCCAGAGGACGGCACATGGGAAACCTCTTTTCCCTGTTTTCTTAAATTGAAACGCCGCCGGTTTTGGCCTATGCTTCTGGGTTCAGGGAAATTCAGGGGCAGAGAAGGCAAGTTGTTTCAAAACCAGGTGATGTCGGCGCTTCACAGGCAAAAGGGACAGATTTCGTTTGACCGGCGGCAGGATGTGGAAGCATATATGCGGGTTTATTTGTCGTTTGCCAGGGACAATGAAGAAAAACTGGCCCGTCTTTATCGGAAACGAAAGTTTTTTCTCTGGGATACGGTAGGACTGCCTGTTGTGATACTGATTTTTTTCGCGTTGACCATAGTGGTCAGCGACGATCGGGAGAAAGACGGGCAGGAAAATTATCTGCAGGCGATACAGATACAGCAGGAATCAGAGGAAAAGGATGCATGGATCAGAGACAAAGCCCAGTCAGATCTCGACCGTGTGATCAGGGACTGGCAGAAATGGGAGATGGGTTTGGATGAAACACACAGAGGGAATACAGACACTGAAAGGCATCGGAAAGAAAACGGCGGCGCTTTTTTCCAGACTTGGAATTGAGACTGTAAAAGATCTGCTTTTGCATTATCCTCTCGGATACGACACCTTTCAGGAGCCTGTACCCATACAGGATCTGCAGGCGGGAAGTTTTTGTGCGGTACGGGGACGGCTTATGGGAGAAATATCCGGAAAAAAAATCAGGACGCTTACTCTCTCGGTCTGTAAAGTATCGGATGGGACAGGGACGCTTTCCCTTACCTTTTTTCATATGCCATATCTGAAAAATATGATCCGGCCCGGAGAGGACTATGTGTTCCGGGGAACGGTACAGGGCAGGCCGGGCAGCCTGCGGATGGAGCAGCCTGCGATTGATACGCCCCAGGGATACCAAAAGAAACTGGATACTTTGCAGCCCAGATATCCGCTGACCGGCGGCCTGACCAACAATATGGTGACGAAGGCGATGCGGCAGGCATTGGCTTTTGACGGGGAGAGCGGCGAGTATCTGCCGGAGGATATCAGGGCACACTATCATCTGTTGGATTACAGAGAAGCATTGGAAGGCATCCATTTCCCGAAAGATACCAAGATGCTGAAAAGTGCCAGAAGGCGTCTGGTTTTTGATGAATTTTTTCTGTTTCTGCTTCGTCTGCAGGCATGCAGAGTACACAGTCAGGCGCTTCCAAACAGATGGAATATGATGGAAACAGCGGATACGGTACGCTTTCTGGAACGACTGCCTTATTCACTGACCGGTGCACAGATGCGGGTCTGGCAGGAAATCAAAACAGACCTTCAGGGTGATACTGTTATGAATCGTCTGATTCAGGGTGATGTGGGCAGCGGTAAGACCATACTGGCCATACTGGCTCTTTTGATGACGGCAGCCAACGGATTTCAGGGCGCTATGATGGCGCCTACGGAGGTGCTGGCCAGACAGCATTTTGAGCAGATTGCCCGGCTGACGAGAGACTTTGGCCTGCCGTTTGTACCGGTGCTTCTGACAGGATCCATGACGGCAAAGGAGAAACGGGACTGTTATGAACGGATCGAATCGGGAGAAGCCAATGTGATTCTGGGCACCCATGCCCTGATTCAGGAAAAGGTGGTCTGTCGGAATCTGGCGCTGGTGGTGACCGATGAGCAGCACCGTTTCGGCGTGCGCCAGAGGGAAGCGCTGACAGAAAAAGGGACGGATACCCATGTGCTGGTCATGAGCGCCACTCCCATTCCCAGGACCCTGGCCCTGATTTTGTATGGCGATCTGCAGATTTCCGTGGTGGATGAGCTTCCGGCAGGCAGGCTGCCTGTAAAAAACTGTGTGGTGGGAGTGGGATACCGGGAAACGGCCTGCAGGTTTATTCAAAAAGAGGTGGAACAGGGCAGACAGGCATATATCGTATGTCCTATGGTGGAAGAGGGAGAGATGGAAGGAGTGGAAAATGTGACTGCTTATGCGGAAAAGCTGAGAGACAGACTTCCGCAGCAGATACAGATCGCTGTCCTCCACGGCAGAATGAAGCCCGCCGACAAAAACCGCATTATGGAAGGCTTTGGGCGGGGAGACATCGATATTCTCGTATCCACCACAGTGATTGAGGTGGGGATCAACGTCCCCAACGCCACCGTGATGATGGTGGAAAATGCGGAGCGGTTCGGTCTGGCACAGCTCCATCAGCTCAGAGGACGTGTGGGCAGAGGAAGGGAACAGTCCTATTGCATTTTTATCAGCAATTCGGATCAGAAGCATACGATGGAACGGCTTTCGGTCCTGCAGCAGTCCAATGACGGCTTTTTTATTGCGGGTGAGGATCTGCGGCTGCGGGGGCCGGGCGATCTGTTCGGGATAAGGCAGAGCGGCAGTATGGCGTTCAGGCTGGCAGATATTTATCAGGATGCAAAGATTCTGGAAGAAGCCAGCCAGGCAGTGCGGTATTGGCAGGAAAAAGAAGGGCAGGAGACGCTTTCTGCACTGGCTTTTTCTTCTGCGGTTGACTTTAGAAGCATCTGAACGTAAAATATATGGGGAAAACAGGCGGAAAGGAAACAAGACGTGATCGCAATTGTAACAGACAGCAACAGCGGCATTACACAGGAAGAGGCAAAGGCGATGGGAGTATACGTGCTGCCCATGCCGTTTATGATAGGGAACGAAACGTATTATGAAGAGAAAGATCTGACACAGGATGCATTTTATCAGAGAATGGCGACAGGAGAAAAAATCAGTACATCCCAGCCTACACCGGAGGAAGTGACAGGACTTTGGGACCGGGTGCTGGAAACCTGTGAGTCGCTGGTCTATATTCCCATGTCCAGCGGACTGTCCGGCTCCTGCCAGACGGCCAGGCTGCTGGCACAGGACTATAAGGGCAGGGTATTTGTCGTGGACAACCAGCGGATTTCCGTAACCCAGAGAAGCAGTGTAAGGGATGCGCTGTATCTGGCCGGAAGTTGCGGTATGAGCGCCGGGGAGATACGGGATTTTCTGGAGCAGGACAAGTTCCACTCCAGTATTTATATTATGCTGGATACGCTGACCTATCTGAAACGGGGCGGACGCATTACCCCTGCGGCGGCTGCACTGGGCAATATCCTGCGGCTGAAGCCGGTTCTGCAGATTCAGGGAGAAAAGCTGGATGCCTTTGCCAAAGCAAGGACCAGAGCGCAGGGCAAAACGATTATGGTAAATGCGGTGCAGAATGATATTGCCCGGCGGTTCGGAGGCAGCAGTGAGGGCGTCAGGCTGTACATTGCCCACAGTTATGATGAGGAGGGAGCGCTGGCATTCAGAGAGGAGCTGCGCAGCGAGTTCCCGGGAAATCAGATTGAAATCCAGCGCCTGTCACTGAGCATCGGCTGTCATCTTGGCCCCGGTGCGTTGGCGTTTGCCTGTGCACAGAATATTTCTGTATGACAGGCAAACGATCAGGAGCGTCTTGTTATGGCGGTAAAAGAGTGATAAGCGGATGAAGCCGGAGGCTTATGTTTACAAAGACAAAAAAAAGCTGCGCTGTGGTTATACCACCGGTTCCTGCAGTGCGGCTGCTGCCAAAGCGGCGGCATGGATGCTGCTGTCGGGAGAATGTCCGGCGGAGGTGATGCTGTCTACGCCGGGCGGCGTTGTACTGACTTTGAAACCGGAAGAACCGGTTTGGATTAAAGAGAGCGCTTCCTGTGGGGTCCGAAAGGACGGCGGGGACGATGCGGATGTGACAGACGGCATTCTGATCGTTGCCAAGGTAAGAAAAGAAAGCAGTCCTGGAGTCCGCATCACAGGCGGAGAGGGCATTGGAATCGTGACGGCGGAGGGGCTGGAACAGGCGCCCGGCAGCTATGCCATCAACAGCACACCGCGCAGGATGATCCGGGAGGCAGTGGAAGCGGTCATGGAAGAGACAGGGTATGAGGGTGGTCTTGCGGTAACGATTTGTGCGCCGGAAGGAGAAGCCGTGGCGGGACGGACCTTTAACCCGTCGCTTGGCATCAAAGGCGGCATTTCCATTTTGGGTACCAGCGGCATCGTGGAGCCTATGAGTGAAAAAGCACTGGTGGATACCATTTTTCTGGAGATGCGTATGCAGGCCGCTGCAGGGCGGCGTATCTGTATCCTGACCCCCGGCAATTACGGTATGCATTTTATCGGGGATGTACTGGGACTGGATCTGCGCCATACTGTGAAATGCAGCAATTTTATCGGAGATGCCATTGATATGGCGCCGGCCTGCCAGATGGAAGGACTGCTGCTGGTGGGACATCTGGGCAAACTGGTAAAACTGGGAGCCGGCATTATGAACACCCATTCCCGGTATGGGGATGCCAGGATGGAGGTGCTCTGCGCCTGTGCGCTGGAAGCCGGCGCCGGAACAGAACTTTTAAAAGCGATTATGAACTGTGTGACTACGGACGGTGCGGTGGCCGTTTTAAGGGATGCGGGCATCACTGATCCGGTGATGGAAATTTTAATGAAGAAGATTTCATGTTATCTGAACAGACGTGTATATGACGGAATCCGGATCGGCGCGGTGGTATTTTCCAATGTATACGGAGTATTGGGACGGACAGACGCCGTGCCGGAGCTGCTTGCCCGGATCAGAGAAGAGCAGGACCGTCCGGAGGGCGGAAGCAGGGACTGAAAGGAATGTTATGATTTATTTTGTAGGTGCGGGGCCGGGGGCAAAGGATCTGATTACAGTGAGGGGCCGGGAGCTGCTTGCCCGTGCGGATGTGATTGTTTATGCCGGCTCGCTGGTCAATCCGGCGCTTCTGGAATATGCCGGTAAGGATTGCAAAATTTATAACAGTGCAGAGATGACCTATATCGAAATTCTGGATGTGATGTAG
>VSOB01000041.1 GCA_009774625.1 Lachnospiraceae bacterium
GTAGTAAAATAATTATGCTTTTGGGCGGTATCATTAAATTCAAAAAACGTATACATAATTTGACAGACCGGATCTGGCAGCGGACCCGAAAAAAGTGGAGTAATGGATGAAATGTGTGCGGACAGTCAATTCGTTTCAGGAGAGGAAAGAAACCGTATTCTGTGCAAAACGATACGACAGTACAATAAAGAGCCGGTTCCGGCAGAGGTGATGACCAAGCTGCTGGATGTGGCGAAGGACTACCGCACCGTAAAAAATTATGTATATGCCAGATACGGCGGGATCAGGAGCCTTTCCAAATTATATCCCGGCTATACCGTCCAGAATGAAATGACAAAGGCAGAGCTGAGGCAGAAACTGGGTCTGCCGTCTGTGTATTATTATCTGGCTGTTTTTGATGCGCTGGGGGATATCAAGAGTCAGTGGTCCAGGACCAGGTCAAAGGTTCTGGAGCTGATTGGCAGGAATATCCATCTGACGGGAGAGGAAAAGCATTATCTTCGGTTTTTGCTGAAATCAAAAGATGCTTTTGCGGCGGTGCTGCAGCAGAAACCGGCGGAACTGCCGGACGCCATGTTGAAGAGACAGAAAGAGCTGGCGGCGCTGACAGATTCCGGAAAGCTGCACCGGTATTTGTGCAGACAGGTAAGAAAATATCATATTACGCTCCATACCGATGTGGCAGACGGCTTTTCCATTGCGGAACGGGCATACCGTTACGGGGATCACGGGATTTATATTTCCACGAAAGAAAAGCGCAGACGGGTGTTTGTGCTGCTGACGGACAACAATCGGTACAGCAGACAGTTGTATATCAAACTGTATCCTGAGCAGGCGCGTATGGAGATCCGGGTTCCTGTTCAGATGACAGCAAGGAAATATGAAACCTGGCAGAATACGGTGGGGCTTGCGCCGGGGATTTTTACCATGCTGACTGTGGACAATGGACGCAGTTATGGAGAAGCGCTGGGAGAGATGCAGTGCGAATATTCGGAATGGATGCGGGAACAGACCAGCAGCTACATCCGCAACCGGGCAGACAATCCGGGAAGAAAAAAGTACAATGCCAAAAAGAACAGATACGAAGAACGGATTCACAGCTATATCAATCATGAGCTGAACCGTTTTTTTCAGTCAGAGGAGCCAAAGCGGATCTATATTGTCAAACTGCCCGGACCTCAGGCGGGAGGCGTGAACCGGAAAATCAACCATAACGTAGCCATGTGGCAGCGGGGATATATCCGTCGGCGTCTGCAGCAGAAGTGTCAGGAACGGTCAGTGGAGCTGGTGGAAGTTCTGGGAAAGGACATCAGCCGGGTGTGCAGTAGCTGCGGCGGTATGGGCAGCAGGAAAGAAGGCATCTTTTTCTGTGAAGTCTGTGGCTATACCGACAGAGAAAAGACCAATACTGCCAGAAATGTCTTGCAGCGTGGTCTGGACGGAAAGGTTATTTATTAGATCATAGGAACGGCATGACAGATAAATTCCGGTGATGAGCCGGGGTTTTACCGGGGCCTGACGGCCTGGGACTGTTTTATGCGTTCGTGATATAAAAATGTGATACGGCATTAGAAGGCGGGCGGCTGCGGCTGTCTGCGTATTGGGTATGCCAGGACCCTGTGAACACGGGAAGCCGTGACGTAGCGGGGAGCGAAGCGGACAAAGTCCGCAGCATCGGAAGAGGAGATGTCCAATGTGCCTTATTTTAAATGATGAAATTATAAAAACAAAAGATAAGCGGAGCGGGTATGAATAATTTATATATCAGAGAACTGATAGAAAAACTGGAATATACAGAGTTTTGGAACGGCACTGTGGAAAAGTGCGGTTATGATGAAGGAATAGAACGTCTGACAGAGGTATTTGCCGGACACAAAATGCGCCGGAGCAGCGTATTTTTTATTGGCAATGGAGGAAGCTGTGCCATAGCCAGTCATATGACGGCAGACTTTATGAAAAACGGAGGCATGAATACATGCTGTCTCTATGACCAGTCTGTACTTACCTGTATGGGGAATGATTATGGATATGAGCATATCTTTGCAGAGCAGATCGGGCGTCTTGCAAAAGAAGGAGATCTGCTGGTGGCGATCAGCAGTTCCGGCAATTCCCCCAATATCGTTCGGGCAATCGAAGCCGCCAGAGAGAAAAAGGCGGCTGTTCTTACATGTACCGGTTTTTTGCCTGACAACAGGGTAAAACAGATGGGAGATATCAATGTATATGTGCCCGTCAGTCATTATGGGATCGTGGAATCCATACATAATCTGATCTTACAGCAGATCGTGGATGCACTGATGGAAAAGGACGGGACACAAGCATGACTACGGCGCTGATTTTTGCAGGAGGGACGGGAAGGAGGATGAATTCCCGTTCAAAACCGAAACAGTTTCTGGAGATGCATGGGAAGCCTATCATTATATATACACTGGAGCATTTTGAGTACCATGAGGATATCGACAATATGGTGATCGTATGCATCCGGGAATGGATTGAGGAGCTGCGGGGATTTTTAAAGCGGTTCGGGATTACCAAAGTGAAAAAGATCGTGCCGGGCGGAAAAACCGGGCATGACTCCATTCATTTCGGCCTGCTGGGGATGCGGGAGTTTGTTTCGGAAAACGACATCGTGCTGATCCATGACGGCGTAAGGCCCCTGATCAATGAAGAGCTGATCTCCATGAATATAGAAGCAGTCAAAAAGTACGGAAATGCCATCACTTCGGAAGCGGTCAGGGAAAGTGTGGTCAGAAGCACAGACGGAAAAAGCATATCGGATGTGCCGCCCAGAGATGAGATGTTTGTGGCCAAAGCGCCGCAGTCATTTCGCTATGGGGATATTCTGAAGCTGTATGAGACTGCGTTTGCAGAGGGAGTCAAAAGCATTGATTCGGCGCATTTATGCCATTTGTATCACAGGCCCATGCATTTGATCCACAGTACCAAAAATAATATTAAGATCACGGAGCCGGCTGATTTTTATATTATCCGGGCATTGTATGAGGCATTGGAAAGTCAGCAGATCTATGGAATATAAAGGGGAAGTATATGAGAACGGCACAGAAGCAGGAGGTCCTGGAATTTATTAAGAGCATGAACGGGGCACATGGAGAAATCAGGGAAATATTGAAGCAGAAAGATGTTGCTTCAGCCCGGAATATGCTTGCCGAATGCCAGGAATTTGCCATAGAGCTGGGAAATGTAATAGAGAAGTTTGAGGGTGAAGACTGTCCGGTGATACCCCATATAGAGACGTATTGTGAAACGTTGTATTGCCTGTATGAGGGACTGGATGAGGGAGTAAACGAAACGGGTGTATACAGGCAGTTGGAAAAAGGGCTGCTGAAAGTGGAAAACAGTGTGAAAAGCCAGATTACCATACGGAAAGAAGTGGTTTTTTTCCCGTATAAAGCGTCCATGTGGGACAGTCTGGAAAGCGTGTATCTGGCGGCAAAGGAGGACCCTGACTGCGATGTGTACTGTGTTCCGATTCCCTATTATGATTTGAATGCGGACGGCAGTCTGGGACAGATGCATTATGAAGGGCGCAGAGAGTACCCGGAATATGTGGAGATCATAGACTGGACGGCATATAAAGTGGAGGAGCGCAGGCCGGATATTATCTATATTCACAATCCGTATGATGACTGTAATCTGGTCACCAGGATACATCCGGATTTTTATGCGAAAAGACTGAAACAATATACGGATCTGCTGGTGTATATTCCGTATTTCATTGCGGTCAACGATCAGGTAGAGGAGCACTTCTGTACTTTGCCCGGCATCCTGTATGCGGACCGGGTGATCGTTCAGTCTGTGGAAGTAAGAGAAACATACATACAGGAATTTCGGAAATTTGAGCGGGAAAATAACTGCCGGGGAAGATTCGGTGATCCGAAAGAAAAAATCCTGGCGCTGGGTTCGCCTAAAATTGACCGGGCAGCGGGGGCTCGGAGAGAGCAGGTAAAGATTCCGGAGGAATGGGCGCAGGTGATCCGGAAGGCAGACGGTTCTGAGCGGAAAGTGGTGTTTTACAATACGACCATTGAATCCTTGCTGAAGATAGAAAACAAAGCATTGGATAAGATAGAGGATACTATACGTCTGTTTGAGGGGATGCAGGACGTGGCGCTTTTATGGAGGCCCCATCCGCTTCTGGAAAGTACGATGAAATCCATGCGGCCTGCGCTGCTTGGGCGGTACCGGGCAATCGTGGACAGATACCGGGCGGAAAAAAAAGGGATTTTTGATGATACCGCCGATCTGGAACGGGCGATTGCCATAACGGATGCCTACTACGGGGATATGAGCAGTGTGGTGGAGCTGTATAAGTCTACCGGGAAGCCGGTTATGATCCAGAATTATCAGATTTTGTATCAGAACGGCAAAGGAAACAGATAAACAGGCCGGGATATGCGGCATAAGGGGAGAACAGGGAACGGTGATTTTAAAAAATGCTCCAATAGAAAGATTTGCGAAGGATATTCTGGAACATAAAAAAAAGATCATATTGTTCGGTGCGGGCACTCTTTTGAAAAGCTGGATTCCTTATCTGCTGAGGGAACATGGCATTACGAAACAGGTCGCGCTGATAGTGGACAATGACCCGGATAAGCGGGGCAGGCAGGTGATGGTCAATCAGCGGGAATTTGTGATCTGCGGCCCGGAAAGCCTACGGCGGATAGATGGGACGGAAAGCGTGATCCTGATTGCCAGCAGTTATTTTGCCGCTATGATACGGCAGTTGGATGGCATGCGGGAGCTGGATCAGACAGAATGCTATGTGGCGCCTATTATGCATATTACCAACCGGCAGGCGTGCGGAGGTGATATCCGGGCATGGCAGGCCGGAGAGCAGAAAATACCAAAAGTGATCCATTACTGCTGGTTTGGCAGGAAAGAGATGCCGGAGAAAAACCGGCGGTACATAGAGAGCTGGAAAGTGCGCTGTCCCGATTATGAGATCGTCCGGTGGGATGAGGACAGCTACGACATCGGCAAAAACCTATATATGCAGCAGGCTTATGAAGCAGGAAAATACGGATATGTGCCGGACTATGCCAGGATTGATATTCTCTATCATCACGGCGGTATCTACCTGGATACGGATGTGGAGCTTCTGCGCAGCCTGGATGAGCTGCTGTATCTGGATGGGTTCACCAGCTTTGAGGAATATCCCACTGTCAATTTCGGCGGCGGCAGCGGATGCAGAAAGGGCCTGCCGATCATGAAGTCTGTCCTGGAGTTTCGGGAGAATATCAGCTTCCGGATGCCGGATGGCTCGATGAACCGGGATACCTGCGGTTATTTTGAATCTCTTCCGCTGGTCGGGGCAGGGCTTCGCCTGGACGGTACGCTGCAGAATATACAGGGTCTGACAGTATTTCCGTCGGAATATTTTCATCCCAGGAGTTCGGTTACGGGGCTGACACAGATCACGGACAAAACTTTTGGCGTACATCGGTTTGACTGGTCCTGGGTGGGCGGCGGACAGAGGGAAGAGAAGCTGGAGACGCACAGAGTCTATCAGGAGATTCTGAAACGTATGCTGGAAAATGAGGAGAATGGCTGACATTATGGAAGGACGGGGAGCGGAGAGGAAACCTGAAATCAAGGTTTCCATCGTTATGCCGGTACTCAATACGGCAGCTTATATAAGGGAATGTATGGAAAGTCTGGTGCACCAGACGCTGCAGGAAATCGAGATTATCTGTGTGGACGCCTGCAGCACGGACGGTACCAGGGAAATCCTGGAGGAATATGCCGCAGAAGATGCCAGGGTGCACGTTCTGGATGATACAAAGGGCAGTACAGGATATGCCAACAATCTGGGGATGCAGACAGCCAGGGGCGCTTATCTGGCCATCGCAGAGCCGGATGATTTTGTGGCACAGGATATGTATGAAAAGCTGTATCAGGCGGCCATTGAAAATCAGGCCGATGTGGTAAGGGCAGACTATCGGATCTTTTTCGGAGATCAGGAAAACCGGGAGTGGATTGACAAGGCCATTGCATCAAAAGATGCCTATGGCAGGGCGCATTGTCCGGCCAGGCAGCAGGAGCTGTTTCAGTTTGATATGTCCACATGGGCCGGTATCTTTGCCAGAGAGCTGTTTGAGACAGGTCTTGTCTGTCACAATGAAACACCGGGAGCTGCTTATCAGGACAATGGCTTCTGGTTTTTGCTGATGGCACATGCAAAGCGGCTGTATTATCTGCCCGTATCCGGATACCGTTACCGGATGGACAATCCGGGTTCGTCGGTCCATAACCGGAACAGGCTCTTTGCCATTTGTGATGAATATGACTTTATCAGAAAGCGGCTGGAGCAGGAGGGGATATTTGAATGTTTTGAGGACACCTATGTATGGGTGAAATTTATCCGTTACCTGTCCGCTTATTACAGGCTGGATGATACCTTTAAGCCTGCCTTTGCCGGGCGGTTTGCAGAAGAGATGCAGGAACATATGCACCGGAGAGAACAGAAACAGGAGGCGCAGGAAGGCGGCAAAGACAAGGGCCGGGAGGCCATTGGTTTCTCCAAAGGGCAGCAGAAGCTGCTGAAAGAGCTGCTGCAGGGCGGCAGTGTGTTTCATGCAAACAGGATGGAGGAAAAAGCCCGGTTTCATGAGCTGGCAGGCAGCGACAGGCAGCTTATCCTGTATGGCTGCGGCAGTGACGGCATCCGGCTGCTGAATTACAGCAGGGGAGTGCATTGCCTGGACCGGATTGCGGCTTTGTGCGACAGCAATCCCAGGCTTTGGGGCAGTGAACTGTTCGGAAAGCGGGTGATGGGACCTGAGGAAGCCGGAACTTGTTTTGCCGGTGCCGCCTATCTGGTGGCCAGCATTAACTATGGGGATGAGATCAGAAAAATGCTGTCGGAAAGAGGAATCCGGCAGGAAGATATCTGCGAAGTGAATTTTTGCTGATGCATGGAGAAAATTGGGGAGTAGAGCATGCTGGATGAAAAAGTGTTGGTAACCCGGTCGTCGATGCCGCCCTATGAAGAATACATTGAGGCGATCAGACCGCTGTGGGACAGCCATTGGCTGACAAATATGGGAAAATACCACCGGGAACTGGAAAAACAGTTGTGTGACTATCTGGATGTGCCGGAACTGTCTCTGATGGTAAACGGACATATGGCATTGGAGCTGGTGATACAATCTTTCGGATTTCCGGAAGGAGCGGAAGTCATTACGACGCCGTTTACTTTTATTTCCACCACTCATGCGATTGTAAGAAACCGGCTGCAACCTGTGTTCTGTGATGTGAGGGCAGAGGACGGGACGATGGACGAAACAAAGATAGAAGAGCTGATTACAGAACGTACCGTGGCCATCGTTCCGGTGCATGTATATGGGAACATTGGCAATATAGAAAAAATAGAGGAAATCGCATACAACTATGATCTGAAGGTGATTTATGACGCAGCTCATGCCTTTGGCGTGAAATACAAAGGGAAAGGAATCGGCAATTATGGCGACGCTTCTGTATTCAGCTTCCATGCCACCAAAGTATTTCATACCATTGAAGGCGGTGCGGTGGCATCTTCCGATCATGAACTGTATCAGAGACTGTATAACCTGAAAAATTTCGGCATCCGGGGCGAGGAGCTGGTGGTGTCTGTGGGCGCCAATGCCAAGATGAATGAGTTTTCTGCCATTATGGGCCTGTGCAATCTGAACCATATCGCAGAGGACATAGAAGGCCGCAGAAAACTGTGGAGCAAATACCGGGAACGGTTATCAGAGATTCCGGGCATCGACTTTTTTGCGGACAATCCGGATGCGGAGAAAAACTATGCGTATTTTCCGATTCTGCTTCGGGAGGAGTATCCGGCGGGCAGGGACGGTCTGTATCAGGCATTGCAGGAAGAGGGCGTTTATGCCCGGAAATATTTTTATCCGATTGCCCCGGATCAGAAATGCTATCGAAAGAAATATGGCAGGGCAGAGGTGCCGGTGGCCAGGGAACTGGCAGACCGGGTTTTGATCCTTCCTTTTTATGCGGAAATGGGACAGGAGATACAGGACAGAATCCTGGATGTTATAGAGAGACGGTAACACAGAACGAGCGGATGGGAAAGCGGAAAGCAAAGCATATGGAACAGGAAGAAAAAACAGTATCAGAAGAAAAAAGAGAAGCGGCATATTTTGAAACGATGGAAGTAACAGGCGGCAGTCTGTATGTACAGCTATTGGACAAAAGGAGTCTGGCTGTGTTTCCTGCAGGACAGCAGGGGGCACGGCTTGTTACCATTGAAGAAGAGTACCGCTATAAACACTGTGCGGCAGATGAAAGCAGACTGTACCTGGCGGACAATGACGGAAAGGCGTTTGTGGTCTACGGGGTGGAAAACGGGAAGCATACTGTGTACCCGTTGGACTGTCAGGAGAAGATTGACAATAATATACTGGCTGTGGAGAAGTATGGGACATGTGTGTTTGTGATCTCCCAGTACAAAGGGCTGATGTATCTGTTTGATACGGAACAGGAAACGCTGATGCGGGAGGATGGTTTGAGCCATTTGCTGGCGGAGCGGTTTGGAAAACAGGCGGAGTATATGCTCTGGTGCTGGCGGGCAGGCCGGATTTTATACATAAGGGCGTCTGCAGACGGGGAATGCGATATGTTCCTTTATGATATGGCGGAGCGGAAGGCAGAACGTGCGCCGGAAAACCTTTTTCCGGCCAAGATGGCTGCGGCCTGTATGTTTGAGGCTGCCGTCTATATTCTGGAGGATCAGAGTCATATCAGCATCCGGAAGCTGAATAGCCAGGCCAGAGAACCGGAACGTATTTGTCTGACGGAGCTAGATCAGATGTTGCACAGGCAGGGGATCGAGCAGGTATTTTCCGCTTTGGCAGCGACAAAGAAAAATATTTGGCTGTTTCCGTCTGTATTTTGTGATGACATCTATATTTATGACAAAGAGACGGGCAATGTGGAGAAGCACGACGGCTATCCGCCGGACTTTGCCTATGATTCCGGGAAAAAATGGGCCAAAATATCAGAGATCAAAGAAAGGGAAGGCCATATTTATGTGGCGGCCCGTTTGTCCAATTATTATCTGGTGATTGACACGGAGAGCGGAACCGGTGTCTGGGAACCGGCTTTCGTGACCGATCTGATCCCTTATTATATGGAAACGGCGCAGGAAAAGAAAGACAGCGCCATGTATGAGTGCAGAGATCTGTCGCTTGAGAGCTATCTGGAATATTTACCCCGGTATCAGCCCACTGTAAAGGAGTGGGAAAATGTCGGGGGACGGATATGGGAGAAGCTGAAATGAATGATTTTGTGGCAAAGATTCAACATGCAGCATCGGGAAAAAACCATTTATTTTATACGGGGCAGGCAGGCTATATTTTGAAAA
Source organism: Lachnospiraceae bacterium (assembly GCA_009774625.1). Taxonomy (GTDB): domain Bacteria; phylum Bacillota; class Clostridia; order Lachnospirales; family Lachnospiraceae; genus VSOB01. The sequence continues at coordinate 9,383 of VSOB01000041.1, forward strand.
GCTGCAGCGGGCAGTTGCTGGGCCTGGACTTATATCTGTCGGAATGTGTGGAGCGGGTCGAGGGGCATATGGGCTTTAAGCGTCTGCTGCCCAGGCTTTTATCTCCGTTTGCGCTGGAGTTCGATGCAGTCGTGGCCACACATGCCCATTATGACCACTTTGACCCGGACGCTGTGCCTGGGCTTATGTCCAACCGGAAAACAAGATTGTTTGCTTCCACAGGCTGCGCGGAGGAAGCAAAGCGGCTGTATCTGAAGGAAGAGCAGATCTCTTATGTGAAGCCGGGAGATGTGTGCCGGCCGGGGGATTTTACACTGGAGTTTGTCCCCTGCGATCATGGAAGCGCCGCAAGAGATGCGGTGGGGGTGGTGATCACTGTGGACAGCATCAGAATCTATATGGCCGGGGATACCTGTTTTCGCCCTGACCGGGTGGAAGCGCTGGCGGAGAAAGGGCCGTTTGATGTGATGATTGCACCGATCAACGGAGCGTTCGGCAATATGAACGAAGAGGAATGCGCCAGACTCAGCGGGGCACTGAGCCCGACTCTGACCATACCCAGTCATTATGGAATGTTTGCGTCGCATGGAGGCAGCCCCGGACTGTTTATGGAAGAAATGGGGAAAATCTGCCCGGAGAATACATATCTGCTTATGACGCAGGGAGAGGGGATCACATTATGAAAGACGATCTGAAAGGGAAAAAGCTGTTGATTCTGGGAGCAAACCCGGAAACCATCCCATTGGTGGAATGTGCCAATGAGATGGGCGTCCTGACATTGGTGACAAGCAACCGTGCATCGGATGCGGCCAAAGAGTATGCCTGGAAGAGCTTTGAAACAGACGGTATGGATGTGCCGGGCATTGTGGCGCTGGCCAGAAAGGAAGAAGTGGACGGCATCCTGGTGGGAGTGGCGGATATTCTGGTACCTGCTTACTGCAAGGCCTGTGATGCGCTGGGTTTTCACTGTTATGCCACCCAGGAGATCGTGGACGTGTTTTCCTACAAAGATGTATTTAAAGCCACCTGCGAAAGATTCGGCATACATGGGATACCGGAGTATTATCTGGATGCGGACCTGAAGGCGCGGGATCTTGCCAGAATCGAATATCCGGTCATGGTAAAGCCGGTGGATAGCTGCAGCGGCATGGGGATGACGGTGTGCTTTACGGAAAAAGAGTTAGGGCCTGCAGTGGAGAAGGCACTGGCTGCCTCCAGAGTGAAACGCTTTGTGGTGGAAAAGTATATGCAGTGCGAGGACATGGGAATTTACTATACGTTCAAGGACGGTGTCTGCAGCGCTTCCTGTATCTATGACAGATACACCACGGATGAGCAGAAGGGACTGAGCAGAGTCTGCCTGGGCGGGACCTATCCTTCCAAACATATCGGAGAATATTTCAGCCGTATGCACGAAAATGCCTGCAGAATGTTTCAGACCATTGGGATCCGCAATGGGGTGCTGATGTTGTCGGCTTTTTATGATAAGGGAGAGTTTTATGTGTATGACACCGGATTCAGGCTGCAGGGAGAAGCGCCGCATCTGCTGATGAAGGCGGTGCAGGGATTTGACCAGCGGGAAATGCTAATCCGGTTTGCGTTAACAGGCTCGGAAGGGAATGTAGACCTGGAAGAGGCGGATGACCCTTATTTTCGGGGGAAATGGGCGGCCACCCTTTGGTTTTTGCTCAAAGAGGGGACCATCGGCAGTATCAGAGGGCTGGAAGCGATCGGAACAGACGCCCGTGTGGTTGCGAATGTACAGAGATTATATGAGGGAGATCATGTACCGGGTCAGTGGATCGGCACGGAAAAGCAGGTGATGACCCGGCTGTATCTGGTATGTGACAGCAAACAGGAGCTGGCGGATGCCCTGACAGAGTATATGCGGAAGGTGGAAGTGCTGGATCAGGAAAAACGCAGTATGCTTCTGCAGGGATTTCAGGTGGGAAAAGCGTTGGAGATGGACGGATATGACAGATAAAAGATTAGAGGGGAAGGTTATCGTGGTATCCGGAGGTACGAAGGGTGTGGGCCGGGCGGCTGCGGAGGAGTATGCCAGAGAAGGGGCCAGAGTGGTGATCGGGGGCCGGGATGAAAAAGCGGCGCTCCAGTCCGTTCGGATGATGCAGATCTATGGAAGCGAAGGCATCTTTGTCCCTACGCAGTTGGAGCGCGTGGAGGACTGCAGAAATCTGATTGACGAGGCAGTAAGAGAGTATGGCAGAATCGACGGTTTCTTTAACTATGCAGGGATCACCCCGGTATCCGGACTGGATACCTGTGATGAGGAAACGTTTGACCGGGTGATGGACATCAATTTCCGGGCCTGTTTTTTCTGCTGTCAGCAGGCAGTCCGGTATATGAGAGAGCAGGGAGGCGGTTCGATCATACTGACCGGTTCCGCCCATGCCTGGGGCGGACAGAAGGACAGAGCGGCTTATGCCTGTTCCAAAGGCGTACTGCTGACATTGATGGAACACATTTCCCATAACTATGCATCGGAGCGGATCCGGTGCAATTATCTGACACTGGGCTGGACCCCCACTGAGGGAGAGGTGGCTTTCCGTATGACGCAGGGCATGTCGGAGTCAGAGCTGCGCAGCCAGGCGGCGGGTATCCTGCCGATGGGCCGGATGCTGGAACGCTCCGATTATCTGGAGGCTTTGGTCTATCTGATGTCAGATGCATCGGCTATGATGACAGGTAGCACTTTCCGGATTACGGCAGGAGAGTATATCTGACAGACAGCTTTGCAGGGACAGAACCGGGAAGCACTATAAAACACAGGAGGGAAAATAGTATGCTGGAACATTTGCCTGAAAATCTGATGGAACAAGCGGTTGTGGAGTTGAAACACAGCGATATTCCGGTATTTATATTTGGCGGGGCAAAACTTGCCAGAAAAATCAAACAGTTTTTAGATGACAGGGGTATTGAAATTCAGGGTTTTTTAATCAACAGAAAATATTGGGATGATACATCAGACAGTTTGTATGGTTGTCCTGTTTATGTGTTTGAGGATTATCTGGTTCACAATCGTTGTAATTTGATTGTAGCTTTTGCAGGATTTGATGAGGCACAGATTACGCAATACAGAGATCAGATTCATAAATTGTATGTATTGGACTTTATTGGGGCTCTTTGCATGGAACATTACTACAATTCTCTATCTAAGGAATTTTATCAAAATAACATAGAGAAGTTCCAATGGGTGGAAGATCATCTTTGCGACGAAAAATCCAAAAGGGCATATGAGGCGTTTATCGTTCAGAGGATGTCAGGAAGATACAGTAAGGAAGAATATGAGTCTGATCAGTATTTTCCGGATGATATTATTTGCCTGAAAGAAAATGAAGTATTTGTGGATTGTGGTGCATATCAGGGAGAATCTGCTGTTGATTTCATTGCCCATATGAAAAAACAGGGAATTAAGAAGTACAAAAAGATTATCTGTGTGGAAGCAGACCGGGAAAACGCTGAAAAAATGCAGGAAGCAATGGGACAATACGAAAATGTGGAAATAGTATTTGCAGGTGTATGGGATAAGACAGGCCATATGAGTATGGTTTCCGGTTACGGAAGAACGTCCAGAATCGTTGCAGACGGGGCTGATCAGGTCAGGGTGGAAACGATAGATTCTCTTTTACAGGGAGAAGAGGCAACTTATATTAAAATGGATGTGGAAGGTTCGGAATTGAAAGCACTTTATGGAGCTGAAAAAACAATCCGGGAATACAAACCCAAACTGGCGATCTGCATGTATCATAAACCGGAAGATCTGATTGAAATTCCTGCTTATATTAACACTATAAGAAATGATTATAAATTTTATGTCAGAAACCATAGTCAGTATGGCATTGAGACAGTTTTATATGCGGTCTGAACGGTGTATACAGAAAGGGAAGAAATGACGGAAGCTGATCGGATTTATCAGGAGGGGTGGCTGCCGGAAGCATTTTGGAAGGAAAAGGTAAGCTGCGGTTATACAATATCTGCAAATATGAAAAAGGTATGGGCGATAGAGTTGGATCTCTATAAGGAATTTGCCAGGGTGTGTGAAAAAAACGGTTTGATATATTTTACAGATGGAGGCACTACTTTAGGCGCTGTAAGACATGGTGGATTTATACCATGGGATGATGATTTGGATGTGTGCATGCCAAGAAGTTCCTATGAGAGACTTAAAAATCTGGCGTCGGAATTTAAAAGTCCGTACTTTTTACAGAACGCACATACAGATCCGGAGTATGGATATTCTTTTATGCGTCTGAGAAATGAGAATACAACAGCAGATACCAGACGTTTCAGTACGTGCAGATTCAATCATGGGATTTTCATAGACATTTTTCCTCTGGATAAAGTAACACAGGAAGATTATTTGCCCAGACGGGAAAAAATACATGAACTGATAATGGCAAATTCGGCATATATGAGGCGTAATTTTCATAATAAGTCTGAGCGGGATCAGGCTATTATCTCACAGTATTATAACAGGGAGGCAGCGCCTGCAGATATATTTAAAGAGATAGAAAAGGTGGCAATGCAGGATGAAGAAACAGAAACAGATTATATATCTTTGATTGTTTCCACCCAGTATGACGCTTCCAGGAAAATATGGCCCAAAGAGATTTTCACTGCTTATGTGGAAAAAGAGTTTGAGAGTATCAGGGTTCGTATTCCGGCAGGGTATGATAAACAGTTACATATTTATTTTGGTGATTATATGGAATATCCGCCGGTTGAGATGAGAAAGGGATGTCATGACATCCATTATTATCCGGATGTTCCATATCGTGAATTTTTGCGGGAACGTTACCATTTACAATTTTGAGGGGAACAGAACATGTATGCGATTATCTTAGCAGCGGGCAAGGGCAGTCGTCTGCAGCCTTTTACCGAAACGATGCCGAAATGTATGGTAGAAATAAAAAATAAACCGTTGATTTTTCATACATTGGATCATTTGTCGGCCAGCGGAAAAGTTGACAAAGTGATTATTGTATGCGGATATATGGCTGATATGGTTCAGGACAGTGTAGGTGGATCTTATCAGGGAATGGAAATTGAATATATAATAAATCAAAACTATGAAACGACAAATAATGTCTATTCATTGTATTTGGCGAAAGATTATGTGAATGCAGACTGTCTGCTTCTGGAATGCGATTTGTATTATCAGAAAAATGTAATGGATATGATAATGAGCGGTGAAGCAGACTGCAATATTCTGGTAAGCCCATATAATAAAGATACGATGGATGGAACGATAATTCTGGCAGAAAACGGACAGGCCAGAGAGTTGCTGATCAAAGCACATCAGGATACGTCCAGGGATTATGGAGATGCTTATAAAACGGTCAATATTTATAAATTTCAACAGGATTTTCTGACCAGGAAGCTGATGCCTGCTCTGGAGCTTTATGTTAAAACCGGAAATTTGCAAAGCTATTATGAACTGGTATTAGGCTCATTGATTTATTTCAGAAATGACAATATACAGTTATGTGTGGTCGATGAGCGAAGTTGGTATGAAATAGATGATTATAAAGATTATGAAAGAGCGAATCAGTCTTTATTTTAGACAGAAAGGAAAAGTCTATGGAAACAGCTTATTTACATAATGAATTTTCTTTTTGTATGCATTCCTGTGGGTTGATACATGGTTTGATTTTTACCAATTCACTGGAAGCAGTGGAATACTGGTATGAGCGGGGAGTCAGGATATTTGAAGCGGACGTGGACCGTACATGGGACGATGAATTTGTTGCCTGCCATGACTTTGTAAAAGAGACATTTCAAAAGATGGAAATAGAAGAGATACCGGAACAATGTACTTGCGGATGGTTTCTGAATCAGAAATTGTATAAAAAGTCAACAGGCGGTTTAACCCCAATGTCATTAGAGGATATCATAAAACTGCTTCAGAGATATCCGGACAGTCTTTTTATGATCGATCCCAAAGTCTACAGTTATCGTGAAACTTGTCTGCTTCTGGATAAAATAAAATATTATATTGAAACCTTGGGCATTGATGGGAAGCGTATTATTTTTGAAACGTACAATGAAGAGATGATTCAGGCATTGCAGAATTATAAAGGACTTTTACAATATCAGTATTGTGTGGATGATGAAAGAGAAACAGAATCCACCGACAAGATAAGAAAATGGGAATTGGGAAAACTGATCAGATTTTTAAAAGAAAATGATATTGGCATATTATCTTATCCGTGGAAATATGCAGTTGAGGAATTGGAAAAACTGAAACAACTGAAAGAAGAAGGATTTTTTATTTTTTCCAGGACCAAAAATGATATTTTCTCAGATTTATTAAAAAAAGCTGGTATAGACGTCAATATTATTGATTCACTGGTGACAGAGGCACAGAGGGAAGAATTGAAGGCATACAGGGATGGATATTTAGAGCAATATGGCATTCTGGTCGAAAATATATTTGGTGATCAAAACTTTACGGGAGAAAGTTTGAAATGAATGATTTCTTAGGAAAACAGACAAATAAGTTTTGGAATTTTTTAGAGAACAATCAAAAACGGATCCGGCATATACTGGGAACGGATGTGATTATTGACCGGCTGGCCATGTTAACGGATATTTATATGCCGGCTATGGTACAGCATCAGAAGATTTTTCCCAAATACAAAGGTATTTATAAAGGAAAAACAGTCGTGATTACGGGAACCGGACCTACTCTTGCTTATTATAAACCTATGCCGGACTGTATCCATATGGGAGTGAATGATTCTATATACAGAGAAGATATTCCCTATGATTATATGTTTGTGGCGGACTGGTGCGATCAAACGGAATTATTTGAGAAAATATTTTCCCGTGGACATGATCTGAAAAAGTTTTTTGCCATTAATTACAGAAAAGATGTAAGCAGAAATGCCCTGATTCCGGAGTATCAGAGGGACAGGGAAGGTGTGGAAACCATATATGTGGACAGCCATGACCCCGCAATATACGGGATGAAATATGAAAAGAACAGAAAATTTATATTTCCGTTGGATTTGTCGGTTTCACCCTTCAGATCTTATGGAACTTTTCTGTATTGTGTATTTCAGTTCGCTTTATGGACCCATCCCGACAAAATCTATATCGTTGGGGCAGATTGTTACGGGCGGGGACAACATATGAAAGGACTGAATGTAAAAGGGAAGGTTTATGATTACAGTGCGTATGTCAAACCGTGGCGCAGATTAAAAGAGTTTGCGCAATGGAATTATCCGGATATAGAGATTGTTTCGGTGAATCCTGTAGGGCTGCGGGGCATTTTCAGGGATGAGTATACGGAAGCATATCAGAACCGAAACAAAAAGGCATAAAAAATGATCTGTCAGATCGGCAGAGAAAGAGGAAAATCATGCGGTTTCATCAGGAAATCAAAATAGGGGATCGGATGATCTCAGAAAAAGAACAGGCATTTATCATAGCGGAAGCAGGCGTGAACCACAACGGGGATATGGGCCTGGCTCGGGAGATGATTGATGCGGCGGCAGAGGCAGGGGCCGATGCGGTGAAATTCCAGACCTTTAAGGCAGAACATCTGATCTTAAAAGACCTGGAAAAAGCGCCTTATCAAAAGGTGACCACAGACAGCGGGGAATCCCAGTATGACATGCTGAGGAGACTGGAAGTGAGAAAGGAAGAAACAGCAGAACTGATGGCCTACTGTCGGAAGAAACAGATCCTGTTTCTCTCCACGCCTTTTGAAAGGGTGAGCCTGGAGGAGCTGGATGAATTGGAGGTCCCGGCCTTTAAGGTGGCAGCCACCGATGTGACCAATATACAGTTTCTGCGCCAGGTGGCAAGGAAAGGTAGGCCGATCATCCTCTCCGCCGGAATGTGCTATCTGGAAGAGGTGAGACTGGCTCTGGAGGCGATAGCTCCGCTCAATCAGGATGTGATACTGCTGCAGTGTACGGCCAACTATCCCATCCGGGATGAGGAAGTAAACCTGCAGGTCATCCGGACGTTCCAGAAAGCGTTTGGGATGCTGGTGGGGTATTCGGATCATTCTCAGGGAGTGGGAGCGGCACCCTATGCGGCGGCGGCGGGTGCGAAAGTGATCGAAAAGCACTTTACACTGGACAAAGGAATGGAGGGACCGGATCACAGGGCGTCAGTGACCCCGGAGGAGTTAAAGGATCTGGTTATGGAGATACGGAAAGTGGAAGGCTATCTGGGCAGCGGCATCAAGACACCGACCTGTTCGGAGCAGGGAACCAGGAAGTCCCTGCAGAAATGTCTGGTGGCAGGCAGAGAGATCAGAGAGGGTGAACTCTTTACAGAAGAAAACATAACGGCCAAACGGACCGGAGGAGCCGGGATATCTGCGCTTTATTATGACAGTATAGTGGGGAAGAAAGCCGGGAAATCATATGAGATAAATCAGATCATCGGGCTTTAGAGAGACAGATATATGATGAGGAGAAAACTGACAGAGTTTGGGAGGTTTCTATGAAAGCGATTGTATTCGGAGCGGCGGTTTCGAGTCAGGAATATTATGATGAAATCAAAAAGCGGTACGATATCGTGGCTTATTGTGACAATGACCCGGCGAAATGGGGCACAGAGCTGAACCATACCCCGGTGATTGCCCCAAAGGAGATAGGACAGTATCAATGGGATGAAATCATTATAGTATCTTTAACAGCAATGGATGCTATCAGAAAGCAGTTACTGGGTATGGAAGAGGGGGGGGTAGTACCTGAAAACAGTATTAACACTTCCTACGTGGAATATAAAATCCGGGCAAGAGAGGCTTTTGTGCGGGATTATGCAACAATCATCAGGAGCAGCCCTGATCTTGCACCGGGTATATGCGTTGCGGAAGCAGGCGTTTTTCAGGGAGAGTTCGCAAAGGTAATCAATGAGAGTTTTCCTGATTCGAAATTATACCTGTTTGATACATTTACCGGATTTGATAAACGGGATGTAAAGTATGAAAAAGCATATGGATTTTCAGAGGCGGCGGAGGGAGATTTATGTATTACCTCAGAGGAGCTGGTTTTAAATAAGATGAAATATCCGGAGAGATGCAGGATCAGAAAGGGGTATTTTCCGGAATCAGCCGATGGGATAGAAGAATCCTTTTGTTTTGTGAATCTGGATATGGATTTATATAAACCCACACTGGAAGGGCTGCGCTTCTTTTACCCGCTTTTGATACAGGGTGGAATTATTATGGTTCATGATTATTTCACACAGGGATATGAAGGTGTCAATGCTGCTTTAAAAGATTTTATAGCAGAAACAGATCCCACGATCATACCTTTTCCGGTAGGGGATCATCATAGTATAGCAATTCAGAAGAGGTAATTATGCTTTATGTATCAAGCTCCTGCCTGAATGAAGTGAAGCCATGCAGGATAGGGAATGTTATAAAAAAACTGGCAGAGTCGGGCATCCGTCATATCGAGCTTTCGGGCGGAACAGAGTACTACGAAACGATAGAACAGGATCTGCAGGAGCTGGGGAGGCGATATGGGCTGACCTACGCCTGCCACGCCTACTTTCCGCCGCCCAGGGATCCCTTTGTGGTCAATCTGGCTTCCTGCAATGAGGAAATATACCGCCGGTCCACAGACCACTACAGAAGCTGTATCAGCCTGTTAAAACGGATTGGCTGCAGGACATTGTCAGTGCATGCCGGGTTTCTGACCGAGGTCGGGACGGAGGAGATCGGAAAACGGCTGAGGGGCGCGGTAGTCTATGGGGAGGAAGAGGCCTGTGAACGGTTTTGCAGCGCCTATCGGCAGATTGACAGTCTGTGTGAGAAAGCCGGCATCACCCTGTATCTGGAAAACAACGTACTGAGCGAAGAGAATTACAGAGCCTTCGGGGGCCGGAACCTTTTTATGATGACAGATTATGAGTCCATTATGAGGATGAAAGAGCATCTTACGTTCCGTCTGCTTTTAGATCTGGGGCACCTGCACGTTTCCTGCCATACCCTGGGCCTTGATTACAGGGAAGAATGCAGAAAGTTAAAGGAACATGTCGAATGGCTCCATATAAGCGACAATGACGGGAAACGGGATGCTCACCGGCCTCTTAGAGAGGAAAGCGGCATCGTAAAAGTATGGAAGGAACTGTATGACAGAGAGATGCCGGTAACACTGGAAACTGTGGGAGATATAAAAGAGATATTACAAAGTGCGGCGCTGGCAGAATGGCGGCGGCTGTAAAAGGATGGAGAAAAAATATGAGGGCAGAGAAACTGCTGTGCAGCCACAGAGCCACGATCAAAGAGGTGATGGTGTGCATAGAGAAAAACGGAAAAGGGACCGCATTTATTGTGGATGATGGAGGACGGCTTAAGGGCGTGGTGACAGACGGGGACATCCGTCGGCTGCTGATAGAAGGATATGGCCTGAATGAACCCATTCGGGATTATATGAAAAAAGACTTCGTCTATGCATCCATCCGGGAGAAGGCGGAAGAGATCCGGAAGAAATTCAACTATGCAGTGCGGATCGTGCCGCTGGTGAATGAAAAGATGGAGCCGGTAGACTACGGGGAATATAACGAAAACATCCATATCTCCCTGGCCCAGCCCCAGCTTAGCGGCAATGAATATAAATATTTGATGGACGCTTTTTTATCCACCTGGATCTCCAGCACCGGCAAATATCTGAGCCGGTTTGAGGAAGGGTTTTCGGCCTGGTGCGGGGTCAGATACGGAGTGGCCACCTCCAACGGGACCACGGCGCTGCATCTGGCGCTGGCAGCGCTGGGGATCGGAGCAGGGGATGAAGTGATCGTGCCGGATATGACCTTTGCGGCCACCATCAATGCAGTGTTATATACCGGGGCAAAGCCGGTGATCGTGGATCTGGAAGAGGAAAGCTGGTGCATGGATCCGGAGGCGGTAGAGAAGGCGGTGACAGAGAGGACAAAGGCGTTGATACCGGTTCATATATACGGACAGCCCTGTGACATGGGCAGACTGTGTGAGACAGCCAAAAAGCATGGCCTGTATCTGATAGAGGACTGCGCGGAAGCCCACGGGGCCATGTGGAAGGGGAAAAAGGCAGGCTCCTACGGCATTATCTCCTGTTTTTCCTTCTTTGGAAACAAGGTGGTGACCACAGGAGAAGGAGGCATGTGCATAACAGACGATAAAGAGCTGTATGAGAAAATGCGTCTTTTACGGGACCACGGAATGAGCAAAGAGAAAAAATACTACCATGAAGTGGTGGGATTTAATTACAGAATGACCAATTTGCAGGCAGCCATTGGAACAGCACAGGTGGAGCGGATCGATGAGATCCTGCAATGGCGCACGGAAGTGGAGAACATGTACCGGAAGGCATTTTCGGGGACAGAGAAAGTCAGGATGCAGAGGGATGACCTGAAAGACAGAAAGAAGATCGCATGGCTGGTATCCATCCTGGTGGCAGAGGACAGGCGGGACACAGTGCTTGCCCATCTGAAAGCAAACGGGGTGGATGCCAGGGCCTTTTTTATCCCCTTAAGCGAAATGGAGCTGTACCGGGACTATGCAAAGGACTGCCGGGTCAGCAAAAGGATTTCCCGTATGGGAATCAACCTGCCCACCACCTGGGAGATGGACCGGGAAAAGATCGGAAGGATCGCGGAACTGGTGGCGGAAGCGCTGTAAAGATGGGAGGAAAAGGAAATGAACCTTTGTGTGATCGGCCTGGGCTCTATGGGAAAAAGACGGATCAGGCTGTTAAAGAAGATCCTGCCGGATGCAGTGATCACAGGGATCGACCAAAACCCTGAACGGGTCAGATATGTGACGGAAGAATACAAAGTAACAGGGTATGGCTCTTTGGAAGAGATAAAAGAGCGCCAGGACTGTGCTTTTGTCTGTACCCCGCCCCAGTTCCACGGCGCCCTGATCAGGGAATGTCTGTTAAAAGACTGGCATGTATTTTCCGAAATCAATCTGGTGGATGATCTGTATGAGGAAAACCAGAAGCTGGCAAGGGAGAGAGGGAAGGTGTTATTTCTATCCTCTACGCCTCTGTACCGGGCAGAAATGCAGTACATAGAAAGGCGGGTAAAGGAAAGCAAAAAGCCCTGTGCTTACCAGTACCATGTAGGACAGTACCTGCCCGACTGGCATCCCTGGGATAACCTGAAGGACTTTTTTGTCAGCCGGAAGGAAACCAACGGGTGCAGGGAATTTCTGGCCATCGAACTGCCCTGGATTCAGAACACATTTGGAAAGATCAAAGAGGTGCATGTGGTGAAACGCAGGCTGACAGAGCTTTCTCTGGATTTTCCGGACACCTATCTGCTCCAGTTAGAGCATGAGGGAGGAAGTGCAGGAAATGTGACGGTGGATGTGGTCAGCAGACAGGCGGTGCGGCGGCTGGAAGTGTTTCATGAGGGATTGTACCTGAGATGGGAGGGCAGGCCGGACCTTCTGTATGAAAAAAACCTGAGTACCGGGGCATTGGAACAGGTACAGGCTGGAGAGCAGATACAGCAGCCGGGATATGCGGAAGTGATCAATGAGGCTGCCTATGAGCGGGAGATCGGAGAATTTCTTGCGGTGCTTTCCGGAAAGGTGCCGGTGTATGGATTTGAAGAAGACCGGGAGATCCTTAAGGTTATAGACAGAATAGAAAAAGAATAAGGGTGGGAAAGCGTATGAATCAGAATGAGTGTTATGGAGAGAAGGCACACCGGCTGATACCGGCGGGAGCACATACTTACAGCAGAAGCGATGAGGTATTTCCGGCAAATGCCCCCAGGGTGATTGAGAAAAGCAAAGGAGTGCATACTTGGGATGTGGATGGAAATGAGTACATCGACTACGGCATGGCATGCAGGTCGGTGACGGTGGGATATGACTATGAACGGATCTCTGATGCGGCCATCCGCCAGATCAGAAACGGAAATACGGCCACAAAGGCTACAAAGGTGGAGGTTGAAGCTGCTCAGGCCATGTGTGATCTGTTTCCCTGGGTGGATATGGTAAAGTTTGCCAAGAACGGGTCTACAGTGACCACGGCTGCAGTCAAGTTGGCCAGGGCCTATACGGGAAGAAAATACATAGCCCGTTGCAGGGAACATGCCTTTTTTTCCTATGACGACTGGTTTATCGGAAGTACGGTGATGAATGCGGGGGTGCCCAGGGAGATACAGGAGCTGACACTGCAGTTTGGCTTTAACGATATAGAGTCGGTAAAGAGTCTGTTTGAGCAGTATAAGGGAGAGATCGCGGCCCTGATTATGGAACCGTGCGATACCCAGGAGCCGGAGGATGATTTTCTGCAAAAGACAGGGGAGCTGTGCCGGGAATATGGGGTGGTCTATATCCTGGATGAGATGATTACCGGATTTCGCTGGGACTTACAGGGGGCATGTAAATACTATGGAGTAGAGCCGGATCTTGTCACATTTGGAAAGGGGATGGCCAACGGGTTTTCAGTGGCTGCCCTGGGAGGCCGGCGGGAGATCATGGATCTGGGAGGGCTGACACCGGGCAGGGAACGGGTATTTTTGATCTCCACTACCCACGGGGCGGAAATGAGCAGCCTGGGGGCGCTTTTAGAAACGATTGAAGTATATAAGGAGCTGAAGGTGACAGACCATATCTGGGAGATGGGAAGAAAACTGGTAAAGGGGCTTTCAGAGATTGCGGCAGAAGAAAAGCTGCAGGAGTACTTTTACCTGGAGGGGGCAGCATGTTCCCCTAACCTGGTGATCTGCGGTAAAGACAGAACACCTTCCTTTGCCCACCGGACCGTATTTTTACAGGAAATGATCAAAGAAGGGATCCTGATGCCCTATATCGCCATTGCCTATGAGCATACGGATACGGAGATTGAAAAGACACTGGAGGCGGCCAGGAAAGCCATGCAGGTATACAGCCGGGCACTGAATGGGGAAGTAGAACAGTTCCTTATGGGTCCGGAGATCCGGCCTGTGTTCAGAAAGTATAATTAAGGAGCGGCAAGTGTGATCAGAGCAGCATTGTACCAGATGCCCATATGCTGGGAGGACAAAGAAGTCAACTATAAGAAGGCGGAAAAACAGATGGATAAGGCCGGAAGAGGCGGTGCCGACCTGTTTTTACTGCCGGAGATGAGCTTTACCGGGTTTTCCATGCATACGGCTGTGACAAAAGAAAAGGACGATGAGACGATAAAACGGATGATGGATTGTGCCCGGCGGTATCATATGGCAGTGGGCTTTGGCTGGGTAAAGGACTGCGGGGAGAAATCTGAGAACCACTATACGATTGTGGGAAAGATGGGGGAGATCCTTTCAGACTATGCAAAGATTCATCCCTTTTCTTATATGAAAGAGGACGCCTGTTTCCAGGGCGGCAGCCAGCTTTCTTATTTTACCCTGCAGGGCCTGACCTGCAGCCCCTTTATATGTTATGATCTGCGGTTCCCGGAGATCTTTCAGATCGCATCGGGGAGGGCGCAGGCGTTTATCGTGGCAGCCAACTGGCCTGGAAGGCGTGCAGAGCACTGGAAGAGTCTGCTGCGGGCCAGGGCCATTGAAAATCAGGTATATGTGCTGGCAGTGAACTGCGTGGGAGAGATGGACGGACTGATGTACACAGGGGATAGCTGCGTGATCGGCCCGGAGGGGACTGTACTGTGCAGCCTCTCGGCAGAGGAGGGCCTGCTGGAATGGAGCCTTGCCCCTGAGGCAGTCAGGGAGTGCAGGGAGGGGTTTCCTGTGAGGCAGGACCGGAGGGAAGCGCTGTATGAAAGACTGCGAGAAGGCAGAGAGTAAGCGGGATATGGAATAAATGAGAGAAAACGTCACAGGCGCCGGGAGGAAAAGGCGGAAGGTGCATGGACGCACAGATGAAAAGGTACATAGTGCCGGGGAGTGCAGGTATGTATAAAGGATATAAGATACTGGCTGTGGTGACAGCCAGAGGGGGTTCGAAAGGGCTTCCGGGAAAAAACATAAAAGAGTTAAACGGGATGCCGTTAATAGGCTGGACACTGGAGCAGACCGGGCACAGCCGGTATCTGGATGAAGTGTTTGTCTCCACTGACAGTGAAGAGATTGCCGGGGTAAGTGAGCGGCTTGGATACCGGGTACCGTCGCTTCGGCCGGCCCGTCTGGCCCAGGACGGGACTTCTTCGATGGATGTGCTGGAGTATACCATTTCCTTTCTGGAAAAGGAGGGGAAGCGGTTTGACTATGTGATGCTGTTAGAGCCTACCTCCCCTCTGCGAAAAAAGGAGGACATTGACAACATCATTGCGCTGGCTGCAGAGCATCCGGAAAAGGACGGGGTAATCTCAGTGGGAGAGGTGCATGGGGAGCATCCTTCCATCGTAAAGAAGATCAGTCCGGAGGGATTGGTGGCCCCGTATATAGAGGATGGCCCGTCGGTGTACCAGAGACAGCAGTGTGACCGGGCATATTTCCCCTATGGTGTGGGATATCTGATCCGGATCCCCAGACTTATGGAAGCGCATACCATCTATACGGACCGGATGCTGCCCTATTACATAGAACGGTGGCAGAACTATGAGATTGACGATATCTATGATTTTGTGTGTATCGAAAGCATTATGAAAATGGAGCGTGAGAGGCTATGAAGGAATATTTGATTATCGGGCTGGGATCGATGGGAAAACGCAGAGTCAGGTGCCTTCTGCATCTGGGCGTGCCCTGTGAGGCAGTGATCGGCATGGACCGGCGGGAGGACAGGCGGAAGGAAGCGCAGGAGAAGTATGGGATACGGACTGCAGAGAAAGAGGAAGAAATCGATTTTTCCGGAATAGAGGCTGTGATTGTTTCCCTGCCGCCGGATCGGCATTATCTGGGAGCGCAGGTGGCATTTCGTCATAAAAAACCGGTGTTTACAGAAGCCAGCGTGATGCTGGAGGATATGAGAAAGATCCGGGAGGGGAATACGGAGGATGTATTTGTGGCGCCGTCCTGTACCCTGTTATTTCATCCGGCATTAAAGAAGATCCGGGAGCTGGTGAACGGGGGAGCGTATGGAAAGGTGTGCAATTTTTCCTACCACAGCGGACAGTATCTGCCGGACTGGCATCCCTGGGAGAATGTGAAGGATTTCTATGTGAGCAATCGCCAGACAGGTGGGGCACGTGAGATCGTACCGTTTGAGCTGACCTGGATCACGGCGCTGTTTGGATATCCCAGGCAGATAAAAGGGTACTACCGGAAAACCAGGGATGTGGGATGCGACATTGAGGACAGTTATGTGTGTGCCCTTGACTATGAGGATATGGTGGGAAGCCTGCTGGTGGATGTGGTGGGCAGAAACGGTGCGAGGAATCTGCTGATTAATCTGGAGGATGCCCAGATCCAGTGGCGATGGGACAGACGGGTGATAGAGGTGTATGAGGCAGAGACTGGGGCCTGGAAGTACATAGAGGTGGATGAAGAGCTGCATGAGAAGGGCTATAACGAGAATATAGGAGAGAATATGTACATCGAAGAGCTGGGAGCGTTTTTAGCGGGGATAGAGAACCGGGAGGCGTTTCCCAACACGGTGGAGAAGGATATGGCTGTGCTTGGGCTTCTGGAAGCGGTGGAAGGTTCTGATGGGTGGCAGCCGGGAGACATAGGCAGAGAAGCACCGTAGCATGTGAGTGATTGAATGGCCGGGAAATCATCCGTGTGGAGGCATATCTGGACGGGGCAAGGAAGTTCACGGGAAAACTTGTAAAAGACATCATCTGGTAAACCGATAATCAGTAAAAAGAGCAGCGTTATGAAAGTGTAAACCCATGAAAATGCAGAAACTAAGTCAGGTACGGACGAGAATCGACAAAAATTATTATTATATAAAATGTCTGGAAAAGCTGATACCTTTTCAGAAAAATGATCCGGATAAAGTAAAGCTGATTACTTTGATCGGCCGGATTTATGCAGGCTGTGTAACCGGTGTGTACAGCAGTGATGTACTGGAAGCGGAACTCGTCAGGATAGGAAAGGACATTCCATTCAGGCCCGCAGGCGGGCCTGTCAAAGGCCGGACTCTGCATGTTATGACCCAGGGCTTTGCGATAGGCGGCCATCCGGTGATCGTAAGCAATTGGATCCGGTGGGATAAAGATGCCCGGTCGTCGATTGCCTTTACCGATATGCCCGCTGCGAAAGTCCCTGATTTTCTGAAAGAGAGTGTGAGAGAATCAGGCGGTGAACTGTTTTGCATCAACAGAAGAAAAGATGACATCAGTAAGGCAAAGGAGCTGCTGGAGATTTCCGCGCCCTATGAAAGAGTGATCCTGCATACGCATATGTATGATACGGTGCCTGTTCTGGCGTACAGCAATCCGGACTGGAACTGTCCGGTGTATCTGTATAACCATGCGGATTTCAGATTTTCCTTTGGATTTTCTGTGGCAGACCGCGTTTTGAATATGTGCCCGTATGATGTGAAAAAAACCATATCTTACAGGGGCATACAGCCGGGGAACAGTGTCTGGATGCAGTTTCCGGGGAACGGACAGCTTTTGGAAAGCGAGAAAGTCTGTGAGAAGGAAAATGCCAGAAAAACAGTGGAAACGCTGTATGGTATGGAAAAGGATGCAAAACTGATCGTTTCAATGGGAGCGGATTTTAAATATGAGAGTATCATCGGGTATGATTTTGGTATGTTTGTAAGGAATGTACTGGAAGCATACGAGGGTACGGCTTATTTTTATGTGATCGGAGCAGACAGGGCAAAAGAGAACTGGAAAAAGCTGGAGGCAGATACGAAGGGAAGGGCAAGGGCGCTGGGATATTTGCCGAGAGAAAAAGCGGAAGAACTGATTGCCGCCGCAGACCTTTATGTGGTGTCATTTCCGATGAAAGCGTCCGGGGCGACCACGGCCGAGCTGTATCATGTGCCCTATGTATCACTGCATCTGCTGGGCCGGGGGATTGAGAACTATGGTGTGAGCGCCGCCAGGACGATTCCGGAATTGACAGAGAAAGCCCTGGAGGCACTGCGGGGCAATGGAGAGAAATACTGCGGGCATATTGTGGGAAATACATGGTCAGAAGCAAAATGGCTCAGAGTGTGGAAAACGGTCCGGGAAAGGGAAAACGGCCACAGGATACAGAAATTCAGTCCGCATCGGTTTGTGAAAAGACAGGAATATATCAATTGTCAGCTGATGCAGGATCAGATCAACGGCAGGGATCAGTATGAAGCGGTTTTTACTTCCGGATATACCGGGAGTATCATTCAGGGACTGAGCAAAATCTGGGGCATGGAGTGAAAAGGGAATGAAATATGATGAGATATGCCTGGTCATGACAGCATGCATTGCGCCTTCTGCACAGATGAAACTTTTGACGATAAGAGATAAAGGGGTGCGGAGAAAGCAGTATCTGGAAGCAGCCCGGTTTTATATTGAGAAAACAAGAATCAAACACATTGTTTTTTGCGATAATTCGGGTACCAGGGAGATCGGTCTGTTAAAAAAGCTGGCAGCAGAGAAACAGAAACGGTTTGAGTGGCTGAGCTATCAGGGAGATGGGAAAAAGACAGAGGAACAGGGAAAGGGATATGGCGAGGGGGAGATCCTGGCCTATGTGTTGCAAAACAGCAGACTGCTCCGGACATGCCGTTATATGGCGAAAGTAACAGGAAGGCTGAAAGTCCGCAATATCGATATGGTGATCCGGCTGCTGGGCCAATCCGGCAATTATTTTAATTCTTATATAGATTACAGGAACCGTTTTTTTATTGACACCAGATTTTTTGTAGTATCATGCCGTGACTATGAATCTTTTCTGAAAGACTGTTATCAGTCTGTGAATGACGGCAGGGGATTTTATCTGGAACACAGCATTGCCAGAGCGGTCAGAAAGAAGCATATGTCATATCACGTTTTCCCGGTGGCGCTGGATGTCGAAGGGATTTCCGGTACATCCGGTATGAGATATGCGACATCCAGACGGGCGCTGTATCTGAGCTCTGCGGATTTGCTGCTTCGAATGTTGCTGCACAGGGAAAAGAAAGACCGCTCCATTCTGGAATTACACAAAAATATACGGCAGGCAGGCGGGGAAACGAAAACAGAAACAGGGTAAGGAGATCAGAAATGAGTCAGAAAAAGAAAACGGCAATCATATATGGTCTTGGCCGGGCATATAGGGAACAGGAAGAATGGATCAACGAACAATTTGAAGTGACGGGTTACAGTGATAAAAAATCTTTCGCTGTGGACGGTTATATCAGTCCGGACGAACTCAAATGGAAAGAGGCTGATTATGTGTACATAACCAGCAGAGAGTATTATGATGAAATAAAGGCAGAACTGATAAAGGCCGGGGTGGATGCCGGGAAGATCACATCCCGCGCCGATCTGATCGGAGAGGTTCGGAATGCGGAGCTGAGAGACGCATGGGTCATAAAAAAATTACGGGAAATCCCGGCGGGGAAGGTATTGCTGGATGCAGGGGCAGGGGAAATGCCGTATGCCCCATACTGTTCCCATTTGCATTATATTTCTCAGGATTTTGGCAAGTATGCTCCCAACGATATGCAGGAGGGATTTCGGACGGGTGTAGACAGATGGGATACCAGCCGGGTCAGCATAACGTGTGACATTACACGGATGCCTCTGGAAGATGGCTCTGTGGATGTGGTGCTTTGCACAGAGGTGTTTGAGCATCTGCCGGAACCATTATTGGCGTTACAGGAGTTTTCGCGGATATTGAAAAAGGGAGGGACATTATTGCTGACGGCACCTTTCTGCAGCCTTACCCATATGGCGCCTTATTATTATGCGAATGGATTCAGCAAATACTGGTATGAAGAAAGCCTGAAAAAGTTTGGCTTTCAGATAGATGAAATGGAACAGCGCGGCAGCTTCTATCAGTGGCTGGCACAGGAAATACACAGACTGCCGGAAATCGCACAGAGATATTCACATTACGATATGAGCCGGGAGGACAGAGAAACGTTGACAGACAGTTTGAAACTGCTTCATCAATTGGATCAGATGGATGCGGGAGGGGGTTCGGGTGAAGTATTGTGCTTTGGATATATGCTGGCTGCGCATCGGGAATAGAAGGGGAGGAATATGTTAGTTTCTGTAGTTATGCCGGTATTTAACGGAGAGAACTATGTGAAGGATATGCTGGATTCCCTGATGCGGCAGACATATATA
Source organism: Lachnospiraceae bacterium (assembly GCA_009774625.1). Taxonomy (GTDB): domain Bacteria; phylum Bacillota; class Clostridia; order Lachnospirales; family Lachnospiraceae; genus VSOB01. The sequence goes on from VSOB01000041.1 coordinate 29,503, forward strand.
TCTTTCAGGCAGATCAGGATGATGTGTGGTTTCCGGATAAGATTTCGGTGCAGCAAATATAAAAATACCAGTGCCAGCATACATGCGAAAACGGGAAACATAGCTTCTTTCTGAAGAAACGGCAGCATATTATAATCAGCATCATCTTCATTTCCGGGAACGGCTGGATGATGTGATCAGAAGATACATAGAGGAGTAACCATGATTTATGTAAGGATAACCGGAGGACTGGGTAATCAGCTTTTTGAGTATGCAGCGGCAAGATATCTGCAGAAAAAGAAAAAAGACAGAGAACTGGTACTGGATGTGACAGAATACAGTCATAACAGGCTGCGGCGGTTTTCCCTGCGCCATTTTCAGATTCCGGCCTGTAAAAAGCAGGATCTGGACAGTGGAAAAGTACCTGTAAAAAACTGGCATATCCGTTTTTTTTGCAGGGCGATAGCTTTTGTCAACGGAAAAGATACCATAGAGAAACGGATACTGACGGAACGAGTGCTGAAATATCCCCTGCAGGCAATGGGGATTGTCAAAAACAGTTTTTCCAATGACAGATACAGCAGGATTTTGCTCCGGCAGAAAAATATTTATCTGTCAGGTTATTTTCAGTCGGAGGACTTTTTTCCCGGACTTCGGAATACCTTACGAAAAGAGCTGCAGATCAAAAGAAAGATGACGGGAGAGCGGCAGGCGTTTCTGGAACAGATCAAAGGTTCCAATGCGGTCTGTCTCCATATCCGTCTGGGAGATTATAAGACGAGCAAGATTCATATGGTCTGTACAGAGGGCTATTACAGGCGGGCAGTCAGAATGATGAGGCAGAAGTATCCGGATGCCCGTTTTTTTGTATTTTCGGATGAGGTGGAAACGGTAAAAAAAGTGTGCGGCAGCGAAGCGGATTTTCAGTATGAACCGGAAGGCTGCAGAGATTATGAAACGCTGGAGCTGATGAAGCATTGCAGACATTTTATTATGTCCAACAGCAGTCTGAGCTGGTGGGCCCAGTATCTGTGTGAGAACCGGGAAAAGACGGTGATCGCACCGGATATCTGGTTTCAGGATGCGGCTTATCAGGCGGAAATGTACCAGAAAGACTGGATCAGACTGCAGGTGAGGTAAACATATGAAAGATGAGATTTTTTTGTCTGTGATCATTCCTGCCTATCAGGCAGGCGACTATATTGGGAAGTGCCTTGACAGTCTGCGGGGGATCACAGTCAGGAAAGAAATTCTGATAGTGGTGGATTCCTGGGAGGACTCTACGCTGAAAGCATTGGGGGGCTATCTGAAGGAGTCAGGAGACATCCGTATCCTGCTCAACGATGACAAAGGGATGTCGGAAGCCAGAAACACAGGCATGCGTATCGCCAGAGGACGCTATATCTGGTTTGTGGATGCAGATGACTGGATATGCGGGGCATTTAATGAAATGATCTGGAAGAATCTGGAGGAATATGAGCCGGAAATCCTGATGTTTGATGCGGGTGTGGTGAATGAAACAGCCCAGCAATGGAATGCATCTAACTATATCAGAAAAAATAAAATAAAAGCGGGTGTTATTTTTTCTGGAGCGGAATTTTTTGAAACCTGTTACCGTAAAGATGCCTACAGGACTCCCGTATGGCTGAATCTGTTTTCCAGGGCTTATCTGGAGCGGCGTCAATTGTTTTTTTTAAAGGATTACGCTCATGAAGATGAGGACTATACATTCCGGGCGCTGCTTCCGGCAAAGAGGGTTTTGTATCTTGATGAAATTTTTTATATACGCAGATATCGTGACAATTCCGCTATGACCAGCGGATTTCATGAGAAACAACTCCATGATTTTTCCAGGATCCTGCAGAGCAATGCAAAGTTTATAGAGTCATATCAGACGTTTTCT
>VSOB01000042.1 GCA_009774625.1 Lachnospiraceae bacterium
CATCAGCTTGTCGTAAGCAGACAAATCGCCAGCTTCAAGCGGATAGTTCAGCTTTTTACTGGCGTAATCTTTTTTGTTCGTTTCTGTATTTGAAAATATAAGTTTTTCATCCAGCATATGAAAGGAATCTCTCATCTGCTTTTGACAATACTTATGCCAAGAATCAATCATTCCGGACTCAGCATCCCACATATGCAGGACTTTAATATCGGAGTCAAAGCGCCGGCGGTTTTCTTCTGCGTATCTATCCAGTTCGCGGTCTATGAGCTGCAAGGCATCCTGCTCATCTGTAGACCATAAACCACGTTCCTCAATCCAGATAGCGTAAAAGTCACCACCTCGAATCATCAGATCGGAGCTTTTTTTAATAATGAACTTCGGATAGATTTCTATTACACCACGCTTTGTACTACGTGTTGAAATCATCAAAAAGTCGATCATTGCATTTTTTACTCTCCTTCCAGGCGCCTTAATTCCTTAATCTCATTGCTGAGCTCCTCGATTTTCTTGTTCTGCTTTTTGCGGTCGATTTCATTTGTAACCATATAAGCCGTCATAGCAATAGCTAAAACGGCCACATTACGGTTAAAACTTCTCTGATGTTTTAAGGTTCGCTGAATGCTCTGAACAGCTTTTTCAGAAGACCGTAAACTGCCAAAAATATAACCAAACACTTCACACATATGAATCTTGCCTCCTTTCCTTTGAACCTTAAAATTTATACGATTTCGTCTAAGTACCAGCACATTTGATACCAGATTTCAACAGTCCGCAAATCTCTGCGACTGTGTTTTACCGTAAACAAACCACCCTCGCCATTTCGTTCGTACTCTCGATTTAGAAATCGTTCGATGACTTTGTTAGCATAATCTTCATCAAATTTTGCATCTGTCATTGAACCTAATCCGAGATTCACTACCATGTTCCAGAACCATTGACCTGTACGATCTCCGATATCGGGATCATCCATAATATGTTCTTCACAGCGAATAGCGAGGGCAATCATCATCTCCAAAACACTGCAGGGGTAATTGTCCAAATAAGTTGAAATCATGGATTGTTTGTACGAATTGTCGTAACCGAACCGATATCTAAGATCTATCCCATCCTCTTCTCTGTTTTCGTCCATAGCGATAGTATAGTTAAAATCTACGCTGTGAAGAAATGATAAAAGCTTCCGATAAGATAAACTCTTAGAATATCGGCGGTCTAATACGAGCTGGCACATCCAGTCAAAATATTCGCTATTCAGCTCGTTCTTTGTCATCATACCTCCATCTGATGTGGCCTTGTTTTAACAACGTCCGAATAAGTTCTCTGATCCAGAAGAATTTCATAGTCACATTTCAGCCGGTCATTTCTGACAAAGACCGAATCATCCTCGTACTCTCCAAAATGAGTCAGAGACTCAAACCCAACGGCGCCCTCCACATCTTCTACCAGTTCGTCATTCTCATCCGCAAGAACCTGATCTCCATAATAGGTGAGACTTATTTTCTCATACTCCTCATACTCACCAAATTCTTCCGGGGAAATAACATAGGGTTTATCGTTCATAGATGTCTGCTCCTCTTTTCCCGTCCCCGAATAATTCGTGTAGCCTTCATTTTTCAGCAACGCAGCATATTCAGAAATGCTGGGCTTTTCTTCTACTTTCCGCGGCTCTGCCTGATGCGGTGTTTCCGAAACAGTTACTTCCATGTCGGGATCTTTTTTCATGAAGACAGCCTTTACGGAATCAATCTCTTCCTGAGCAATCTGCTCATATTTTTTCTTAACATACTGCCATGTAACGACCGACCCGACTGCAGCCCCCATAGCAAACATTACAAAATTGGTTACTTTACTCATCATCGGTCTCCTCATTTTTTATAGTCATCACCGTTAATGCCAAGCCGCCAAACAGCATGGACATGCTGATCAAAATTCCTCCAGTGATATGTCTTTTCCTCTTGGTATCCAATATGTAATCTAACATGGATATCAAACTCTCAAATCCTTCCATGTCTTTACATCTCCTTTCCGCCGGACAAAACAGCGATTCCGCCGACAAAACAGATACCAGCCATAGCCGCTAACGCATAGGAAACAAATGTTAAAACATTACTCATAAGTCAATTCTCCTTTCATTCATACCTTGAAAAATAGTGGTTTTCTACCTGAAACATAGGAACGCCATAATTGCTGTAACATCCAGCCGTAAAGAATACAACATCATAGTTTGTTCGACATTCCAGTTCTTCTCTGACAAGCTGACAAATATCTTCTCGCACTTCACAGCAATCCACCCTGCCGTTCCACATCGATGAAAATTGATACGGCTGATAAATCACATCGTAAGCTGTATCGGGAAAATGTTCGGAGTCCATACGGTTAAGAATCGTGTCGATCACCAGCCGTTTACCCTCTTCGCATTCTCCTTCAGCCTCGGCCATAGTGACCAATGCAATCAGCGCAATATCTTCATCTGGAAGTAATTCTTCTTTCTTTTCAGTATCCTTCATGTTCATTACAGAAATATCTTCTGTCGGTTCATAATTGACAGAGGCTATGTGCAGCGGAATAACTTTCGTTTCTAAAACCGGTTCTTCTGCTGTTGAAATGGTGGTAACTGAAAATATAAAAACCGCACACAGAGAAAGAAACGCGGTTATTGCAGTTATCTTACGCATATAAGTTCTCCTTAAAAATATTTAGACTATCCTCAGTTCTCTGGGTCCGAGCCAAGGATAGTCTATTGCATCCTGATATGGATTTCCGGAACCGATCCCATCGATTCCGTCCCTTCACATAAGCTCCCAGATATTTCCATCCACATTGAAGTCCAACAAGATTGCAGTATCAAACCCGTTTGCAAAATCGGAATAGCTCAGATTGTCGGCATAAAGTCCGAAATCCACATAGTTGTCACCAACGGGATGCTCCGGATCATAAACCCAACCAACTACCTGACCAGCTTTGGTGCGGGGCATTCCCAACATTTCATATACATCATTCAGGAAAAGACGCTTCTTTGCCCGCAGAAGATCATTGGCATAGCTTTCCTGCGCCTTGAGAAACATAAGGTTGTATTCGTTGTTGGTTTCCCAATGGGGATTTAAAACACTGTTTCCCTCTTCATCCTTTGTGTATTTCTCAAAAAACCGAGCGTAACCGCTGATATCAGACGGGTTTACAACGAAAGCCGTTTTCTTTACTTTCTTTTCTTTGCCGGTCTCTTCGTCCATAACCGTTTCGCTTACCTTTTCCGCTTTGATATTATACCTGAGTTCTCGATCAATCTCTTTGCCGAACCGCTCAACAACGCGATTTCTGTAATCCTTGAAACTCTTATCAATCGTAGCATAAGCCGCTGCCAAAGCCACATTCCTCTTCCGAAGAATATTATTGGACGCCAGAATGCTGGTGATGGATAATGTACCAACTGCCACGGCGGGTGCGTACAGCTTTGCCAGCTTCAGCGCTGTCTGGGTATAGACAATGACCGTGTCTTTCTTGGCGTCTTCCGGGGAATAGTCCTCCCCCATCGCAGTGCATCCTTTTTCGGCAGACTCATGGACCTTATCCATTTTTTCTTTGGTTTCGCCCAAAACTTTATCCACCTTCAACGTAGCTTTACAAGCCAGAACGGCACTCGCCACGGTGCCAACAACGCCAGCCACGACAAGAATTTCCGGGCTGTGTTTTTTCAACTGGAAACCGACCTTATTAAAGGTTCCGCTTACTTTTGTCATGATTTCTGCTTTTTTCATAGCTAAATAGTCTCCTTTTTTTAATCTTCTAATTTTTTCAAATGGTCAATAAGATGCTGCGTATACCAAAGGATTTTTTCCAAATCCTGAATACCGTTTTTTTTCTTCCACCGGCAGGCATACTTGAGAATATTTCCTGTATCTGTAGCCTCAATTCCTTTGAGATCAAAAGTAAAGGCTTCGATTACATCGATAACTTCCAATCCCGTTTCGGATTGATAATGGTCCGGATGGGATACCATCTTGTCTTTCGATTCGTACATGGACACCTCCTTTAGTTAATCGGCAGCGCTTTGGGTAATTTGAGAATATAGCCATCTCTTACCCGAACCGGCTTACATCCGCTGATATCAGTCCAGCCATATTTATTCACGGCATAATTATCTGTGGATACATCGGCGAGATCGTACAGATCTCCGACACTCACAACCCCATACTGACTGATGATATCATTCATCGCATCAAGAACCGACTCTGCATCTCCGCGAGTTTCAAAGACAATATCGTCATAATCATATCCACCGCGGGACGAAGCCAAGCGCTCACGTCTTCGATCCGGCTCACGGTCATAGAACTTTCCGTATGACACCTTAGTTCCAGATGAAGCCTTTCTTGTCCGCCCGGTTTCCCCATACAGAATCATATCGATACCGTTCGTAACGATGTCTGATATTGCCTTTTTAATTGCCGGAACGAGAACGTCCATCAAAATATAAGATTTTACATTTCCAACGTCTTCCGAAATAAAAACATCGGCGAACTTCTGCATCTCACCCTTTTTCTTAGGCTTAGCCGATCCGCTGATAACTTTTTCCACTTTTTTATCTGGTGGAGCTGCTCCCTCCTTTTGAGTTTCTTTAGATTTATGGGAATTAGGTCTGTATTCCTCCATTTTCTTCTCCTTTCACTTAAACAGTAACCAACTTTCCCGGCAACGTAATTTTTGTATTAGGAAGCTTGTTGTTCTGCTTTTTAAACTGATATGAGAGATTACTTCTCGCTTTTCTCTCGGACGTTGCGTATGTAGAGCCTTTCCAGTTATGCGCAACGCAAATTTCAAATTCCATAACAGGTCCGCTGTACTTATACTGGTTCATAAGCCACCTCCTCAAAGCAAAAAGAAAAAGGGAAAGCACCTTGTTACAGGTACCTTCCCGTCCGAACACTGTTTTTTCTTACATTTACGCCGGATCTTTATCAACGGTCTCTCCGCTCACGATTTCTGCCTCCTCGAAGTCATTGAAATCCCCCTGCTCGACCATCTGTTTATTCCGCTTCCGAGCTTTGATATGTGCTATCGCCGGATCGATGATGTATTTACCTGCTACATAGCCGGCAATAAACACCAATCCAAAGGCAGCCGCTTTCTTAAATCCGTTAGCCGAACTTACTTTCACGATCTCCTCAGTAGTTTCCATAACCTCTTCGTTTGTCATAATTTCGTTGTTTTCCATTGTGTTTTCTCCTTTCAATAATCAGAAAATATGTGGGTTCTCCATTAAAGACATTGTTTTTTTCGCGTACTTATCAGGCAGTGCGGAAGTCATACCGGGGCGCAATGTGATACTCAATTACAAGGCAAGGTGTTCCGTCATCTGCTAACTGAGAACTGAATGACAAATCGATATACCCCTGGTCGATATTCCAGCCGAGTTCGTCACCGATGCTGACCGGATTTAAGCCGATTTCATAGTAGAAATCGTTCAGAGAAATATACATCTCATCCCGCATCTGCCGATTCAACTCATTTGCTGCCTTTTTCAGTTTATCTATATCGGATTTGAAATATCTTCCCGATACGGCATCATAACAGAGAGTATTGCCTCTTTCGGTGATGATCACTTCTCTGTTAGTTACAGGGTTCTTTTCAATCTTATCTTTAGCTACAGCATCCCGAATAGATTGCTCTTTTTTCTCTCCGATTGTTTCTACTACTTTTTCCTGATATTCCTTCAGAGCAGACTCGGAGAGAGCATATGCTGTAGCCAAGGCTGCCCGCCGTCTCATATTTACCGAACTGGCTCCAATTAAGCAAGCTATTGAAACCGTTCCAATGGCAGCCGTCGGAATATAACAAGTCCACGCCGCCTGGATTGTTTCTTTCGGTGTAAGCTCATTTACCTCCAGTTCATCCTTCTTTTCCTCAATGAGAATTAGAGCTTTAGGCGTTGCCCGGACAGCCATTACAGTTGTCGTAATCATTCCGGCGATTCCGATCCCGGTTAAAATTTCCGGACTGTGTTTTTTTACAGCGGTTCGCATATTCCGCATTGCCGCCGTTATGGTGTTTTTGTTCATCAATATACTCCTTTCGGTTTTTGCTGCACATAAGCGCATCTCCTTTCAAAAAATATAAAACCGCCCACAAGGGGCGGCGATTAACCTAACCGGAAGACCGGACGAACCCCAAGAGAGGCCGAAGCGTCGGCGGAGTTCGGATGGCCATCGCCGCCCACACTAGCGAAATGCGCCGAAGAAGACTTTACTTTATTCTGCAACCAGCCCCACTCGTAAGCTTCTCCTTCACGAATCGCGATACGGTTCTTACGGTCTTTCATAAGAAGCCACTGTTTCTTACCGCTGGGTTCATAATTATCGACATCGCCGAAGAATTCCTCTGCATACGGGATACGAAGCAAATCACCATTCTTAAAAGGAACCATGATACTCTGAATAGAGCTGAAGATATTCAGAACTTCTTCTTTCTGGAGTTCTTTGCGTAAATCACTTGCCTCATAGCCGCCTGCGTTCGTATACTCACGGTTCATCTGATATGCTGTATCCAAATACTGATCCAAAAGAAAGAGTGCTCCCTTTCTGGTAATCTTCTGACAGGTCGCCGTATACTTTCCAACCTCGATCTGATCGCCAACCTTAAACTCATTTGCTGCCTGAATTGTTACTTCCTGTTTTCTTAATGCCTTCATTTCTTTTTCTCCTTTCATTTTTAACTCATTATTCCAAACATCTTGTAATTTCTAAGATGTCCGTTGCCATTTCATAGGCGACACTAAATATCTGCCTATCCTCTTTATCCCCATAATCTTTTGCGGAAAACTTGCCTGTCTTTACCGCAAAGTCTGATATAATATCAATGGGATCTTGTGTTGGGTTTCTGCGAACACGATCTAAAAGTTCACGACCAGCCCATCTTTGATAACTAACTTCCTTAAACCAGTGCTTATCCCAACTTCGCTGTGGTTCTGTGATATCGAAAATATAATCCTCGATAATCAAGATAACTTGTTCATGCTTAGACATCCTAGACATCGTTCTCTCCTTAGAACAGAAAAGAAGAGCCCTTGTTAGGACTCCTCATTTTCGTCATCTTTTTTGGCAAGTGCTTCGTTTACCTTTTCTTCGATTTTTTCATCCATTTTCTGTTCATTGACCCAATCGGTTACAAGCGTTGCCGCCACTCCGATCACGGTCGCTGCCAGACCAAGAACTTTAATCAATTTACTTTTAGTAGTCATAAAGCGATTACCTCCTTTTCATAATAGAACTTGCAATTTCTGCGAACTAATCAAATTTACAGAGTGCCATTGCGTCAATAGTAATGCATTCCAAGCCGTCTTCCAGAGTTGTTTTCTGATTATCAAAATCAAGCCAATAAGAATCCATCTCTTCGACCATATGGGTTATATCCCAACCCATTTCATCGCCTTTCTCTACTCCATCAACGCCAAGAAACGATAAATATTCATTTAAAGAACATTCACCTCTAAGCGCGATATTACGATTCGCATGATACTGAGCATTTAAAACAGCAGCCATTGTTGTAGTAAAGTATTTCTTCGATGTAAGGTCATAGAAAAGACACTCCTCACTTTCGGGGTCCATATCCATGTTATAAACTTGATAACCCCATGCAGAATCAGCAACCATTGCATCTTTAGCCATTTCAGCATGGATTTTGTTATCAGCATCTTCGCCATAAACCTTTTTGGCTGCTTGTCGGTATTGCTTGTAGGATTCATTAAGCATGGCGTATGCGCTCGTCAAAGCCGCCTGATTACGTTTATCCATTACACCAATACCGATTATACAAGCAACAGTACCAACGCCTACCAAAACGGACGGAATATAACATTTCCAAGTTGTTTGCACCAGTTCCACAGGCGTAAGTTTATCCGTTTCCAGTTCATCTTTCTTAGCTTTGATAAGCCTCATTGCCTTAGGTGTAGCCCGAACAGCCGTCACAGCCGTACCAACAACACCGACGATTCCTAAGACAGTTAAAATTGTTGGGGATGATCGCCGTAATCCCGTTGAAAATTTGCTCATTTTCTTCTCCTCTCAAAAGGGGCACAAGGCCCCAAGATTTATCTAACCAACCAGAACTCCGGACGAACCCCACGAGAGTCCGAAGCGGTGGCGCAGTCCGCACCGCCAACGCCGCCCACACCAGCGAAAGAAGCCGAAGAAACACTCCTCTTTACCGCATTTCTGAGCCAACCCCATTCCCATTCATCATTGAGGTATGCTACACGATTCCTCCGCTCCTTCATAAGCGGAAGCTGCTCGTCTTCATCCGGCTCAAAATGCTCATTATCCCATTCGTCATCGTGACCGAACAATTCGCCTACTGTCGGAATAGACAGACTGTCAATCCGGCTTTTAAGCTCCTCGGGAAATGCTGCCAAAAGAACCGTGTCGATCCACTTCTTCAAATCAGACTCCTCATAACCGCCCTCGTTGATTCTCTGGTTGTTCATCGGCCTGCTCGTAACGTACTCATCGAAAATAAACAAGACGCCCTTGTCCGTAATCTTGTGAGCCGTTGCAGTAAAGTCCCCGATCTCTGCCAAGGATATCAAAATCTGATCCCCAACCATAACCTCTCTTGTTTCCAGTTCCTGTCTCCGTAATACTTTGATGTTTTCCATTTCTTTTTCTCCTTTCATTTTTTTTATGGAAAATAAAAGAGCCGTTATCGACTCAAAAAAAAACAAGAGAAACAGATAGGACTCGAACCTATGACCTCCACTAGTGTGTGGCGCTCTACCAACTGAGCTACTGTCTCTCCATAATATAACTTGCAAATTTCGCGTATGTAAAAGCTAAGAGACCGTGTCTCCACGATCCCTTTGCAACTATAAACCAATCGCACTCAAAATTTTTGTGAGTTCGTCTTTATTCAATTCCGCATCAACACTTAGATGAACACGTGCCGTTCCATCAGTAACAGCGGCGGTAAATTCATTCAACTGAATATCTACATCATATCCAGTTTTTTTCTTTACCGTTCTTTTTACCAGTTTCGCAACCAAAGTCTTCATAAATTTTGATCCGATTTTCATTTCATCCATACCTCTCTAACTCCTTTCAGTTCAATGGTTTTTCATAAAAGGAATTGTAAAAAATGCGTCTAAATATCACGTCTGTCAAAGACCGTTTCCCACCGTTCCCTCGCAATCGGCTTCATTTTCAACGCCCACATAATCTGTCGAACCGTAACAGTGGGATAAAGACCATCCTTACATTCTCCAGCCCGTTCGTCAAAGTATTTCTTAAATTCAGGATGTAAATATAAATCGTCCGTCAACCAAGGGTCAACTTCACTCCACCACGTACTCTTTGTCTCCAAATCATATCGCTGCTGGATGACAGCTAATCCTTTATCGTTAATTTGAAAGAGGGTGCAACTGTTATAAACTGGATGTTCACAAATATAAAGTTTGCCATACATGGAAAGATAAATAGTAGGCTTTTCGTAATGGTATCTCATAGCAGCCTCCTAAAAGCAAAAAGAAAGAGCCCTCGTCAGGACTCCCTCTTGTGTTGATAATTCTTTAATTGTCAAATAGTTTACACGACGTTTTGCAATGTGGATATGGACCCCCACAAGCTCTACATCCTTTCGGTGGTACACTGCCTCTATAGGATTCGAGTGTTTCTTCTGTCCATTCTTCCTCGCTATCTTCATACTCGTAATCCATTTCATCTACTTCCCATCCGCATGATGGGCAGGCATAAATATCACAGCCACCCGCTGGATCTTCCCTTCGGTCCATAACTGCTCCACAACGATTGCAAACCGCATATCCGTTATTCAGGTACTCCATTAACTCCATACCTTCCGGTTTAATAATTTTTTGGCTCATAAAGTCATTACCTCCTTGATAATCTGAAAGTAACGGTATAATTGTACGGTTACTCTCTATATTAAGTCAAGAGATAAAAGAGCTCTTTTAGCATCTCCTTTCCATAATAGGGGCTGTAAAAATCACGCAGAAAAACGAAGAGGACGTGTAATTTACGCCCTCCATCGTCTTAAAATCGTTCATTTTCTTATTTTCTCGTTGGTCTAAAACGGTTGAACAATCCTCTGAATGTTGTTGAGGTATATGTTCCAGTTTCCTCAAACTTAAATCCCTTTTTCATCCAGATACCATAGAACATCAACGGTATCATGAGTTCTGCCGCCGCTATTCCCAATCTGAAGTATCGATCTTTAATCTGTTCCGACAACTGCGTACGTTTCATTTCCTCATCGCGAGTGCCGGCTTCTTCTTCCATTACCCGGCGATTGTACTTTTCGTCATACTCCCAGTCATTCTTAGATTCCTCGATCCTCAGTTTGTAGAGCTTTGCCAGATCATCAATTGCTGTTGATTTTTCTTTGCTACCCGCATTTAAATTGGATAAAGCCTGAATCTCCCTGCTAATCTCCCCGCTTAACAAATCTCTGATGTTGTCTTCCATTTTCAGTTCTCCTTTCAAATAATTTATTACCGATTCCATAAAAGAGCGTGTTATTCGTGCGAAATATAACTTTTAAGATCAACCTGCAGAAGCACTTGTTTCTTGGTAGATATGTCACCAACGCCCTTTGACAATTCCAGAAACATAAAAGGGCCGTCCGGATCAGAAGTATCGATACGAAGTTTACCAACCGATTTAGACCGCCGGACTATACTCGAAAAAACACAACCAATAACCATTCCGATTACAAATACAATTACAAGTTCCATGTTCTTCTCCTTTCAAATTGTTTTTGAAAATTTTCCACCCGGGAATTTTTCAGATATCAAAATACCACGTTTTTCTGTCACCTGCGTACTGAGGTTTTAACCTAGAATAAAAAGAAAGAGCCATTGCTGGCTCAATCCTTGAATCGGTTCGTGATGTCTCCGTCCACATTAAAGTCTAACTCGATATCGCTTCCATCTCCTTTTTCGTGGATATCAAAATCGATGTAATTATCCCCAGACGCATTTGACAAATCATAGTACCAACCCACAAATAACGATGTCTTGGTAACCGGAAGACCTAAGCATTCAAGAACATCTCTCAAGAATACATAGCCTCTATTCCTTAAAGCATCATTAAAATAGGTTTGCTGTGCTTTCAAATACATCACATTCCATTCTCGATTTTCCTCCCACCCCGTACAGGTTGAATTAAATATCTGTGCGTATTTACTTTTATTCATAAGTATCACATCTCCTTTCATAATAGGAGCTGTTATTTCTGCGACCCCTCGCCTTCATAGACAATCTTCTTTCTCAAATCTGACCATGCAATATATCGCTCTTTCTGGCAGACCGGGCAGAAAAACTTAATTACCTTAGCGCCGATATCCTCCAAATCCTGACTATCTGCTTCCAACCGGCTTTGACAATTCGGGCAGTTGAACCGATATACCTTTTTCACTGCAACATCCACAATCTTCATATCAACCACGCTCCTTATTCAACAGCCAGAAGAAACGTCTGTACAAGTCGTAATAGACATCCTTGCAGCACGGAATATCTAACCTAGCTTTCAAACAATCATAAGAGATACCGCTTGTAACAGCCTGTAAAATATAGGTTCCAAGCACGACATCAGTCTCTTCGGCCACTGATTCAACCAGTTCCATTCTGTTGGAGTAAAATATCCTTGCCTCGGCGCATTTAGCAGTCGGATCGCTGAGGTCTCGTTGTCCCGAAAACAGAACCAGATCAGATGGTCTTTTAGCTAACCCGTCTAAAGCCAAATATGCTTTCTTCCAAATAGGATATTGAAGACAGAAATGCTTCAGCTCATAGTACCGATGTTTTTCAATCCAATAGGGATTCTTCTCAGACAGCTCCGGACGTATTGTTGTTCCCATCAACGTTTCTCTCCTTTCCATAAATAGCCCGTTTCTTCATAGAGGAGCTTCGGGGAAATATAGAAATTGATACGTCCGTACCTCGAATTCATCTCCTCAATGTTTGTTACAAGTTTACCGTTTCGAGTAGCCTTTCCGATTGGAAGCCATCCAGATATGATTCCAGCCCTTACCCAAGATGCATCCTTGCCGTATACTCTGGCCGCAACGATCACTGGCACTGAACCCGATTCAAATATAATTTCTTCCATTGGCTCTTGCCTCCTTTCAACGGCTATTCTAGGATAAGAACCACTTTTAGTAAAAACAACCTCGGTGGTTTGGCATTATAGAAGAAGATGTATTTTCTGAGCCATCCACCGAATCATCGTCATCTCGCAAGGATAATCCTCGTATCCAATTGTCTCACAAGTAATAAATCCCTCTATCACACCTCGGATAATTTCCGATTCATACTGCTTGTACGGAAAAATATCATCTGGAAGCTCTCTATGTAAACGCCCGCATCTGATACAGCGTAGTCTTCTTATCTTAATCCATCTGGTATTTCTCAGTTTCGACCGTACAATTCTTGGAACACGGTCATAATATTTCAATGCCCCACCACAATCGGGACAAGTTGATACATCATGAGTAACCATATACATCACCTCCAGTGTAAAAAATAAGTGTAGGAGTAGTTGACAATTCCTACACTATGATATATGATTACTAATGGTAAATCAAGCGAAACACAGAGATTTGCCAAGAAAGGAGTGAATGTACTATGCTGATGCAATGTCCCGAATGTGCCTTGCAAGTAAGTGATAAAGCAACTTACTGTCCGCATTGCGGATACCCAATGCAACCGGATATAAACCAACGAAAGCCTCGGAAATCAAACAAAAGAAGAAGACTTCCGAACGGATTTGGACAGATAAGTGAAATCAAAGGAAGAAATCTTCGAAACCCATTTCGAGCTATGGTTACAGTTGGAAAAACTCCGACTGGACGGCCCATTTGTAAGCCGCTCAAACCGGAGTCGTACTTCCCAACATATAATGATGCCTATGCTGCTTTGGTGGAATATAACAAGAATCCGTATGATTTAGAACCAGCCATAACAGCAAAAGAGCTCTATGAAAAATGGACCGAAGAATATTTCAAGACACTGAAGAACAATGCAAGCGCAAGAGCTGTTACCTCTGCCTGGGCGTATTGTTCATCGGTTTATGATATGCGGGTAATGGATATCCGGGCACGCCATGTAAAAGGTTGCATGGAAGAAGGCGTAGCTGTAGTTAGAGGGAAAGAGCAGCGCCCCAGCGCATCCATGAAAAACAAAATCAAGTCGCTGTTTAACCTTATGTTGGATTATGCTTTGGAATATGAGATTGTGGATCGCAACTATTCCAGAAGTTTTAATCTGACGGAAGAGACCATCAAAGAAATTCAGACTGTTAAGAAAGAACATATCCCGTTTACAGATGAAGAAATTTCATTGCTTTGGGAGCATGTGGATGATAAACGGTATGTTGACGCAATCCTGATTCAATGCTATTCTGGATGGAGACCGCAGGAACTTGGATTGATAAGGTTGGAAGATGTTGATTTAGAGAATTGGACTTTCAAAGGCGGTATGAAAACAGATGCCGGTACCGATAGAGTTGTTCCGATTCATTCAAAGATACAATCACTGGTGCTCAGAAAATATAAAGAGGCGGAATCCCTAGGAAGTGAATTCCTTTTCAATTGTACTGATCCGGACAGCAACCGGAAAAATATAAAGTTCACATACAACCGGTATCAGAAGGGATTCACAAGAATCCGCGATGAGCTGAAGTTGAATCCAGACCATAGACCACATGATGGACGAAAACATTTTGTGAGTATGGCAAAAAAATATGGCGTTGATGAATACGCTATTAAATACATGGTTGGACATAAAATTTCTGACATTACCGAAAAGGTATATACAGCAAGGGAGTTTGACTGGCTACGAGAGGAAATAGAAAAAATAAAATAGAATGTCTTTTGTGTAGGAATGTTGGTATAGGAGTGGTACAGGAATAATATATGATTTACATACATTTTCCTGCTTTTTACCACTCCTAACCGCTTTCAAAAGTGTTGATTTTACTGAATTTCTTAGTGATAGCATACTTAGGAAGTTTCTATTTTAAAAGTTTTCCCGAACGCCATAAGAGACATTTCCTTATGAGAAGCGCCGGAACATTAAAAAAGCGGCTCAGAAATCCACATTTCCAAGCCGCCCGTCGTTTACCCCTTATTTTATTACCACTCCATCAGGCAGGTACCCCAGGTCAGTCCCCCGCCAAATCCGGACATAATAATTTTATCGCCTTTCTGCAGCAATCCTTTCCGGTTTACCTCATCCAGCAGAATCGGTACGCTGGCCGCCGACACATTGCCGCAGTGATCAAGACTGATGGGAAATTTATCCTGGCTCAGTTTCAGGCGTTTGGCCACAGACTGAATGATCCGCAGATTAGCCTGATGCAGCAGATAATATTTCACCTCTCCCGGCTCCAGTCCTGCCTCATCCAACACTTTCTGAATCGAAGCCGGCACATAAGAAACCGCAAATTTATATACTTCCTGTCCGTCCATCTGCGTGTAAGCCAGAATTTTGTCTGTCTGAATCAGAGGATTGTTGTTGGTCCTTCCGGGACAGGCAAGATATTTCCCTTTTTTCCCGTCACTGCCCTGATCGTATGCCACCAGCCCAGTATCATTTGCACGTACCACCGCTGCGCCTGCACCGTCCCCGAACAGGACACAGGTACTTCGGTCCGTCCAGTCCATAATTCTGGAAAGGCTCTCCGCACCAATCACGAGAGCCAGACGGCACATACCGCTGTGAATATAAGCATTGACTGTATGCAGACCGAATATAAAGCCGGCACAGGCCGCATTGATATCAAACGCCACTGCATTGACTGCCCCCAGTCCTGCCTGCACCTCACAGGCGGTGGACGGCGTTACATAGTCTCCGGTCAGCGTTCCCACCACGATCATATCCAGCTCTTCCGGCTCCACACCGGCAGCCGCCAGCGCCTGCCGGGCCGCCTCAAGAGAAAGTCCGGCAGTTGTTTCATCCTTTACCAGATGCCGTTCCCGGATGCCTGTTCTGGAAGAAATCCACTCATCAGAAGTATCCATAATTGTGGATAAAAAATCATTTGTTACCGTAGTTTTCGGCAAGCAGCTTCCTGTTCCTATAATTTTACTTGTCATGATCTGTCTCCATCCATCCGGATAACCTTCCGATTATCTGAATTCATCCATAATATCTTTAACATACTCCAGTTTTTTTGCCCGATATGCATTGCTGCCGCAGAACAAAAGCGCCTGCTCCAAATTCCCTACCGCCGCATTGACCAGCGCATCCGTAATACAGTACGGTGTTTCCGCCGGTTTACATGTACTGATGCAAAGATGACATTTTCCATGGGGAATCCGCCCTTCCTTTGCTCTTTCCATAAAAGCATTCCGAATCGCCCGGCCCGGCATCCCCACCGGACTCTTTACAATGATGATATCGTCTTTCTCCGCATTGATATAAGCCTGTTTATAAGCGGGAGAAGCATCACACTCATATGTGGTTACGAAACGGGTCGCTACCTGCACCCCCGCAGCGCCCATTTCCAGGTAATGCTCCATATCCTTTCTCTCATAGATCCCCCCGGCTACCACCACAGGGATCTCTTTCTCATACTGCTGACCATATTCCCGGACACGATCAAGAATCCGTTTGATTTCCTCATCGTAAGCGGCATCATCGATCTCTGCCAGCTCTTCCATACGGAAGCCAAGATGTCCTCCCGCACGGGGGCCTTCGATAACCACCAGATCCGGCAGTCTGTTATATTTTTTCAGCCAGTATTTAAAAATGACCTCCGCAGATTTCAGGCTGGATACGATGGGCGCCAGCTTGGTTTTGGCCTCCCCCGCTATCTCCGGCAGCTTCATCGGCAGGCCGGCGCCCGAAATAATCAGATCCGCACCGCCTTCTATGGCAGCTTTTACATAGCGTTCATACTCTCTTGTGGCCACCATAATATTAACGCCGATAATACCGCCGTCAGCAATTTCCCGTGCTTTTTTAATCTCCTGCTTGATTGTGCGCAGATTTGTCTCAATCGGATGCTCATCAAAATCCGCCTCACGATAGCCGATCTGCGCTGTGGAGATGATACCTATGCCCCCTTGTGCAGCCACGGCGCCTGCCAGCCCAGACAGACTGATTCCCACACCCATGCCGCCCTGTATCACAGGAACTTCTGCTTTTAATTCTCCGATCACAAGCGCTCTGCTTTTCTTATCCTCCATCTTCCTACTCCGCTTTTCCCAGGGCGAAAGTAAGCTCTGCCTGTGCCACTATTTTTCCGTCCACGCTGGCTTTTGCACTGCCGACTCCGATAGGCCCCTTTGATTTGATAATTTCTGTCTCCAGCAAAAGCACATCCCCAGGTACTACTTTGCCTTTGAATTTTGCCGAATTGATCGCGCCGAAATAAGCGGTTTTACCCTTGTTCTCCGGCAGACTTAAGATCGCTACCGCGCCTACCTGCGCCAGTGCTTCCACAATCAGCACACCCGGCATAACAGGTTCCCCCGGAAAATGACCTGCAAAAAACGGCTCGTTGTATGATACACACTTTTTTCCCAGCGCCCGTTTTCCCGCTTCCAACTCTTCGATCGCATCCACCAGCATAAACGGCTGTCTGTGCGGTATGATTTCCATGATTTCCTTTGCAGTTAATACCGACATACCTTGTCCCCTTCCCTAACGCCTACATGGGCTTCTTCAGTCTTTTTCATACCGTTTTACAAGAAGGCTTGCATTGTGTCCGCCAAATCCAAGCGAATTGGAAAGCGCATACATAACAGCTTCTTCCGACGGCTCAATACAGTAGTCCAGATCGCATTCCTCATCCTTTACCTGATAGCCCACCGTGGCATGAAGATAGCCTTCCTCCAGCTCCTTCACGCAGGTAATAAACTCTGCCGCACCGGCGGCGCCCAGCAAATGTCCGATCATGGACTTGGTGGAATTGATCTTGATCTTTTTTGCATGTTCACCAAACAAATACTTGATGGCACGTGTCTCAAACAAATCATTATGATGTGTGGCCGTACCATGCGCATTGATATATGTCACATCCTCTTTTTCGATTCCCGCATCCTGGATGGCAAATTCCATTGCTTTGGCTGCTCCCGACCCGTCCTCAGCAGGAGATGTAATATGATATGCATCACTGGTGGAACCATATCCTACAACTTCAGCATAAATTTTAGCGCCCCGCTTCTTTGCATGCTCCAGCTCTTCCAGAACCACAATGGCCGCTCCTTCTCCCATCACAAAACCACTTCTCTCCTTATCAAAAGGAATGGAACACCGGGCAGGGTCCTCACTGGTGGATAATGCTGTCAACGCCGAAAAACCAGCGATACCGATAGGTGTCACACTGCTCTCCGTACCGCCTGCCACCATCACATCTGCTTCGCCATACTGGATGGAGCGGAATGCTTCTCCGATAGAATGGGTCCCCGTGGCACATGCCGTCACCACATTGATGCTCTTGCCTTTCAATCCGAAATAAATAGATACATTGCCTGCTGCCATATTGGAAATCATCAGGGGAACCAGCAGAGGATTCACTCTGGAAGGCCCTTTTTCCAACAGCTTCTTATGTTCCCTCTCCATCGCCTGCAATGCGCCGATGCCTGATCCTACTGCCACGCCCACTTTATAAGGGTCTTCCTGGGCCATATCCAGACCCGAGTCCTCCAGCGCTTCCTTTGCAGCCGCTACTGCAAACTGGCAAAACGCCTCCATCCTCTTGGCCGACTTAAAATCCATAAAATTCTTAGCTTCAAATCCCTTTACCTCAGCAGCCAGCTTACACTTATAATCTGCGGCATCAAATTTGGTAATCGGAGCAAATCCGATTTTCTGTTCTTTGATGCTTTGCCAAAACTCATCCACACTGAGTCCGATCGGCGTAATCGCGCCCATACCCGTTACAACTACTCGTCTGCTCATATTTTTCCTCACTTTCCGGGCCATACCCTATCCTGTATGTTATATGGCCATACCGCCGTCTACACTGATCACCTGTCCTGTAATATAAGATGCCTTATCACTTGCCAGAAACGCCACTGTCTCCGCGATATCCTCCGGCCGGCCCATCCGCTTCAGCGGAATCTGAGCCAACGTGGCTTCCTTTGCGCTTTCTGTCATCGCCTGTGTCATATCCGTATCAATAAAACCAGGGGCCACCGCATTCACTGTAATATTCCGGCTGGCCAGCTCTCTGGCCATCGTCTTGGTGAGTCCGATCACCCCTGCCTTGGACGCCGCATAATTGGCCTGTCCTGCATTTCCCAATACGCCTGACACACTTGTCATATTTATAATCCTGCCGCTGCGCTGCTTTAAAAAGGCACGGTACATATGCTTGATCGTATTAAATGTCCCCTTTAAGTTAGTGGCAACCACAGCATCGAAGTCTGCTTCTGTCATCTTCATCACAAGATTATCCTTTGTGATGCCCGCGTTGTTCACCAGAATATCAATGTGCCCGTACCTGGCCAGCATCTGTGTAATCATATCGCCGCATGCCTCAAAATCCGCCACCGAACACTGTACCGCTTCTGCTTTGCCGCCCTTTGCTTCAATCTCGGACACAACAGCTTCCGCCTTCTCCTTTGATCCGTTATAATTTACAATCACAACAGCGCCGTAATCTGCCAGTGTGAGCGCAATCTGCCTTCCGATTCCCCTGCTGGCTCCTGTCACCAGTGCCACTTTACCGTCCAACATCATTTGATTTCCTTTCTCTCCTGCATGGCTGCCTGCCATGACAACAGTTTATATTTTCCGCCAAAGCTCCAATACTGCTGTTATATCTCAGACAGCTTTTCCAGATCTTCCAGCTTCTCTATATTTATGGTCTTTACATCCCTGCTTATTTTCTTCATAAATCCGGACAGCGTTTTACCCGGCCCGATCTCAATAAATGTATCCACACCGTCTGCAATCATCCGTTCAATCGTCTGCTGCCACCGCACAGAAGAAGAAACCTGCTTCTGAAGCAGCTCTTTGACCTGTGCTTTTTCTGTCACATAATCCGCCGTCACATTGGCAATATACGGGATCTGAATCTCACCGATGGCAACCTCCTCCAGCACACTGCCCAGCCTTTCTCCCGCCCCGGTCAGCATCTTGGAATGGAACGGCCCGCTTACTTTCAGCGGTACGCACCGCTTGGCTCCTGCTGCCGACAGCTTCTCCGCTGCTGCTCCTACTGCCGCTTCCTCACCTGTAATTACGATCTGTCCGGGACAGTTATAATTGGCTATGGAAACGATTCCTTCCGTCTCTTCACAGATCGTTTCTATCTTCTCCGCATCCAGACCCAGCACCGCCGTCATAGCGCCGCCTGTGGGTACGGCCTCCTGCATATAAATACCTCTCTGTCTCACTACTTTGAATACATCCGCCGGGCTCATGACACCGCTTGCTGCCAGCGCACCATACTCGCCCAGACTGAGTCCTGCCGTCACATCCGCTTTGATGCCCTTTTCCTCCACAGCCTTCAGGATAGCCACTTCCACTGCCAGCATGGCGATCTGCGTATACTCTGTTATATTGATTTTCTCATTTTCCTCAAAGCACAGACCAGCCACATCCAGACCGCTTGCCTCACCTGCCAGTGTAAACATCTCCCGGCAGATCGGAAGTGCATCATAAAAATCCTTCCCCATCCCTACATACTGCGCTCCCTGTCCGGGGAACATAAATGCTGTTTTACCCATACCTTACTCCTTTAATTTAGCCCATGCACTGTCTGCATGTTTAGTTTGATATTCAAAGTATTGGAATGTGAAATGGGAGGTCTGTTATGACCTCCTATGTATTTCACATGTTTGCCGAATCTTACTGCTTCAGCAGCGCTTTTGCCTCTGTCATGATTTCCTGTATCATCTCTGCGCAGGTCTGCTCTTTTTTTACCAGCCCTGCGATCTGTCCGGCCATCAGCGTGCCGTTCACTGTATCGCCTTCCACCACTGCCTTCCGTAGTGCGCCCAGCGTGAGTTTTTCCAGCTCCTCAAAAGGAGCCCCCTCTTTTTCCAGCTTCACATATTCTCTTGTCATATTGTTGCGGATCTGACGTACCGGATGTCCGTGGCTTGTCCCGGTCACTTCCGAATCAATGTCTTTTGCACCGATGACTTTTTTCTTATAGTTCTCATGCACGATGGATTCCTTTGCCACTACAAAACGGGTTCCCATCTGTACCGCTTCCGCCCCCAGCATCATGGACGCCGCAAATCCTCTGCCATCACCGATTCCGCCTGCAGCAATCACAGGAATCTTTACCGCATCCACTACCTGAGGCACCAGCGTCATCGTAGTAGCCGAGCCGATATGCCCTCCGGATTCCATACCCTCAGCCACTACCGCATCCGCACCGGCCCGCTCCATCATCTTTGCCATCGCCACACTGGCAACCACAGGGATCACCTTCACACCGGCCTCTTTCCACATAGACATATACTTGCCCGGATTGCCGGCTCCAGTGGTGACCACTTTAACGCCCTCTTCCACGATAATCTGCGCAATGGCATCCGCTTCCGGATTCATCAGCATCAGGTTCACACCGAACGGTTTGCCGGTCACTTCTTTTACTTTCCGGATCTGTTCTCTGATAAATTCAGCCGGAGCTCCGCCTGCACCGATCAGGCCCAGCCCGCCTGCTTCGGATACAGCCGCCGCCAGATTATGCTCTGCCACCCAAGCCATACCGCCCTGAATAATGGGATATTCGATTCCCAGTAACTCCGTTATTCTTGTTTTCATTTATGCTTCAACGCCCTTATTCTTCATATACTCAATGACAGCGCCCACTGTTGTGATCTGCTCCAGATCCTCGGAAGGAATTTCGATGCCGTATTCCTCTTCGAAAGCCATAACCAGCTCAAACAGATCCAGAGAATCCGCACCCAGATCATCCTTGAAGGAGGAATCTTCCGTAATCTCCACACCGTCCAAATTTAACTGTTCCTGAATGATTTCTTTTACTCTTTCCAGCATAATTTTATCTCCTTTTATTTCTTTTTATTTTAAATAGTTTGACATTCAAAGTATATGTTGCATACCCGTATTTGTCAACTATTTTTTTACTGTTTTTCATCCAGCAAATACTGGTAGACATCCCGTTTGGATATCCCCCTCTGCAGAGCCACCAGCTTCATGGCTTCTTTCCCGGTGATTCCTTTTTCCTCACAGAGTTTCATATGCTCTGCAATCGTAATCTGCTGCCAGTCCCGGATGGCTTCTCTCTTTTTATCGGCCAGGCTCCTGCCTTCTATCACCAGCACATATTCTCCCCGCGGTGCCTCGTTTTCATAAAGGGTCAGCGCATCCTCCAGTGTGGTGGGGAGCACCGTTTCAAACTTCTTTGTCAGCTCCCTGCACAGTGTAACCCGCCGGTTTCCCAGCGCTTCCAGCAGTTCTCCCAGCGTACGGACCAGCCGGTGGGGCGCTTCATACAGAATCATGGTGCGGGATTCCTCCGAAAGCTCCTGCAGGATCTCCCGCTTCTCCTTTTTGTCTGAAGGAAGAAACCCTTCAAAGCAAAATCTGCGGGCAGGCAGGCCGGAAAGGGTCAGCGCCGTGATACAGGCCGATGCGCCCGGCAGAGAGGTGACACGAATCCCCTGTTCCAGACATTTCTGTACCAGCACTTCACCCGGATCGGAAATTCCCGGTGTGCCCGCATCCGTAATCAGCGCCACTGTCCCGCCTTCCTGCATATACGTAACTAAATATTCCGCTTTTTCTGTTTTATTATACTCATGGTAGCTCGTCATCGGTGTGCGGATTCCAAAATGGTTCAGCAGTTTGATACTGTTTCTTGTATCCTCTGCCGCAATCAGATCCGCTTCCTGCAGCGCCCCGATCACTCTGGGTGTCATGTCCTGCAGATTCCCGATAGGCGTCGCACACAGCATTAATTTCCCATTCATCTCAATATCCGTATACCTCATAGATCTCCGGCATGTACACCCCCGGCTTGCGGTAAACGATCAGCGGCGGTTCCACCCGCAGATGGGAATTGCCGCCTCTGCTGGCTTCCAGCAGCACCATATTAGGCTCCTGATCCACGAAGGGATATACCAGCCGCATCCGTTTCGGCTCCAGCTTATATGACAGCAGGGTATTCATGATCTCCGCCAGCCTGAAAGGTCTGTGCACCAGATAAAACTTACCGCCCGGCCGCAGCAGCTTTGCCGTTTCCCTTGCCACATCCTCAAAAGTACATAAAATCTCATGTCTCGCAATGGCTCTTGGCATATCCTGACTGGTCAGGCCATGTTTGCCGGGCATATAGGGAGGATTGCAGGTAACTGCGTCAAAGGAGGCGGCGCCAAACAGTCCGGATGCCTCTCTGATGTCTCCCTCTGTCATAAAAACCCTCTCCTGTAGGCCATTCAGAGCAATGCTTCTTTTGGCCATATCTACATTTTCCGGCTGAATCTCCAGTCCGGCCAGATACGCCGCCTCTGTTTTGGCTGCCAGTAAAATCGGTATGATACCGTTTCCGCTTCCCAGATCCAATGCCCGCTCTCCCGGCTTTATCTTCGCAAACCCCGACAGAAGTACCGCATCCATCCCAAAACAGAAGCGACCGGGATCCTGGATGATCTGAAAATGGTTTCTCTGTAAATCATCCAGGCGTTCTCCGGGGTTTAGCTTAATTGTCATTTAATTTGGACTTTCCTTCCTTTTTCTCCAGCTTTTCCAGAGCCTTCAGCTCTTCATCCACCTCTACCCGGTCCCGTTTGCCATGCCTTCTTTTAAACCGCAGCCTGTCCACCTTGTATTCATGGATTTCCTTTTCATCCTCTACCGTCACCACCACTTTGACAAGCTGGCGCAGCACATTTACGCCGGATACCTCGCCTTTCAGACCGTCATCAGTCGTTACAAAATCTCCGATGTTAGGCAGTTTCCGGTTCAGTTCTTCATAGGTTTCTTCTTCATGTTTCAGACAGCACATCAGTCTGCCGCATACCCCTGATATTTTAGTGGGATTCAGGGACAGATTCTGCTCCTTGGCCATTTTAATGGAAACCGGTACAAACTCAGACAGATGCGCATGACAGCAAAGTACTCTGCCGCAGATTCCCATACCGCCGATGATTTTTGTCTCATCCCTCACACCGATCTGACGCAGCTCAATCCTGGTTTTAAATACCGAAGCCAGATCCTTTACCAGCTCACGGAAATCAATCCGCCCGTCCGCTGTAAAGTAAAACAGCACCTTATTATTATCAAATGTATACTCTGCGTCGATCAGCTTCATTTCCAGCTTATGTTTCTTGATTTTTTCCAGGCAAATCTGGAAGGCTTCCTTCTCTTTTCTCTTGTTCGTCTGTTCCTGTTCCTCGTCCCGCGGTGATGCCACTCTGAGCACCGGCTTCAGCGGCTGGACTACCTTATCATCCTCCACCTCTTTGATTTCACTGACTACGGTTCCAAATTCCACTCCTCTTGCGGTTTCCACAATCACGTGATCGCCCTTTCCCACCCGGAACTTTACCGGATCAAAATAATATATCTTCCCCGCCGTGCGGAACCTTACACCTATTACTTTTGTCATATTCTATCTACCTCATACCGGCAGCAAACTTACTCTGCCTTTAATTTTCCCGGATCGTCATCAGCAAAAGCTCCATTGTCAGGTCAAAATTCACATTTGCCCGCAGACGGCTCTTCGCATTTTCCAATGCCTTCAAAATCGTTTCGATTCCTTCATAATCACTTTTCCCTGCCGCTTTTTTAATATACTGGATTTCTTCTTTGAAAATCAGATGGTTCACATCCTTTGTGGCTTTAAACAACAGCACATCCCGGTACCAGATGGCAATAATATCCAGATAATCACTGATTTCCAGCTTATATTCGGTGATCTTCTTAATGGCTGCCACGATTTCATGCAGTTCCATTTCACCGATATATTTCATCAGCATCACAGCATCTTCTCTGATATTTTCAAATTCTTCGCTGCCTGCCAGAAGCCGTGCCCGCCCTATGTTGCCTCTGGCAAACGCCGCACAGAGATCGGCTTTATAATCGGGTACCTGCATACTCTCCATCAGATACCGCTTCATGCTGCCGTCATCCACCGGCTTCATATGCAAAAGCACACAGCGGCTCTGGATCGTGGGAAGCAGTGCGCTGGGCTGATCGGTCAGAATCATAATCACACCATATTCCGGCGGCTCTTCCAGCGTTTTAAGCAGGGCATTCTGCGCCGCTGTCGTCATCTTTTCCCCTTCTCCGATAATATATATTTTATAGGGGCTGCTGTATGGTTTGATCCCCATATCGCTGTTGATCTGCCTCCTGATATCTTCCACACCGATGGTATTCGGTTTTTCGTGTGTGACGCGAATAATATCCGGATGGTTTTTAGACAACGCCTGTCTGCAGGAATGACACTCCTGGCACGGCTCCGTCTGACCGGCTTCACATTGCAGCGCCATCGCAAACACACCGGCAATAAATTCCTTTCCGGCATGCTTCTCCCCATCTATGATATAGGCATGACTTACCTTATCTGTCCTGATTGCGTTCTGCAGATGTTCTTTCAACTGTTCCTGTCCGATGATATCTGTAAATTTTGCCACGTACGTTTCCTTTCCGCTGCTCCTATGTAAAAATATCCAATAGCAGACCCCTGATTTCCCCTATTTTCCCCAGAATCGATATATGATCCTTCTCGTCCTTTACAAGCTCCTGCGCCAGTTCGTCCAGAGTTTCATCCACCAGCCGTATGATGCCATACACCCGGTGCCTGCCCCGTCTGTCCAGAAAATTTTCTCTGGAAAAAGAATGGGAACGGCTTACGATCTCATTCATAAACTCCTTTATCATACTCCGATAACGCTTCATATCCCTCACATCCATGCGTTTGGCAATCTTATTGCCCTGCATGGTGATCTCCTGCATCATCGTATTGAGCCGCTCCTGCAGACCGGCTTCCTCGATATGGCTGGCCAGCGTAAATTTAAAACTGCCATCGCTTTCCTGCGCCTGCTGCTCCTGCTCTACCGGCATCGGTGCAGAGAGCGGATTGATTTTCATATCCATACGGCTACCTCCAGTTCTCTATGTAACGCTGGATCTCCAAAAGACACTGTTCCAGATTATCATTATAAAAACGCTTTTCCACCCCTGCCTCCGCCAGCTTTTCCTGGGCAAAATCCGCCTCATCTGCCAGATAACGCCGGCAAAGCTCCCGGAAACATGGCGGTGTCTGCAGCTTTTCCCGATCCAGCGCCCGCTGCAGCCTCACTCCGTCGTCCAGCTCGATCAGCAGCGGGATCAGTCTGTCCCTGCCAAAATATCTGCGCATTTCCTTATAAGATTCCAGTGTGCCGATGACCAGATAGTCATAATGCTCCAGATCAATCTGGTCATCCCTCACCGTAAAATAATGCCATATACCATGAACCGTATGATAAGAACGCCGCTCTATAATCCGGCCTTCTGCTTCCAGTTCTCTCATCCGGGCCTCATCCACAAAAAAGTATTCCGCACCGTCCTGCTCTCCCTCTCTGG
This sequence comes from Lachnospiraceae bacterium, assembly GCA_009774625.1. Classification (GTDB taxonomy): domain Bacteria; phylum Bacillota; class Clostridia; order Lachnospirales; family Lachnospiraceae; genus VSOB01. The sequence goes on from VSOB01000042.1 coordinate 25,493, forward strand.
CAGGACGGGTGGTATACATAACAAGCGTCCGCAGTGTGTTGTCCTCACTTGCCAGAAGCCTTTTATAGATGGTATCCTTTCCTGTGGAACTCTTTCCCATAATATAAAAAATTTTACCCATCCTGTTTCTCTAAACTTCCAGCACCTGTATCATATTGGTGCTGCCGGATACTCCCAGAGGAACACCCGCCGTCAGCACTACCTTTCCTTTATTATGAATGAGTTCTTTTGTTTTCGCAACATGAATTGCTTCGTCAAACAAATCTTTTGTATTCTCTTCCTTGCTCATCAGTACCGGTGTCACACCCCACAGAAGCGCCATCTGCCTGCATACCCTGGGATTCACACTGCATCCGATGATCTGACTGCCGGGCTTGTAACGGGAAATCATGCCCGCTGTAAAGCCTGACATGGTAACCGTAATAATAGCCTCCGCATGCAGATGCATGGCGGTGGTACAGGTGGCATAGGAAATGGCCGTTGTCACATCCTGCAAATCTCTGGCTGTATCTCTCAGCATCCTGCCATTATAATCAATATCCTGTTCTGTCCGCTCAGCGATTTTGGCCATTGTCTCCACAGCTTCCACAGGATACTTTCCGGCTGCACTCTCTCCGGACAGCATAATCGCAGTCGTCCCGTCATAGATTGCATTGGCCACATCATTGGTTTCCGCTCTGGTGGGCCGGGGATTATGAATCATGGATTCCAGCATCTGTGTGGCAGTGATCACATGCTTGCCTGCTGCCACAGCCATCTTAATCATCTTCTTCTGGATCACTGGCACTTCCTCCAGCGGCAGCTCCACTCCCATATCTCCCCTTGCCACCATAATGCCGTCGGACACTGACAGAATCTCTTCCAGATTCCGGATGCCCTGCATACTTTCTATCTTGGCAATGATCTTCATGGGACTTTTGTTTGCATCCAGAATTTCCTTCAGACTGATTATATCTTCCTTCGACCTGACAAAGGAAGCCGCAATGAAATCAAATCCCATCTGTATGCCAAACAGGATATCTTCCCTGTCCACGTCACTGATATAAGGCATGGACAGCTCTGCATCCGGTACATTGATTCCTTTGTGATTGGAAACCACGCCTCCGTTTTTTACAATACAGAAGATTTCTTCGCCTTTGATTTCCCGTACTTCCATTTCGATTTTGCCGTCATCAATCAAAACCCGCGTACCCGCTTTTATATCCTGCTTCAGGTTCCGGTAAGTGATGGAAGCCCTATTCTGATTGCCCAGGATTTCCTCTGTAGTCAGTATAAATTCCTGACCGCTTACCAGCTCTGCCCGTCCCCCTTCAAAATCCCGCAGACGGATCTCCGGCCCTTTCGTATCCAGCATAGTCGCTACGGAAAGTCCCAGCTCTCCGCTCACCTTAACCACCCTGCCAAATTTTATTTTATGCTCCTCATGTGTCCCATGAGAAAAATTAAATCTTGCCACGTTCATGCCGGCTTTCATCAGATCCCGCAGCTTTTCCTCGCTTTCACTGGCAGGTCCTATCGTACAGACAATTTTTGTTTTACGCATATTGCTCCCTTCCGATTACGCATACCTTTCGATTATGCTCTCTCATTCCTTCTATTGTAAAGCCCTGCTCCCTGTAGGTGAGCAAAAGCCTGATCACACCATCGGTAAAATATTCTCCCGGTACAATCAGCGGTATGCCCGGAGGATAAATATGGATAAATTCCGCTGCAATCCTTCCGCTGCATGCTTCCAGCAAAACCGTCTCCTGTTCTTTTTCCATTGCCCCGGCAATGGTCATGGCCGCCATAGCAGGCTCTGGCATACCGCCGCCGTCCCCGTCTCTTCCACCGTCTGCCGCTGACTCTTTCGGCAACTCCCTGTCGATTTTTTCCAGCGCGTCTGCCAGACGCAGGAACCCTTCTTCTCTGTCCATCACCGTCATAATAGCCGTCACATAAGTCTGGCCTGCCATTTCCATCTGCAGGCCATAGTCATGCAGCAGCCTGTGATACAGTGTCCTGCCTGTGAGCCAGGTGCTGCCTGTGCAGATCACCTTTTTACATGGATCAAACGCAAATATCCCATATGCCTCTGCTTCCCTGCCGGAAAAAACCTGCAGATGCCGCAGATGTTCCATTCTTTGCTCATAAATCCGGTTCCATCCGAAAAACTGCTGGCACAAAGTCCCGCCCTGCTCCTCCAATACGGAAATACACTGCTCGATTCCGGCTAATAATATATAGGATGGGCTGCTTGTCTGATAAATCGCTAAAAAGCGCCGCAGCCGTTCCCGGCTGATCCGTTCTCCCTGTACATGAAGCAGCGCTGTCTGCGTCAGTGCCGGCAATGTTTTGTGAATGCTGTGAATCACCAGATCTGCTCCCAGTTCCACCGCACTCTTCGGAAACCTTTTATCCAGCCCGAAATGTGCGCCATGCGCTTCATCCACGATCAACGGAATCCCCTGTCTGTGAGCCTCTTCTGCAATGGCTTTCACATCCGATACCACGCCGTCATAAGTGGGAGATGTCACAAACACCGCTTTGATTTCCGGATTGGCTGCCAGCTTCGCCCGGACCGATTCAGGAGAAATCCCCCCGCACAGTCCATATTTTTCCAAAATTTCAGGATAAATATACTCTGTTTTGCACCCATTTAAATATGCCGCATGAAATACTGACTTATGGCAGCTGCGTGCCATCAGCATTGTCTCTCCCCGCCTGACCACAGCAGAGACGGCACTTAAAATACCGCCCGTGCTTCCGTTTACCAGCAGATAAGTTTCTGCACCAAACATCCTGCCTGCCCGGTTCATGATCTCTTTCAAAATCCCTTCCGGCTTATGCAGGTTGTCAAACCCCTCTATTTCTGTGATATCAATTCCATAATATGATTCCATCAAAAATCCGGTCATATTCCTCTTATGTCCCGGCATATGACAAGGATATGGGCCGGATAACTGATTTTGTTTTAATTTCTCATACAAATGCTCCAATTTATCTGTTTTGATGCCTCCTGCAGTTCTTTCTGTGAAGCCGTATCGTTTCCATAAGAGAACAATATTTATCTGCCATAGAGACAATCCAGGCCTCTCTGCATGTAGGCGGAACCACTGTAAGAGGCCACATATGCTTTTTGATAATATCCCTTTCTTTTTCAGACAGGGTAAATTCATGCTCTGCATTTCTCAGTGCAATGCCCGGATGGTGAATCCCATGCAGCCTGAAAATATTGCCATGCTCCTTATCATGCCAGTCGTACAGGAAAAAATCATGCAGAAGCGCTCCCCGCACCAACGCCCTGCGGTCACAATGAATCCCCAGCATTTCACTGAACATCACACTGTGCCTCGCTACGCTGATGGTATGCTGCCTGACTGACATATTACCATGCTGAATGTCGTTTTTTGTACTTTTATGATGTTTTGAAAGCAGGATATCCATGCCATCCTTTTTGATGGCGTCATCCACTCTGCTCATTTCTCACTGTTCTCCCCTCTGATCAAAATTGTTCCGTTCCTGTTATGGCACCTGCGGAACCGCCGCCGACGGGTTTTCCACAGGCGGTGCCACACTACCTGCAGGCTGGCCCGCATTCGGGTCAGCCACAGCGCCCGGCTGGCCTGCATTCGGATCGGTCACAGCGCCCGGCTGGCCTGCATTCGGATCGGTCACAGCGCCCG
>VSOB01000043.1 GCA_009774625.1 Lachnospiraceae bacterium
GTCATATATATCCCTCTTTTTTCATTTTATTTCTACTTATTTGGCCATCCGCCGCTTTATCCGTATGGCGCTTTCGCTTCTTCCCGTTTTTCGTCCTGTCTTTTGCTGCTTCTGCCGCAAAACAGGAAACAGCTTATCCTTCCAGCAGATTTCCCCTGCGGTCATACCATTGTTCGCCGTTGGTCAGGATATAATCCTCCTGTCCCATAACCGCTGCCGCAAAGTCCCGTCCGTCCCGCAGCCTTCGCTTAAATGCCATACCGCCGCCCAAAAGACGCCCCGCAGTATGAATATCAGAACCCGCGGTCAGCGGCAGACCCTGCTGCCTTCCATAAGCAACCGCCCGCCTGTCAAACTCCGGCTGATTATGAGCCAGACTCAGACTGCTGCTGTGAGTGGCATTGATTCCCTCCACGCCGTCCACATACTCCGGAAACAGTCTGATCTTTGGAATATAATATTCCTCTCTGAAAGGATGGGCGTGCACCACGATACCGCCTCCCTGATGGACCAGGGCAAACTGCTCTTTCACTGACGCCTTCCGAAGCTGCGGGTGCGCCAGCATCCATTCTTTGGAGAGTCCGTAAATCAGAAATTCCGTGCCATGATAGCCTGCTTCCCATCCGAAGAACACGTCCAGACCGATCTTCTCACCCGCCTCTTTCGCCCCTTCATAGCCCTTTGCAAACCGCTCCACATATATCTCCCAGGGCAGATGCCTGCCCACTGCCGTATTGCCGCCCCAGTTGTGATCTGTTACAAAGATGCCCGTATAACCGGCCTCTTTGCAGGCCGCCGCCATATCTGCGCCGCTGCTTTTGGCGCATGCGCTGGCTTCTTTCGTATGCAAATGTGTTTCGTATAAATAGGGATATGCTTCCCTCAAATCTTTTCCTGTCACTCCGTTTCTTCTCCGTCCAGAATTTTTTTCAGATAATTTTTCAGGATAGCGATGGCAACTGCATTTCTGCCTCCTCTTGGAATAATCAGATCGGCATATTTTTTGGAAGGTTCCACAAACTGCTCATGCATAGGCTTCACCGTAGTCCGGTACTGACGCAGAACCGATTCCACACTCCGGCCCCGCTCCGTCATATCCCTTGTAATCCTCCGCATCAGACGTTCATCGGCATCCGTATCCACAAATATTTTCAGATCCATCAGCTCCCGCAGCGCCTCCGGCTCCAGGATCAGGATGCCTTCCAGCATCAGTATCTTTTTAGGGTATACACGCACCGTTTCCTTTGCCCTGTTGTGCATGCTGTAATCATATACCGGCCGCTCAATCATCCGGCCCTCCTTCAGTGCAATCACATCTGCAATCATACGTTCGGTATCAAAGGATGCCGGATGGTCATAATTCAGCTTTTCTCTCTCCGAAAAAGGCATCTCATCATGGGCCTTATAATAACAGTCATGTCCAACCAGTTCAATTCCATCCCCAAAATAGTCTTTGATCATTTTCACGATCGTCGTCTTGCCCGAAGCAGTTCCTCCTGCCACCCCGATTACATAGGTTCTGTCCATCTTTTGTTTTCCCTTCCTTCTCTGACTGTACTGCCATCTTTGGCCTGCCCGCCCCTACAGAGAAAGGATGTCCCCGGACAAAGCCGAAAGGACATCCTTATTTTACAGTGCCTCTGCGCTGCCTCGTTCCTATCTGATTTCCTGTATCCATCCTTCAGGCGCCTTAATCCGTCCCATCTGAATGCCTGTTAACGTGTCATACAGCTTCTTTGTCACAGGTCCCATATCCGCCATGCCGCTGGGCAGACAGATCTCAGTGCCGTGATCCACGATCTTTCCTACCGGAGAGATCACCGCCGCCGTGCCGCAGAGTCCGCACTCTGCGAAGTCCGCCAGCTCTTCTTTGAACACCTCTCTCTCCTGTGTCTCCAGTCCCAGATATTCCTTTGCCACATGCATCAGGGAACGTCTGGTGATCGACGGCAGGATACTGTCGGATTTGGGCGTTACCACTTTCTGATCTTTCGTGACAAAAATAAAGTTGGCCCCGCCGGTTTCCTCCACTTTGGTATGGCTGGCGGCATCCAGATACATATTCTCATCAAATCCCTGTTTATGTGCGTCCACAATCGCATGCAGGCTCATGGCATAGTTCAGCCCCGCCTTGATATGCCCCGTTCCGTTGGGCGCCGCCCGGTCAAAATCACTGATCCTGATCGTAAGAGGCTTTATGCCGCCTTTGAAGTAAGGCCCCACCGGTGTGGCGAAAATGCGGAACTGATATTCGTCTGCAGGTTTTACCCCGATCACCGGTCCGCTGGCAAACATAACGGGCCGGATGTACAATGAAGCGCCGCTGCCATAGGGCGGTACATAGGCTGCGTTGGCTTTTACCGTCTCTGTCACCGCATCCACAAATTTTTCCTTCGGATAGACCGGCATTTCCAGTCTCCTGCAGGAATCCTCCATCCTCTGCCCGTTCAGATCCGGGCGGAATGTTACGATACGTCCGTCCTCTGTGGTATAGGCCTTCAGCCCTTCAAAACAGGACTGGGAGTACTGCAGGACACCGGCGCATTCATTGATTACCACATTGGCATCATCCGTCATCCCGCCGGCATCCCAGGCTCCGTCTTTGTAGTTTGCCACAAAGCGGCGTTCCGTCCTGATATAAGCAAAGCCAAGATTGTCCCAGTCTATCTGTTTCTTTTCCATTTCCCTCTTACCTCTCTTTCATCAACCAATCGCCCGGCTCTTTTTCACTTGCCGTTTCATTCCCCGTTTATCACAAAAGCAGATCACTGCCTTCTTTGTCTCTTTATAGATTTTACCAAATCCCGCAAAATAGTACAAGAGTTCATTTCTTCCGCTCCCTATACCAGATTCCGGATTCCCTCACAGATTCTCCTGGCAACTGCCGGGTTGTTCATGGTATAAAGGTGGATGCCGTCCACATCGTTGGTCAGAAGATCTACGATCTGGTTGATGGCATAGGCCATTCCCGCATCAAACAAAGCCTCTTTGTTGTCCTCAAATTTATGCATGATCCGCCTGTATTTCTCCGGCAGGCCGGCGCCGCACAGCGTCACCATCCGTTCGATCTGGGCCTTATTGGTCACCGGCATAATCCCTGCCTCAACAGGCACTTCTATCCCCGCAATCGCCGCATCCTCTAAAAATCTGTAAAAGGCGCTGTTTTCAAAAAAGAGCTGAGAGATCAGGTGTGTTGCACCGCTGTCCACCTTTTCTTTCAGATGATGCAGATCAGCCGCCCGGCTTTCGGCCTCCTGGTGTGTCTCCGGATAGCAGGCCGCACAGATGTGAAACTCATCGCTCTGCTCCCTGATAAACCGGATCAGGTCATTGGCATAGCAAAACTCCTGCTTGGGTTCATAGTCCGGACTTCTGTCTCCCCGAAGCGCCAGCAGATTGTACAGGCCGGCTTCTTTCATTTCCAGCAGCATGCCTTTGATTTCCTCTCTTGTATAGTTCAGACAGGTCAGGTGTACCACCGGCTCTATATGATACACTTCTCTGATCTTTTTGGCCAGTTCTATAGTCTTATTATTGACTGCGCTTCCTCCTGCCCCAAAAGTAATGCTGATAAAATCAGGATGCAGGCTGCTGAGTATCTCCAGTGTGGCGTCAATATCCCGCAACGCAGCCCCTTTTTTTGGCGGAAATATCTCAAAAGATATCACCTGCTTTTTCTTTTCTTCAAATAAGGTATCCAGATTCATCTTCTTTTCTTCCTTTCGTACCGTTTACACAGGCACATACTGCAAAAACAACGCTTTCACGTCCATCCCCACAGAAGCAAAATGTGCCCTGCATGATCTTATGATACCACAAAATCACTGCAAAGCACACTTTTTTCTGTCATATGTTATAATATATGCCGTCCTGAGAGCATCTAATCATTTTCCAGTATATTGGAGACAATCTCCTTCAGCCGTACATACTGTTCAGCGCTGACCACAACTGTTCCCTTTTCTTTTACCACCAATCCTGCATCCCTGAATTTACGCAACGCCCGGTCAATGGTTTTCACGCACAGTCCTGTGGCATCGGAAAGCTCCTGCCGGTCGCCTTTCATCCGCAGTACCCCGTCTTTTGCATAAGCATCATACCGTTTTACGAACAGCATGGCAAGCCGGTCAGACCCCTGCAGGAACAGAAAGGCCCTGCTGTCACGTCCCTGCTCCAGCAAATATTCGCCCATCAGTCTGGCTTCCTGTTTCAGGGCTTCGATATCTGTCCTGATCCATCTCTGATACCTGGGTTTGGGAATCTTCAGTACAGTACAGCCGGTAACTGTCTGAAGAGTGGTGCGATACCGGTCCAGATTCATCACGATCTCCATACCTCCGAAAGCATACATCTTTCTGAAATGCATAAAATCGTATGCGATGCCATAGATCCGATAATCCGTGGCTTTCACGATCCCCCGGAGAATCAGATAAACGGTATCCACCGGCTCCCCTTCCCGTACAAAGATCACATCCTTGTCCATTTCTTCGATGGAAAAAGATTCGATCAGCCAGATCGGGGCAGTCCGGAAATAGGACTTAAACTGCTCCCTCCGGTTTGGTTCCATTGCTTTTATAAACGGAAGCGCACATTCCAGGCAGCTTTCTTTTCTGTCTTTGTCCATATTCAACGTTTTCCTTTGTCATACGGAATCCCTTCTGCTTTGGGCGCACGGGAATTTCCGGAAAAAACAGCCAGCACAAGCAGAGAAATCATATAGGGAAACATATTGTATAAGGTACTCGGAAGCGGCAGCGCGGCCAGCACATCAAACCCGGAATATACGTTGGACAATGCGCGGAACAATCCGAACAATACAGCCGCCATAGCGATCAGGCCCGGCTTCCACTGGCCGAAGATCATAACTGCCAGCGCCAGGAACCCAAACCCGGCCACACCATTTTCAAACTTCCATTCACTGACGCCTGCCGTAATATAAACGATGCCTCCGATACCGCCCAGCATGCCGGAAATCAGCACACCGGCATACCGCATTTTGTACACATTGATTCCCACAGAATCGGCTGCCTGAGGATGTTCCCCACAGGCCATCAGCCGCAGTCCGAACTTAGTATGATACAGCACCACATGGGAAATCACCAGCAGCGCCACTGCCAGCACCATAAACCAGCTCAGCTCAAAATTACCGATTTTCAACAGGGAAAATGCCTTTTTCTGTTCAATATACTGAATGGAAGAAGATACATTGCTGGCATCTTCCGCCATATTCAGGGCTTTTACGAACACGGTTGCCGCTGCCGTGCCCAGCAGATTCATGGCCGTGCCTACCAGCGTCTGGTCGGCCTTTAAATGGATGGCCGCCACCGCCAGCAAAAGGGAATATACCACACCGAACAGAACGCTGCCGAATACGACTGCCACGATCATAAGCAGAGCCGGCAGATCTGCCATACTTTTCATCACCAGGGCGCCGCCCAGGGCGCCCATCACCATGATCCCTTCCAGCCCCAGATTGATCACGCCGCTGTGTTCGGAAAAACATCCGCCCAGCGCCACAAGCAGCAGCACGGATGCATAGATCAGAGTATACTGCAATAACAGCGCCATACCTATTGTCCTCCCTTCTTTTTACGCAGCTGCCGCTTCATGCATACCTTGAAGAACAGCACAAAACTGCAGAAATATATAATGATCGCAGAAATCAGATCGGAAATCTGAGAACAATATATCATCTTATCTATGTAAGAGCCTCCGCTGGTAATATGCTGGATAAAATATGCGGAGAAGATACCGCCGATCGGATGCAGCATGCCGAGAAAAGCCGCTGCAATGCCGTTAAATCCCATAGCCGGAACCGCCGTCTGGGCACAGGACCACTGTTCGATGCCGCTCAGATACAGAAAAGCAGCGCCCATTCCGGACAGGCAGCCCGAAATCACCATCGTCAGAATCATGTTTCTCTTTTCCTTCATACCCGCATACTTTGCCGCATTTTTATTCAGACCTGTGGCCTTCAGCTCATATCCCAGCTTTGTTTTTTCCATTACCACCCATACCCATACCGCAATCAGGACAGACAGCGGAATGGCAATGGTCACATATCTGTTTCCGGAAAAGAGGCTGCTCAGTCCCATGCTGGGAAGCAGTGCGCCCGGACTGTTGGTCCGCAGTGCTCCTGTATAGGTTGTGCTGGATTCCTTTACTTTGGTCAGCAACATATTCACACTGTACAGGCTGATCCAGTTCAGCATTATTCCCGCGATGACCTCATTGACATTCAGATACGCCTTTAATGCACCTGCAATGCCGCCCAGAATACCGCCGCCTACAACGGCAGCCGCCAGGCATACAAACCAGGGCATCTGAAAGGCCAGCGCCAGATACAGGCTCAGTCCCGCGCCCACTGCATACTGTCCGGAAGCGCCGATGTTGAACAGCCCCACCTTATATGCAAACAGAATAGACAATGTACACATCAGCAGCGGCGCTGTTTTGGCCAGCGTACTGCCGAAATACTCCAGGGCAACTGCCGGTCTGGGAAAATACATAAAATTTTTCAGAATCGAAGCAATCGCTTTCCCCGCTCCTGCAGGATTGATACACAAAAGTACGATATATCCCACCAAAAGACCCAGTATAATGCAGATAAAAGAAGCAATCAGAGACTGGACGCCTTCCCGGTTTAATAAACGTTCAAAGGATTTCTTTTCATTCTCACGGTTCATGTCTGCTCCCTCCTCTTTGCACCGGTCATATAAAGCCCCAGCTCTTCTATCGTGATTTCCTCCGGTTTAAATTCTCCCACCAGCTCTCCTTCGTACATCACCAGAATCCGGTCCGGTACATCCATCACCTCATCCAGCTCCAGACTGACCAGCAGCACGGCTTTGCCTGCATCCCTCTGGGCAATCAACTGTTTGTGAATAAATTCGATGGCTCCCACATCCACACCTCTTGTGGGCTGCACCGCAATCAGGAGATCCGGATTTTTGTCAATCTCACGGGCTATAATGGCTTTCTGCTGATTACCGCCGGACATGGAGCGGGTGACAGAAATCGCCCCCTGTCCGGAACGGACATCATATTCTTCAATCAGGCGCTGCGCATATTCCCGTATTTCCTTCCGCTTCAACAGACCAAACTGATCCGTAAATTCAGGTTCAAAATAGCGCTCCAGCACGATATTGTTCTCCAGTGAGTAATCCAGCACAAGACCATGCTTATGCCGGTCCTCCGGTATATGACTGGTGCCCAGAATCGAACGCCGGCGGATGGATTCCCTGGTTACATCCTGCCCGTTCAGAGAGATGGTGCCGTTTGACAGCGGCTCCAGGCCGGACAGTCCATAGATCAGCTCTGTCTGTCCATTGCCGTCGATACCCGCCACACAGACAATCTCCCCGCTTTTTACCTGAAAACTCACATCGTGGACCGCATCTTTTTTATGTCGATTGGATGCTACTGACATATGGCTCACATCCAGCACCACCCTGCCGGGCTTCGCCGGTTTTTTATTCACTTTAAAGCTCACATCCCGCCCCACCATCATGGCAGAGAGCTTTTCCGGTGTAGTATCCTTAATGTCCACCGTTCCCACGTATTTCCCCTTCCGCAGGATCGTGCATCTGTCGGCCACTTCCATAATTTCATTTAATTTATGGGAAATAAATAAAATACTCTTTCCTTCTGCTGCCAGTCCTTTCATGATCTGCATCAGCTCTGCGATCTCCTGTACGGCCAGGACTGCCGTCGGCTCATCGAAGATCAGTATTTCATTGTCCCGGTACAGCATTTTTAAAATCTCCGTCCGCTGCTGCATGCCCACCGTAATGTCTTCGATCAGGGCATCCGGCTCCACCTGCAGATGATAGCGCTTTGAAAGCTCCATCACCTTTTTTCTGGCATCGTCCTTTTTCAGCAGCCCGCCTTTGGTGGTTTCCATCCCCAGAATAATATTGTCCAGCACGGAAAAACATTCCACCAGCTTAAAGTGCTGATGCACCATCCCGATCCCCAGGTCATTGGCATCATTGGGGTTTCTGATCTCCACTTCTTTTCCATCTTTATAGATTTTGCCTTCTTCCGGCTGATACAGTCCGAATAATACACTCATCAGGGTGGATTTTCCCGCGCCGTTCTCTCCCAGAAGCGCATGGATTTCTCCCTTTTTCAACTGCAGCGTAATATCGTCATTTGCCACGATACCGGCAAACCGTTTGGTAATATGAAGCATTTCTATGGCAAACTCTCCCATGTATGCTTTCCCTCCTTGCCTCTTCCCTTTCTCTTCCGCTACATAATCGTGCCCTGCCGCACGTTCACTTTAACAGATGTTTTTGGCATCTGGTCTATGGAATCCTCTATCACCAGTGCGCCGCTGAATATCTGATTGACCAGCCGGTGATAATCCTCCAGTGTGAAATCGTCACTCCACTGGGTCGTATCTTCCGGCAATCCCACATAATTCAGTGTGGTATCGTCACCTGACACCAGTCCCAGGTTTTCGATCTTGCCCACATGCTCCTCCCATGTGCCGTCAAAAATAATGGCATCCAGCATAGCATTGATGGTTGCCGTCAGACTCTTCATGGCGGAAGTAACAGTCATACCCTCTCCGTAGACATCGATCACGGGGGACTGGTCACTGTCCACACCGATCATCTTGCCTCCTGTTTTTGCAGCCGCCTCCGCTGCCGATGTAAAGATGCCGCCGCCGCAGGCAAATACGATCTCCGTGCCACCGCTGTACCAGGTGTCCATCGCCGCCGTAATTTCCGTGGAACCGTAGAATTGTCCTCCATAGGCATACTCCACCGATATCTCATCGGTAACACCCAGCTCCTTTGCCGCATCGTCGATTCCCTGCAGATATCCGTATCCGAACCGCATTACCGCAGGCACCGCCTGCCCGCCCAGATAGCCCAGGTTGCGGTAGCCCAGCTGTACAGCCGTATAGCCGGCCATATATCCGGGTATCTCCTCTTTGTATACGGCACAGTATGTATTCTGCGTATTGTAATAATCCTCCGCCCGATAGGCGTCCGGATCGTCGTAATACTTGCTGCCCACAGCCGCCGCTATAATATCACCGGGCGTCATATCCAGTACGATAAATTTCACATCCGGGTATTTGTTAGTGGTTTCCACCAGTGTGGAAGCAAAAATGTAACCTGACATAACCAGAATGTTATACCCTTCCGCAACTGCCACATCCACCATGGCGATACGCGCATAATCCGTATCCCCGTCCGGCTTTTTATAGGTAAAATCAATATTATGTTTTTCACAATAGGCAGAACATGCCTCATATGTAGTCTGGTTGAATGACTGATCCGTAATATCACCGGCATCGGTAATCATTGCAACCCGATATTCGGAGCTGCCTGTATCCCCGTGCTCTGACGGCGCAGTACCGCAGGATGTCAGTCCAAGCGCCAGAACCACTGCAAGAAGCACAGACAGCGTTTTTTTGATTCGTTTCATCTTATCCTTCTCCTCGTCCCATATATCAGGAAATCGTCCATGATTCCTGCTCTGCCCGGATGCCGGTTCAGCCTTCTTTTTTCAGATTGCCGGGACCGAATCCTGCAGGCAGAATTTCCTTTAATGTATAAACCTGCCAGGTTTCTTCGTCGACTGCCAGTATCACCTCAAAAGTTTCCGGATCGCAAAATTCCATCATCACCTGTCTGCATACGCCGCAGGGCGGAGCATACTCTGTCAACACCCCGTCTTTTCCGCCTACAATACAGATCGCCCTAAAAGACACCACTCCTTCGCTGACAGCCTTGAAAAACGCAGTGCGTTCCGCACAGTTGGTCGGCGTATAGGCTGCATTTTCTATATTACATCCGCTATACACCTGGCCGTTCTCTGCCAGCAATGCGGCCCCCACTTTGAACCGGGAATAGGGTGTATAGGAAAAATCAAGTTGTCTGATTGCAGTTTTAATCAATTTTTTTATCTGTTCCGTTTCCATCTCTGCCTTCCTCCTTCTTCTTTTCCTGATTATTTTTCCAACGATTATTTTTCCAACGATAATTTCTTCTGTTTATCCGGTTATCTTTTCTCGTTTATTTTTTCTCTTTTTTGATCAGATTGCGGACAGCCTGTATCGCAACCCGGATCGCCATATCGGTATCATGTACAACCGGATTGGAAAGCCCTTCTCTTTCCCGTTCCTGATTCGCCATCACCAGAAAACAGGAGCCGGCTCTTACTCCCAGGCTGCTGGCAGCCACAAACAATGCCGCCGACTCCATCTCGGAAGCCAGACAGCCCAGACGCTTCCATGCCTCCCACTTATTCAGCAGTTCATAGCTCACCGGCTTTGTCTCCGGGGAATGCTGTCCGTAAAAAGCGTCCTTACACTGTACCACACCCACATGATACTTCTGCTGCAATTCCTCTGCCCCTGCAATCAATGCATTGGTAATCCTTATGTCCGCCACCGCCGGAAATTCAATGGGGGCATACTCTTTGCTGGTTCCTTCCATTCTGATTGCCCCGTTTGCAATCACCACATCGCCGCTCATCACCTCTGTCTGCATACCGCCGCAGGTACCGATCCGGATAAAAGTATCCGCCCCTGACATCACAAGCTCTTCCAGTGCAATGGCTGCCGACGGCCCTCCGATACCGGTCGAAGTCACACTGACCATTTCACCGTCCAGGTATCCGGTATAGGTCACATACTCTCTGCTGTCGGCAATCAGCTTCGCATCGTCAAAATACTTTGCTATCTTAGCACAGCGTTTCGGATCGCCCGGCAGGATCACATAACGTCCCACATCACCTTTCCCCACCTGAATATGATACTGTTTTCCTGCTGTTTCTGAATAGTTCATAATCCGTCCTCCATTCCGTCCTTAATGTTAGGATAATTTTACAAAGTATCCCATCCAAAAAAAAGGACACAAGTCTTTTTTTCTTTCTTTTCACGTCACTTTGTTTATTATATCCAATTTTTGCACCATATATTTGTATGATTTGCACAACCTGTTTTTTTCAGACGCTGTGCGCTGTCAGGTTTTTGTTATGGGTATCATACAAAAAAATGCCCGCCGGCTTCCGGCCGGTCAGGCATCCTTTTGTATGACAATATTCTCTTTTATTCTGTTATCATGTGACACACACGTGTAAACGCTCAGCTCACAAACATTCAAAGCTGAGAAATCACAAAAATATCATAAATTGCCTTGATGGCAGCTTCAAAATCATTGTCGCTGACACCGATGATAATATTCAGCTCGCTGGAACCCTGATCGATCATCTTTACGTTGACATTGGCATGTGCCAGTGCCGAAAAAATCCTGCCCGCCGTACCTCTGGTAGAACGCATTCCCCGGCCCACCACCGCGATCAGCGCCAGATCAGATTCAATGTCTATGGAATCCGGTCTGGTCAGACGATGCAGACCGGCCACCACCTTCTGTTCCTTGTCGATAAATTCATCCAGATGCACAAATACCGTCAGTGTATCGATACCGGAAGGCATATGCTCGAAGGAAATACCGTTTTCCTCAAACACCTGCAGTACCTTTCTGCCGAAGCCCACTTCCGAGTTCATCATATCCTTTTCTATGTTGATGGAACAGAAGCCCCGCTTTCCCGCAATCCCGGTAATGGTATATCTGGATTTCTGACAGGTGCTTTCCACGATCCAGGTACCCCGGTCCTCCGGCGCATTGGTATTGCGGATGTTGATCGGAATGCCTTCCTTGCGTACCGGAAAAATCGCATCCTCATGGAGCACAGTTGCCCCCATATACGAAAGCTCCCGCAGCTCTCTGTATGTGATCGTTTCGATCCCCTCCGGTCTGTCGATAATACGGGGATCGGCAATCAGAAAACCGGATACATCCGTCCAGTTTTCATATACATCCGCATGCACCGCCCTGGCCACCACAGAACCGGTAATATCCGAACCTCCTCTGGAAAAGGTCTTGACACATCCGTCCGCTTTGGCTCCGTAAAAGCCCGGAATCACCGCATGTTCGCATCCTTCCAGCCGCTCCCGTAAAAGCCGGTCCGTCTCCTCCGCCAGAAATGCCCCGTTCTCATCAAACCTGACCACCTCTGCCGCATCCACAAAGGCAAAATGCAGATAACCGGCCATAATAATACCGTTCAGATATTCACCGCGGGAGGCCGCATAGTCTTTTCCCGCTTTCTTTTTAAACTGTTCCGCGATTTCCTTAAATTCCGCTTCCAGAGAAAGCTCGATCTCCAGTCCCGCAATGATCTCTTCATACCGGAGCCTGATCTGTCTGAGCTGCGTATCAAAGCTCTTATCCTGCTCTGCCAGCCCATAGCATTCGTACAGCATATCCGTTACCTTTGTATCGTGCATATGCCGTTTGCCCGGTGCGGACGGCACCACATACCGTCTCTCCGGATCACTGCGGATGATCTCTCCCACTTTCTGAAACTGTTTTGCACTGGCAAGAGAACTGCCGCCGAATTTTACTACCTTTATCATTTCATTCTGTTCTCCTTGTTCGTTATTGCATAAGTCCGGCAGGATTTTCCTGTCACTGTTCCAAAAACAGTCTGAGAATCAGCTCATGCCCTTTTCCAATCCGGATCCCTGTCCCGGCAGCTTCTTTCTCATTGTACAGACAGTTTCCTTTCACCGGACGGGTACTGTCATACAAAAGATACGGCACATCGTCCCCGGTATGTGTCCTGAGCCGGACCGGCGTGGGATGATCCGGCAGAACCAGCATCCGATAAGAGACACCTGCATCGTCCAGCCCCTGTTTCAGAGGTTTTATGACACGCATGTCAATATTTTCAATGGCTTTTATCTTTCTTTCCGCACTGCCCTGATGTCCCATCTCATCCGGCGCCTCGATATGGATATAAGCAAAGTCATATCCGTCCTCTGCCAGTGCCTTTACCGCCGCGCCTGCCTTGCCCTCATAGTTGGTATCCAGCCCGCCGTTGGCCCCTTCCACCTCAATGTTGTCCATACCGGCTCCCACCGCGATGCCCTTCAAAAGATCCACGGCGGATATCATCACACCTTTTTTCTGATGGGCCTGTTCAAAACCGGAAAGCATCGGCTTCGTACCGGCGCCCCAGAACCAGCAGCAGTTTGCAGGACTGCGCCCCTGTCTGCGCCGCTCCTCATTGATCGGATGATGCGCCAGTATCGTATAGCTCTTTTTCATCATTTCATACAGCACCGGATCTTTGGGAAGATACGGCCCGATTGTCTGCCCCAATATATCATGAGGCGGTGTCAGCTCTACTGCCTGACCGCACTCCCAGATCAGACAGTGCCGATAGCTGGTGCCTTTATAAAATCTGTAAGTTTCGTTTTCCAGTTCCTTCTTCACTGCTTCCAGAAGCGCCGCCGCATCCTCTGTGCTGATCTCCCCGGCGCTGTGGTCTGTCATGGTATACGCTTCAAAGGGATCGGATTCCCTGCCGGAAACAGTGACCAGATTACAGCGCAGGGCGATATCTGTCTCTTTCATGGGCACACCGATGCTCAGCGCTTCCAGCGGGGAACGCCCGGAATAATACTGCCGGGGATCATACCCCATCACTGACAGATTGGCCGTATCCGAACCCGGCTTCATACCGTCCGGTATGGTATGCACCATGCCGATTTCCGATACGGCGCTCAGCGCATCCAGATTTTCTGTTCTGGCACATGCAAGCGGGGTCTGGTTTCCCAGTTCCGGAATGGGTTCGTCGGCCATTCCGTCCCCCAGCACAATCACATATTTCATATTCAGTCCTCCAAACGGATTCTTCCCAGAACCCCTTCTGCCCTGCTTATTTTCTCCTCAAAGTCCTGCTCCCTGACAGGCGGAGTGACAAAACCATATTCTTCCGGCCGCTCTTTCAGCCGGATCACCGAAATATCGCCAAACAGCTCCTGTGCTTTCGCCTCTTCCAGTACGGACCCTTTGACACGCACAAAAAACCGCCGCACCGTCGTCCTGTAATCCACCAGACTGGTCTCTTCCTCATCCCAAATACACATAACCGTCTTGCCCTGATGTCTGGCACAGTCCACCACATCCGATACCACCGCGCTGGCCGTAGGCAGCTTGCCTGCGCCTCTTCCGTAATACATAGAGTCACCCAGCATATTACTGTGTACAAATACGGCATTGTATACATCATGGATGCCATGCAGCGGATTGGTGTTGGAGAGCATAAACGGAGCCACCATCGCAGAACAGCCATCCTCATTTAACTTGCTGACAGCCAGCAGTTTGATGGTACGTTCCAGCTCTCTGGCATACAGAAAATCCTCTCTTGTAATGCCTGTTATGCCTTCTGTGTAAATGTCTTCGTAGTGCACCGTTTTTCCCAGCATCAAAGAGGACAGAATGGCAATCTTTCTGCAGGCGTCATGGCCTTCCACATCCGCTTCCGGATTTTTCTCTGCATATCCCTTTTCCTGTGCCTCTTTCAAAACGGTCTCAAAGTCTGCGCCTTCCCGCTTCATCTTTGTCAGAATATAATTGGTGGTCCCGTTTAAAATCCCTGTGATCCCGTCGATCTCTTCCGCTGTCAGGGAATAGTTCATGGGTCTGATAATCGGAATCCCTCCGCCTACACTGGCTTCAAACAGATAGTTGCAGTTATTCTCTCTGGCAAGGCGCAGCAGTTCCGGGCCATGGGCCGCCACCAGCTCTTTATTGGAAGTGCACACACTCTTTCCCGCCAGCAGAGCGCTTTTGGAAAAAGAATAGGCAGGCTCTCTGCCGCCCATCGTCTCACAGATCACGCTTATCTCAGGATCTTCCAGTATGATCTGAAAATCATGAACCACCTTATCCTGATTAGGGTCCCCGGGGAAATCCCGCAGATCCAGAATGTATTTCACGCTGATTTCCCCGCCTGCCTTTTTGGCAATGACTTTCTTGTTTTCCTCCAGTACCTGTGCTACGCCGCTTCCTACCGTGCCATAGCCTAAAATTGCTGCATAAACCATATTTTCTACTCCTTAGCAAGTATTTTTACATTATGGACACCCTTCTGAGTCTCCATAGCTTCAATCATTTCCGATATATTCCGGGTCGTGGGCAGAACCTGCACACTGATGCTCAGAGATGCCACTCCATTGATAGGTATGCTCTGATGAATTGTCAGAATATTGGCCTGAAACTGTGCCACAATTTTCAGTACATCCGACAACAGTCCAGGCTCATCGTCCATCTGCAGTGTAAAAGTGACTGTCCGGCCCTGAGAACTGTCATGAAAGGGAAAAATGTCCTCTTTGTATTTGTAAAAAGAACTTCTGCTGATTCCTGCCGCTTCTGTAGCCTCCTGTACGGTCATTACCTTTTCACTGTCCAGAAGCCGCTTGGCTTCCACCACCCTCAGCAAAACTTCGGGAACGGCTTTCTGTTTGAGTACAAAGTATTTGCTTTCATCCTTCATCTCGCATTTTCCTTTCTGTCCGTTTTGCAAGGACAGTTGTTTGCTGGCGAAAGATATTTTAACATAGAAAACTGGGGAATACAAGGGAAATATTAAACATTTTGTATGAGAAGAGGAGAGAAATTTTGGATATTATTCACAAGGGCGGCAGAAAAATGCCGCCCATACATGTCATATAAATCTCTTACAGAAGGCTTCTGTACAGTTCTGCAATCTCTTCCACGCTGGTTTCGCGGGGATTGCCCGGTCTGCAGGCATCGTCATAAGCAGACTGTGCCAGGAACGGAATGTCCTCTTCCTTTACGATCTCCTTCAGATCTTTCGGAATCCCCACATCCTCCGACAGTTTCCGTACTGCATCCACTGCCGCTTTTCTGTACTCTTCCTGTGTCATGGACTCGGATCCGGTCACCCCCATTGCCTGTGCGATATATTGATACTTATCACCGGTTGCCTGTGCATTGTATTCCATAACGGTGGGAAGAATGATCGCATTGGCCACACCATGAGGCGTATCATACAAAGCGCCCAGAGGATGGGCCATAGAATGTACGATGCCCAGTCCCACATTGGAAAAGCCCATACCTGCCACATACTGTCCCAGAGCCATATCCGCTCTGCCTTCCGGCGTATTGTCCACCGCCCCGCGCAGGGAACGGGAAATGATCTCAATGGCTTTCAGATGGAACATATCCGACAGCTCCCATGCTCCTGCCGTAATATAGCCCTCAATGGCATGCGTCAGCGCATCCATACCGGTTGCTGCGGTCAGCCCTTTGGGCATAGAGGACATCATATCCGGATCCACAAACGCCACCACCGGAATGTCTTTGGGATCCACACAAACCATCTTTCTGTTTTTCTCCGCATCGGTAATGACATAATTGATCGTTACCTCTGCCGCCGTACCTGCTGTCGTGGGAACCGCAAAAATCGGAACGGACTTCTGCGTGGTAGCCGCCACGCCCTCCAGACTCCTCACATCCGCAAAGTCCGGATTATTGATAATAATACCGACTGCCTTGGCCGTATCCATAGAAGAACCGCCGCCCACAGCGATCAGATAGTCTGCGCCCGATTTCTGATAAGCGGCCACACCTGTCTGTACATTTTCAATGGTGGGATTGGGTTTGATATTGGAATACAGTTCATAGGCAAGCCCTGCCCCGTCCAAAACGTCCAGAACCTTTTTCGTTACCCCGAACTTTACCAGATCCGGATCAGAACATACAAAAGCCTTTTTAAATCCTCTTCCCTTGGCTTCTGCAGCAATCTCCTGAACCGCCCCTGCTCCATGATACGATGTTTCATTCAATACAAATCTGTTTGCCATACCCTTTCTCCTTTTCCAAACTCCTTCGCAAGCCCACTGCAGACCTTACAATAGATACGATAAAGACTGCAGACGCTGTACCAGTACGACTGTACTACTATGCTTCCTTTATAGTTTACCATATCATTAAAGAAATCTGTACACACAGATCGTACTTTTTTCCTGTTTTGTGCAAAAAAAGAGAAACGGCCCGGACTCTTCATCCGCTGCCGTTCCTCTCTGTTTTAGTTTCGTAAATTCAGTGACCTTTAGAGAACTTTGTTCAAAAAGTCTATGGTACGGGGCTGTGTGGGATGCAGCAGCACCTCCTGGGGAGTGCCTTCCTCCACGATCACACCCTCATCCATAAAGATTACCCGGCTGGCCACTTCTCTTGCAAAACCCATCTCATGAGTGACCACCACCATTGTCATACCGTCTCTGGCCAGGCTTTTCATAACTTCCAGAACTTCTCCCACCATTTCCGGATCCAGCGCACTGGTCGGTTCGTCAAAAAGCATAATGTCCGGATTCATGGCCAGCGCTCTGGCAATTGCCACACGCTGTTTCTGTCCGCCGGATAATTTGCTGGGATACACCTCTGCCTTTTCCGCCAGTCCCACCATAGCCAACAGCTCCATGCCTTTTTTTCTGGCCTCTTCCTTTGTCATTTTTTTCAGTTCCACCGGCGCCAGCATAATATTCTGGATCACATTCAAATTGGCAAACAGATTAAAATGCTGAAATACCATACCGATGTTTTCTCTTACTTTATTGATGTTGATCTTTTTATCGGTCAGATTGTATCCGTCCACGATTACCTCGCCTGCCGTAATCGTCTCCAGAGCGTTCAGACACCGCAGAAAGGTGCTTTTCCCGGAGCCGGAGGGACCGATCAGGCATACCACTTCTCCTTCACTGATTTCCACATCCATCCCTTTTAATACTTCCAGATGTCCGAAGCTCTTCCGCAGTCCCTTAATACTGATTTTACTAGTTCTTTCCATAGGAAATCTTCCTTTCCAATGCTCTTGCCGTCTTTGAAAGCGCTGTGATAACAACCAGATACATCACAGCGATAATTGCCCACATCCTGAATGTCTCAAAGTTTCTTGCAATTACGATCTGTCCCGCCTTTACCAGTTCCGGGAAACCGATTACGGAAAGAATGGAGGTGTCCTTCAGTGTGATGATAAACTGATTGATAATGGATGGGATCATGACCCGTATGGCCTGAGGCAGCACTACCCTGCACATGGCCTTACTATACGGCAGACCCAGGCTTCTTGCTGCTTCCATCTGTCCCTTGTCAATGGACTGGATTCCCGCACGGACAATCTCAGCCATATAGGCTCCCGCGTTCATACTCAGGGAAATGATACCCGCCGTCAGCGCATCCAGCCGGATCCCTGTCGCCATCGGGATTCCAAAGTACACAAAAAATGCGAGTACGATCAGCGGCACACCCCGGATACAGTCTATGTATACATTTGCAATGGTATTGCATATCCTGTTTTTGGACACATTCAACAGTCCGAAAAACAAACCGATAACCGCCGCAAAAATAAGCGACAACAGGGTCAGCTCCAGTGTTTTCCCCATCGCGCCCAGAAGATATACCCCGTTTTCTCTGATCAGACCAAAAAATGACATTGTCAAACCACCCTTCTCCTTCGTTCTGTACAGAAGTGATGACATATACGCCGCCCTTTCGTTTGTACGCATATATCATCCATTTCCATACAGAATTATTATTTTGTATAAGTTGCTACGATCTCATCATACTTTCCGTTTTCCTTGATGTTTTTCAGACCGGCCTGGAACATGGCAAGCAGCTCTGCATTCTCACCCTTCTTTACTGCAAATCCATAAGGGGTCTGGGATTCGTTTACATCTCCCGGCATCTCCATACCTGCACCCTGCTGAATGTTATAAGCCATAACCGGATAGTCCTCAAAGCATGCAACGGTATTGCCTGTGATTACATCCTGATACATGGTGGGAGAATCGGAAAATTCCACGATTTCAAAACCATACTCTTCTGCAATGGATTTTGCAAAAGCAGAACCGTTGGTACCGGTCTTAACGGCAACCTTCTGACCGGACAGATCTTCATAGGATGCAATCTCGGATCCTTTTGCCACAGCCATTGTCACACCTGCATCATAGTAAGAATCGGAGAAGTCAAATTTCTCTTTTCTCTCCTCTGTAATGGACATACCTGCAATCACACCGTCAGCCTGACCGGACTCCACTGCAAGCAGAGCCGCGTCAAACCCAAGAGGCTGCAGTTCATAGGTAAAGCCCTGATCTTCTGCAATCGCCGCCAGCAGGTCCACATCAATGCCGACAAAATTATTGGATGCATCATTAAATTCAAACGGTGCGAACACAGTATCGGTAGCAATAATAAACGATCCGCCACCTGCTGCCCCGCCTTCTGAATCTGCAGGCGCCGCTTCGCTTTCCTGCGCTCCTGCACTTTCTGTCTCTGCAGCCGGTTCACTGTCAGATGCAGGCGCCTGCGCATCATTGCCGCAGGCAGTCATGGTCAAAACCATCGCAGCGGCAAGCACTGCGGATAAAAGTTTCTTTTTCATAATAGTATCCTCCTTACAATCTGTGTTTCAGGATAATTGTATACAATTATCCCACTAAAATCAATTTATACCACAGAATGTTTCCTTTTGTCAAGCGGGACCTAAATCAGAGGATATTTTTTGGTCAGTATATCCACAATCGCCCTGGCCTTTGGAACATTCTCTTCCCCGCCTTTGATCACAAGTGCGATCGCCTCTGCAATCTGTTCCATATCCTCCGTCTGCATCCCCCTGGAAGTAACGGCAGGAGTCCCCAGGCGGATACCGCTTGTTACGAAAGGAGACTGGGGATCGTTGGGTATGGTATTTTTATTGCAGGTAAGATGCGCCATATCCAGCAGCTTTTCCACTGCCTTGCCGGTCAGGCCGAAATTGGTCAGGTCCACCAGCATCAGATGGTTGTCCGTCCCGCCGGATACGATATGGATCCCCCGCTCCAGCAGTCCTTTGCAAAGCGCCTGTGCATTGTCAACAATGCCTTTCTGGTACTGTTTAAATTCATCGGTCAGCGCTTCTTTAAAGCATACTGCCTTGGCCGCAATCACATGCATCAGCGGCCCGCCCTGAATGCCGGGGAAAATAGCTTTGTTAAAATTATACTTTTTGGCCGCCTCTTCATTGGCCAGAATCAGACCGCCCCTGGGGCCTCTCAATGTCTTATGGGTAGTCGTGGTCACCACATCCGCATAGGGAACCGGACTGGGATGAAGTCCTGCTGCCACAAGTCCGGCGATGTGCGCCATGTCCACCATCAGCACTGCCCCCACTTCATCCGCCACTTCACGGAACTTTTTAAAATCTATGGTTCTGGCATAGGCAGACGCACCTGCAATTATCATTTTAGGCCGTGCCTCCAGCGCGGTCTGGCGCATCCTGTCATAGTCAAGAAACCCTTCGTCATTGACCCCATAAGGCACGATCTTAAAATATTTGCCGGAAATGTTTACCGGGCTCCCGTGGGTCAGATGTCCGCCGTGATCCAGATTCATCCCCATGATCACGTCCCCAGGTTCACACACTGCAAACTGTACGGCCAGATTGGCCTGTGCGCCGGAATGGGCCTGTACATTGGCATAATCGCAGCCAAACAGCTCCTTTGCCCGGTCTATGGCAAGATTCTCCACCACATCCACGCATTCACATCCGCCATAATACCGCTTGCCCGGATAGCCTTCCGCATATTTATTGGTCAGAGGACTGCCCATCGCCGCCATAACTGCCTTACTGACCCAGTTTTCCGATGCAATCAGCTCTATATGGCTGTTCTGTCTTTCCTGCTCGTCCACAATCGCCTTTGCGATTTCAGGATCCACTTTCTTTACTTCATCCAATGCATACATTGTCATTCCTCCATTTATTATTGCATTTTTATTTTTTCATTTTACCTTCCGCACTCTGCATTCTATTTTTTCCTGTGAGTATAACACAGCCTGGGCTCTGCCGCAAGCAGAGAATACAGAGGGATTAAGGCAAACCCCTTTCCCGTGTTATCCCCCGTACCGCTCCACAATCCGCATCACCGCCGGCAGGTATACACCGCCGAACAGATTCAGATGATTCAGAAGATGATAGAGATGATACAAATCCCGACGGGATTCATACCCCGGCTGCAGCGGCGCCGCTTCCTGATATGCCCGGTAAAAAGCCCGGGGAAATCCGCCGAAAAGCTCTGTCATGGCAAGATCCGATTCCGCATGTCCCACATAAGCCGCCGGATCAATCAGCCACGCATGTCCGTCCTTTCCCGTGATTACATTGCCTGACCACAGATCTCCATGCAGCAGGGAAGGATGGTCCGGCTCTGTCAGAAATCCCTCTATTCTGTCCAGCACTCTGGCCGCTTTTTTCCGTCCCGTCCCGTCAAAATATCCGGCAGCCCGTTCAAACTGCGGATCGAGACGACAGTCCCGGAAAAATCCGGTCCAGCTTTCATATGCCGTATTGCATTGTTTTCCCATCCCTATATAGTTATCCATCATAAAGCCGTACCGGCCTCCGGTCACAAAATCTGCCGCCTCTGCCTGATGCATGGCAGCCAGCCTCCGGCCAAAAGTCTCCCAGTAATCACAGCAGCGCCCGCCTTCCAGATATTCCAGAAGCAAAAATGCAGATCCGCCTCTGCCCGGCTCCGTCCCGGTGCAAAGCACATGAGGCGTACCGATGGTTTTCGTCCGGGCAATGGCAGACAATCCGACGGCCTCTGCCTGAAATAACGGAGCATTTTCTTTTGTATTTGCCTTCAGAAACACCTGGGTTCCATCGGATAACCGGAGCAGCCGGGCTTCATTGCAGTCCCCGCCTCCTGCCCTTCTGCTCTGAACAATCCCCACACTGCTTCCAAAGAGTGTATGAAGCGCCTCTTCCATAGAAGTAAAATGCGGTGTTTCCCCTGAGATCATAGGTTTTCTCTCCTTTGCTTCGCTTTACGTCAGGCCGGCCTGCCTTACGCCTGATATTTATCATTGCCAAGCCGTATCTTCACATATTTGGCATAGGCCGAAAAAGCGGACGGAATGGGGTATCTTTCCTCTGTTTCATCTTTATCCGCAAACAGAAATGGTATTTCTCCCTCACCGCTTCCCCGTTCCAGCTCATCCACTCTGATGGCATACCCGATCATATGCCATTCCTTATGGGTAAAAATATGTCTGGCATCTTCCAGCCTTCTGATATGGACAGCCTTGTATCCCAGCCCGCCCAGATAGGAAAGCACCTCATCTTCCGTCTGATGCCCCGGCAGGGATGGAAATTCATACATGCCTGCCAGAAGTCCCCTGGAAGGTCTTTTACGCAGTGCGGTCCTGTTTTCATCCTGAATCAACAGAATCGTCTTTTCCTCTGTTTGACGTGCCTTTTTCCGGGATTTTTTCGGGTATTCGGATATCTTTCCTGCCGCTCTGGCCCGGCACATGGCCTGCCACGGACATTCGCCGCATTTGGGTGCACCGTTGGGAATACAGACCACAGCGCCCAGCTCCATCAGCGCCTGGTTAAAATCTCCTGCCCGCTCTCCGGGCATGACAGAGTGCAGACGCTTTTCCGTCTCTCTGCGGACCTTCTGCTCCATAATGTCCCCATCGTCCATACGTACTCTGGCCAGGATACGCAGTACATTTCCGTCCACTGCCGGAACCGGCTGTCCAAATGCGATGGAAGCAATGGCGCCTGCGGTATAACTGCCGATCCCCGGCAGTTTTACCAGCTCTTCCCAGGTATCCGGCATTTCCCCGCCGTATTCTTCCTCTATCCGTACGGCGGCTCTCTGTAAATTGCGCGCCCTGTTATAATATCCAAGCCCTTCCCACAGCTTTAAAAGTTCTTCCTCTGATACCTGCGCAAGATGGGCAATATCGGGCAGGGCTTTCAGGAAACGCTCATAATAAGGCATTACCGCTGCCACTCTGGTCTGCTGCAACATAATTTCAGATACCCATACCCGATAGGCTGTGGGTGTCTCCCGCCACGGCAGAATGCGGTGCGACCGGTCATACCAGTCAAGAAGCGGCTCTACCAGTGCTTTCATTTCTTTCAGCTCAGTCTTTGTCCGGTTTTTATCCGGCTCTGCTTCTCTGTACTGCCCCATTCTCTTTCCCCCTCCATTGTGCCGGCATCCTCTTATGGCCGCCCGGCCGAAAATGGCCCTCTGCGAATCTCCACCGGACTGCGCAGTCTCATACCGCTTTCCCATACCTTACAGTCATACGCCAGAATATGGACACCGCTGTCCGCCGCCTCCCACAAAGCCTGGCAGAAAGCCGGATGGGTTTCCCCATTGGGCATAAAATATGACACTCCCGTCATCTGTATCACAAACAACACATATGTCTCATATCCCTCTTTTTTCGCCTGTATCAACTCCCGCACATGCTTAACGGCCCGTTCTGACGGCGCATCAGGAAACAGAGCTGCGCCGCCCTGCTCCAGTGTCACCCCTTTTACTTCCATTAAAATCTGCTTTTCCGCCTTACTTTCTCTGCCCGTTTTATCGCCTTGTCTGTCACCGCCGCCAGCCGTCCGGATATAAAAATCGAACCGGGAACTACCATAGGTCGTTTCCGGTCTGATCTCTGCCACACAGGGAAACAGGCGGCCGTCAGCCAGCCATTCTCCCACTGCCTGATTGGGCGCTGTGGAATCCATATTGATAAGGCGGCCTCCCTTTTTCACCGCAACCAGATCATAGCCGGTTTTTCTTCCCGGCCTGTCCGATTTTTCCAGAAACACTTCCGCCCCATGTACCAAAAGTTCCCGGCACCTGCCCGTATTTTTTACATGTACCTGCCGGACCTTGCCGCCGATCTGCACATCCGCAATAAAGCGGTTGGGTCTGGCCAGAAACAGCCCCTTTGTTATGCTTTTGTATTCCATACAGACTCCTGTCGTCTCTCCTATCTGACCCGGTTACACTCATATTTTTCCAGTGTGAGGAGACAGTTTTTCAGCGCCTCATACCGCTCTTCGATATCCCCCTCCTGAATCTCCACATCCAGAGAAACCGCCATCGTATTCACCATTTCATCAGTCAGCCGCACATGCAGCGCCGCCAGCAGGTTCAGCCGTTCCCGGTATGTGTCGGCATCCAGAAAGTCCAGCAGGAACGGGTCCAGCGGAGAATCCTCTCTTTTATCCGCAGCCTGCTGCTCCGGCTCCCCAGGCTTCTCATCCTCGCCGTCTGCCCGGCCTGACTCTTTCGCGCCTGCTTTTGTCTGCTCTGGCGCTGTCTCCTTCTGCTCCTCATGAACCGGCTCTGACACATCTGACTCTCCCCGTGCCGTCCGTACTTCTTCCGGCTTTCTGTGAACCGGCTTTGTCTCTTCGGATTTGCACCGGGCGGCCTCTGTACCTTCCTGTCCGGTCTGTACCTGCCCGGCCAGAACCGGCTCCGCCTGCGCCGCTTCCTCTTCTGTCTTTCCTGCCATCCGCTCATCGGTACCGGTCTGAATCTGTATCGGCTCATCCGGACAGGTCCGCACCTGTATGGAAGCTCCCTGCCCCTGTCCTACCAGCTCTGTGACCAGCTTGAACCGCTCTTCCTGCTCCGCCTCCGGATATTTCTTCCTGTCCACACTGCCTGCAAACATGGAGAGTTCTCTCACATACACTGTATAATCTCCGTAAAGAGCCTGATATACCACCATTTTTTCTCCGGTTTCCGAATGTACGGCCAAAGTAACGATTCTATATAAGTTCCCTTTGAAATGTCTGTAAATCTGATCTGCTTTCGGAATTTCTGTCATCCTCATCCACTCCTGTCCTATCCTCTTTTTTGTTCTATATTAGATCAACGCTTTTTCTGCTTCTCTGTCAGCAATACCAAATGGATATTTTTTCTTATAGGCGGCCTTATACTGATACATCCTGTCGTCGGCACATTTGATCATATTTCTTAACACCTGATCATTCTCTCCCGGTTGATATCCGCAGATGCCATAGCTGAAGGAATAGATGATCTGTTCACCCATAGCCGTAACCGGCTCCCGCCGGATCTCCTCCTGCAGCTCTTCCATCCGCCTTATCATCTCCTGTTCGCTTTCCGCATAAAAAATACCGGCAAATTCATCGCCGCCCATACGGGCAATCGCTTCCTTCTGCTGCTTGATGCCTTCCAGCTTTTTGACAAATTCACAGATAATGCGGTCTCCCCATGCATGCCCGTATCTGTCATTGACCGGTTTTAAATGGTTCATATCAAACTGCACCACCCACAGATTTTTTTTGTCCGCAAATCGAAATGCTTTTTCAAAATAGCGTCGGTTGCCGATCCCTGTCAGAAAATCCAGTTCTGCATTCAACACCTGCTGATGCAGCTTTCTGTTGGTCAGGGCGATCTCCACATTGTTTTTCACAAGAGAAAGCAGCGCCGTATCTTCCTCATCAAAAGCGTTGACCTGTGCACTGTCAAGATTGATCATCCCTGTCAGCATACCATCTATGCAGATCGGGGCCGAAATGGTGGAGCATATTCTGCCGTTTCCCTCTGCCGCCAGAACCTGCCTGCTGTAAATGCTGTCATAAGGCTGCAAATGCAGATCTCCGATATTGACAATCCTGTCACATTTTCCCTGGGTGGCATGGTAAAGAAATGTATCCTCAACCGGCATCCGCAGCCCGTAAACCCGGTCCGAATACCCCGCTTTTTCCACAATCACCGCAACGCCGTCCTGAACAGACATTACCGAACAGTATCCATAGTCTTTGACCGCTTTCTGGGAATATTCCAGAATAAAGTGATTAATTTCCTCTTCCGAAGAAAACCGCCCCATCTTTTGTGTCATCTCCAGCATCATCCGGTAGACCGCAGAGCCTGCAGCATCCATATTCTCTCCTTCCGGAGCCGCCTCCTGAATCTCACCGATCAGAAATGTATCTCCCAAATATGAAACCCGTCTGGCCGCAATGCGGACACGAATCGAAATCCCGTCTGTCCCCTGAAGCTTTTCCTTTATTTTTACCTTTTCGGATTTTTTATATGTGTTAAAAAGGCGCTGGAGCCCACAGTCCTCAACAGGAAACAGCTTTGCCCGACTGTTCAGTCTGATCACCCGGTCCGCATTAAACAGCATGGTTGGCGTGTCTATGACTTCTCCAATGGTTTTTAAATCCGTATCCAAAAGTACCCTGTCATTCATTTATTTTATCCATCCTCAATTTTATAAACCCGTCTTTTGTTATAACACAATTCAGCCGGAAAAACAATTGCAGTATCCTATTTTGTGTGCTAACATGAATGGAACGCCATAAAAAATTCAGAAGCTGCAAAAAGATAACTCTGAAAATCAGCATGCAAATCAGGAGGAAATCGTATGCAAGATCATAAAATCCCTTATAAAATTTATTTGCAGGAAACGGAAATCCCCACCACATGGTATAACCTGCGTGCGGATATGAAAAACAAACCGGCTCCCCTGTTAAATCCCGGTACACTAAAACCCATGACTGCCCAGGAACTGTCCGAAGTGTTCTGTGATGAACTGGTGGCGCAGGAATTGGATGAAACCAATGCCTATATACCGATTCCTCAGGAAATTCAGGATTTTTACAAAATGTACCGGCCTTCGCCGCTGGTCAGGGCTTACTGTCTGGAAGAAAAGCTGCAGACCCCGGCTAAAATCTATTATAAATTCGAAGGCAATAACACCAGCGGCAGCCACAAGCTCAATTCTGCCATTGCACAGGCATATTATGCGAAAAAGCAGGGACTGAAAGGCGTTACCACGGAAACCGGCGCCGGGCAGTGGGGTACGGCCCTTTCTATGGCCTGTTCTTACTTCGGCCTGGACTGTCTGGTATATATGGTTAAAGTCTCTTATGAGCAGAAACCCTTCCGCCGGGAAGTTATGAAAACATATGGCGCTACCGTTACGCCCTCTCCCAGCACCACCACCGAAATCGGCCGGAAAATCCTGGCAGAGCATCCAGGCACCACCGGAAGTCTGGGATGTGCCATTTCAGAAGCCGTGGAAGCCGAGAGCACCAGAGAAGGCTATCGGTATGTTCTGGGCAGTGTGCTCAATCAGGTACTGCTGCATCAGACTATTATCGGCCTGGAAACAAAAGCTGCCCTTGACAAATACAATATCACTCCCGATATTATCATCGGATGCGCCGGCGGCGGCTCCAATCTGGGCGGCCTGATCTCTCCCTTCGCAGGTGAAATCCTCCGGGGAGAAAAGAATTACCGCATCATTGCCGTAGAACCTGCATCCTGCCCCAGCCTGACACGGGGCGTATTTGCCTATGACTTCTGTGATACCGGAAAGGTATGCCCCCTTGCCAAAATGTACACTCTGGGAAGCGGGTTCATCCCCTCTGCCAACCATGCAGGCGGCCTGCGTTATCACGGCATGAGTCCCATCCTTTCCCAGCTTTATCATGACGGTATCATGGAAGCGGTCAGTGTGGAGCAGTCTGCCGTATTTGAAGCAGCAACCAGCTTTGCACGGGTGGAAGGCATCCTGCCGGCCCCCGAAAGCAGCCACGCAATCCGCGTCGCCATTGACGAAGCGCTGAAATGCAAAGAAACCGGCGAAGAAAAAACCATCTTATTCGGCCTGACAGGTACGGGATATTTTGATATGGTAGCCTATGGAAAATACAACGACGGAGAAATGACCGACTACATTCCCTCCGACGAAGATTTGAAACCCGGCCTGCAGGGCATTCCCCGCTTCCCCGGCAATACATTTTAATCATCGCATCTTGGATTCCCGATAAGAAAAAGCAAACGGCAGGAGAAATTCCTGTCGTTTTTCTTTGTATCCGGGAACTTTGCAGCATTCTTTCGTCCCTTTTGCTTTTCGTATTGACAGATCCGGGTGCCGATGATATCAGGAATCGCAGAGTGAAGCCGGAAACACAGAGTGATATCACTGAAATAATAAATTAAGTTTTGAGGAAATCACAATAGCTGAAAATGATGTAACACCCGAAGAAAAGTCCGTCCATGGCGGCGTTTCTCCCGTCAATGTCCCAGGTGATGAGTACGAAGATAAGGCATTCCAAATGCTTTGGGTATACTTTGTCCCACCATGCGTAAAAATCGCAGAAGTTTATGTGGGGCTTCTAAAGGAAAACGGTATATGGCAGATAAACTGAACTTTCAATTTGTCAGGCAGTTATCTGTTATCTACGATGAATAACTGCCTGATCCGTCGTTTTCAAGGTAACGGAACTTTATCGGCACAGAGCAGCACGAACAGTAAAAGGGACATTCTTTTTGCTCCCGAATCCTCTTGCAACAAATTTTTTATTCTACTATACTGGATGCAGAATTACCGGAAAGTACAGAAGGAGGATAAAAAATGTACCATTTAAGATTAAAAGGCAGGCATTACGAAATGGGTGTGAAAAGAGGAACTATTTTTAAAAAGCAGCACGTCGCTTTTCCGCTTTGTCTGGATGAGTTCCAGCTCAGACACGGAACAGAAAGCGAAAAAATACTGCACACATTTTTTCCTGAAGTGTGTGATGAAATACGGGGCGTAAGCGACGCTCTCAATACCAATTATCTGTATTTCTGCTCCTGGATGCTGTGCATGGGCTGCTGTATGTATAATCTGGAACAGAATATTCCTGTGGAAATCAGAGGCTGTACCGCCTTTGCCTATTCCAGAGAGGGGCATCTGATCTATGGCAGAAACAATGACCTGCCGCCCTTTCTGCGCTCCGGCTGCAAAAGCGAATTGTATGCACCGGAAAACGGAAACCGCTTTCTGATTACC